>JAFVEQ010000021.1 GCA_017475895.1 Rickettsiales bacterium
CTCATAAACACCACAACCCCCATGATTGAATCCATTAGAAATAAAACCCACTGGAACATCAAAGAGGTTAGACCCAGAGATCCTGTTCTATTAGGCTTATGTAGTCAAACACAGTTTAATGCTGTGGTGGGGAAGAGGTAACAATAAAAAAGTAAATAGCATGGAAAACAAAACTGAAAATAAAACTATAATATTTAGGCCACAGTATAGTGGAATGAAGGCGCAATTAATGTCATCAATATCTCTTATGATTTTATCATTAGTGTTATACATTGCACCAAAACCAATAAAGTGGTCATTGTATATAAAAAATCAAAAAACATACTTTTATCTGGCAATTATACTAGGTCTAATTGGTTTATATAAGTTCTTAAAGTTAAAGATTTACTTAAAATCATACAAATATATATTATCACAACACAGATTAACTGTTGAAAAGGGTTTCTTTTCAAAGCAGATATCAAATTTGGAATTGTGGAGAGTTGTTGATATAGAGTTAAAACAATCAGCAAGTGAATATAGTACTGGTGGCTGTACTATAGTTTTAACCACTCAGGACTTGAGTGATCCAATAATGAACATCAAGGGACTAAACATAACGAAAGGTAAGAGGGTTTACGAAGCCTTAACACACTACATTGCTGCTGCCACAAAGAACAGTGGTGTCACAAGAATGATGTAGTAACAATAATATAATCTTCTGTTTGGCTTATTCTTTCTTTATAATTTCTACATCTTTTCGACGGTATCGATACCCAGTAGATCTAAACATGTGGTTATATATTGCCTTGTTACATATACCAAAGCTAATTTTGAATTTTTGTAATCCTTGTCGCCCTCACTGTTTATATTACAGCTGGCATAAAAACTACTAAATTTTTTAACTAATTTATAAACATACTCAGCCAAATAATTTGGTGCTTTTTTATCGTATGTACTTTTCACAACATCAACAAATTTACCTAATTCAATTAATAAATCTCTCTCCTCTTTAACTTTCACGTGCGTTATTTTTAAATCCCTAATGTCATTGTTTTTTAATACGGAATTAATCCTAACAACCCCATATAATAAATAGGCTCCGGTTTTACCTTCGTAATTGGTAAATTGTTCAAGATCAAAAATGTAATTTGATTCTCTGTAGTTTATTAGATCGGCAAATTTTAAACAGGCAACCGCTATTTTTGTCACCGTGTCCTTGTCCTTAACTGTAGACTTTTCTTCTATCTTTACTATTGTGTCATTTATCAGATCCCTCAATTTTACAGTCTCTCCACTTCTGGTTTTAAACGGCTTATTATCTTTACCATTCATGGTTCCAAAGGGACAATGTTCCGCTTTGTGCTTTTCATTCAATAAACCAATTTTTTTACAAGCCAAAAACACCTGTTTAAAATGCAAAGATTGTCGAGAATCCACTATATACAACATTAAATCGCAGTTGTATCTTTGTATTCTATTGAGAATTGTTGCCATATCACTGGTGGCATACATAAAAGCCCCAGTATTATTTTTCACAATCACCGGTGGGATATCACTTTCCATATCGCTTAAATCCACTATCCATGCCCCCTGGGATTCCTTAACAACACCTTGATTCACTAAATTTCTAAACATGATTTTCATCAAATCAGCTACAGAGCTTTCGCCATCCCACACATCAAAATGTGTTTTTAGTACATCCTCTGTCAACTCTTTTAGATCAACTATCGAAATATTTGTAAAATATTTAAATAAAACATTATAGGGTTTGTAGCCATTTTGAAGTTTTGTCGTAGTATCATGAACATTTTTACTAAATTCTTCATCTTCCTTACTTTTGGCACTGCTACTTCTATAGATTTCCGTCAACTCCGCCGGAGTTATATTTAAATCTGTTATTTTGTCATCATTAAAACCATCCTGAAAACACTTGGCATTGGGGTATTTTAGCCTTATGCCTTCAATAACCATACCCATCTGAAGCCCCCAATCTCCCAAATGTACATCACCTATCACATTGTCGCCACAAAAAACGTATATTTTTCTTATGCTTTCACCTATAACCGTCGATCTAAGATGTCCAACGTGTGGTTCCTTTGCTACATTGTAACCACCAAAATCTATCACCACGGTTTTGCTTTTATCTTCTCTTTTATAACCACATTTATCATCATTTATAGTATTGTTTATCAACTTACATAACTCATCATTCTTTATGGTTACATTTATAAAACCAGGACCATCTACACTAATTTTTTCAAATAAATTATTATTTTCTAACTCTTTTTTTATATTTTCAGCAATCTCCACCGGTGACTTCTTTAGTATTTTACACAAAGCCATAGCACAGTTTGTTTGAAAATCACTTAAATCTGGTCTGTCTGAATATTGAAAAAACGCATTTTTACCATCGTAACTAAGCTTTTGCAGAACATTCTGTAAAATATTATTTAGTGTTTCAATTATTGTCATATTTTTTTGCAATCGTTTGCTGTTGAAAGTATTCCATATTTTTTTTAAAAAACAACAGAAATTATACTAATGGTAATGATTATTGAAAATAAAAATTATTTGTTTATTATAAAATCAATAAAGCTAATTTTGACGATGACTTATCAGAGAGGAAGTAGAAATATTTTTAGAGTGATATTTGGATTTATGGTTATGAGTTTAGCCATGTTTATTTTTATATCAATACTTTCCTATAATGAATTAGATCCATCTTTTAACACAATAAGAAATTCAGACATAATATTAAACAGAATGGGCATAGGTGGTTCTTATGTTTCTGATTTATTTATACAGTTGTTCGGTGTTGTATCGTTTTTTATAGTATTCATCATTATGAAAATAGGTTTCAACACATTTAGATTAAAACTGGTAAGATATAATATATATTTAAAGATAATTATGTTTATAATGTCTGTATTGTCTGGCTGTGCTTTTATGTCAAAGTTATTCAGCGGAACAAACCATTGGGGTTATGAAACATACGGCGGAACGGTCGGATATTACATAAATAACCTGACAGGTTATTTTCCCTATTATAAAACATTAATCTGCTTTTATCTGCTATGCTTCATTTTATCAACAAACATTCTATTGGATTTAAGCTATAAAAAAATAACCATAATCGTCGTAAAAACCTACAGGAGACTAAAAAAAATTATGGGATTCATACTAAAACTTTCATTAAAAGTAATTTGTTTATTCATTCCAAATAGAATTATCAATACTATAAATACAGTAGTAACCAAAATAAAAAACATAATAAACAAAAACAAATATCAACAACAAAACTATGAAAATCTAATAAACATACAAAATAGAAAAATTGAAAATCTAGAAAAATACATAAAAAATATTGAAAATAATGGGGATGTCGAAGACATAAGTGACCACATCAGGAATAACGAAAACAGAAAGGAAAACGGAATATTTTCATTTTTAAGTAACAAAGATGGTGATAAAAAAGTAAAAAATATAAATAACATAAAATATAAGTTACCAAACAATGATCTATTGGAATCCTCCAACAATAAAATAGTTATGTTAACAAAGGATGAGTTAAAAGAACAAGCTAGCGATTTAATTAAAGTATTAAAGGATTTTAAAATAAATGGAAAAATCATTGAGGTCAAGGCTGGTCCGGTTATAACTCTACATGAATTTGAACCATCAGCCGGTACAAAATCATCAAGAATCATAGGACTCGCCGACGATATAGCAAGAAATTTAAAAGTAAAATCGGCCAGAATATCGGTTATTCCGGAAAAAAATGCAATAGGTATAGAATTACCAAACAAAACAAGAAATACTATATTTCTAAAGGATATATTCGAAAGCGACGAATATAAACACAACAAATATTCGTTGCCAATAGTTCTAGGTTCAAATATAGCCGGAGATCCGGTTATTATGGATTTAGCTAAAGCACCGCACCTTTTGATTGCCGGAACAACCGGATCGGGAAAATCCGTTTCCATTAATACTATGATTTTGTCAATGTTGTACAAATTTGCTCCCGATGAATGTAAAATGGTTATGATAGATCCAAAAATGTTGGAATTATCGGTATATGAAGGAATACCGCATTTGTTAACTCCGGTGGTCACAGAACCTAAAAAAGCCGTTATGGCTTTGAAGTGGGTTGTTAATGAAATGGATAACCGCTATAAATTAATGTCAAGTTTAGGTGTCAGAAATATATATGGTTACAATGAAAAAATTAAACAATCAATTGAAGATGGCGTTGTATTAACCACAAAAACCATAATTGACTATGATGAATATGGTGAACCCATATATGAAACTAAGGAATTGGAAACTAAAAAATTGCCGTTTATAGTGGTGGTGGTTGATGAAATGGCTGACCTAATGATAACAGCTGGAAAGGACATTGAGGTTCTGATACAGAGAATAGCACAGAAAGCAAGAGCTGCCGGCATACACATAATAATGGCCACCCAGAGACCATCGGTTGACGTTATTACCGGTGTTATAAAAGCCAATTTTCCAAGTAGAATTAGCTTTTTGGTTAGTTCAAAAATTGATAGTAAAGTCATCATAGGAGAACAGGGAGCAGATCAACTTTTGGGTATGGGAGATATGTTATACCTACCCAATGGCGGAAAAATCAGTAGGGCACACGGTCCATTTGTTTCGGATGAAGAAGTGGAAAGAGTTGTAAAATACATAATAAAACAAGGCATAAAACCGGAATATGTTAAAAATATGGCTGAAGACGATGATGAAGAAAATGATAGTGGTGGTGATTTTGACATAAGTATAAACGGTGACAAGGTTACCGGAGACGATAGTCTTTACGAACAGGCAATAAATGTAGTTAGAAAGGATAAAAAGGTAAGCATCAGCTATATTCAAAGACAATTAAGAATTGGTTATAACAAAGCAGCTAATTTTGTGGAACAGATGGAAAATGATGGAATTGTATCTCCTCCGGGCATCAATGGTAAAAGAGAATTAATTGAATAACCGTCAATTAACCGTTATCTACAACTTATCTATTAATTTTTTTGTTACTTTTGATAAAGGATGATGATTTTGTATGGTTTTTTTAACTACATCATCCTTCAGGTGTGTGTATATTTGTGTTGTTGATATGTCAGCATGTCCCAATATCTCCTGTATAATTCTTAGATCAGCACCATGGTTTAATAGATGCGTAGCCACTGAATGTCTTATGGCGTGTGGTGATATTTTTTCAGGATTTACACCGATTGAGATGGCGAGTTCCTTTAATTTTCTAGCAAAAACCTGCCTAGCAACATGTCCGTCGGTGGCATTTTTCAATATTTTTCTGCAAATAACTCCCGTTTTTGTTCTGCTAAATGGTACTATGTTAGTAAAAATATAATCAGAGTGATTTTGACCTAGGATTTTATCCCTTAAAGTCAAGTACTTCTCCAATGCTTTTACAGCAACATCATTCATCGGAATAATTCTTTCCTTTCCACCTTTACCAACAATCTTAATTATGTTTTTTATTTTGTAGGAATCGTTCTTTAAATTAAATTGCTTTTCTATGCTTGAAAGTTTCACACTAACCAGTTCTGAAACTCGCATACCTGTGGCATACAGCAATTCCAACATACAGTAAAATTGTACACCAAAATCACTTTTATCTTCCTTTGCTTTATCTAATAATTCTTTGATTTCATCTTCACTCAAAAAATTTGGCAAATAATGTTCTGGTTTTCTGTGTTCTAAAAGCGTACTTGGATTTTTTACAACGACCTTTTCCAACTGTAAAAAGTCAAAAAAATGTTTAATTGTTGATATGTTTCTATCGATCGTTCTGTTGGAATATTTTGACGATAAAAAAGCAACATATTTTTCTAAATCCTCTCTTGTTATGTTTAAAACATCGCCATCTTTAAAAAAATTTACAAAAGTTTTTAAGTCGTTTTTGTAGGACAAAACGGTATTGGTTGACAATCCTTCCGTAGAAATTATTGAATTTATAAACTGTTCAACCTGTTCCCACATTAGAAATTTTTTATTTTATTTTTATTTATTGGAATATCAATAACAACCTGACTATCGGAAATAATTGTTCTATTTTGCGAAAAAAGTGTAAACATAAACACACACATAAAAATAAAATACAATATAACAACCACCTGTTTAAAAATTCTCAAAAATACCTTATTATCAAACAACATAAAAACCAGTATTAGTGGTAAAAACAATATAACCACAAAAACCTTAAGGGAATAAATCAAATAAAGTAAATATTTATTTGGACTTAGCTTCTTGAAATTTTCATAGGATATCATATCCAAATACATTATTTTCTCGCTATTGTTTTGTTTTTTGGAACCATTTAATCTTAATTTTTTACAAAAATTGACAACAAAATTAACCATAAAAATAAATGATACAAAATATAATATTTTTAAAATATACCTCATAACTTTAAATAGACCTATAAAAAAACCTGTCATATAATAAACTACATTGGTAAATTATCATGTTTTTTACGGGGTGTTTTTACATCCTTATTTTTTAAAAACCTTAAACCATCACATATCCTTTTTCGTGTAGTCTGTGGTTTTATAACCTCATCTATATAGCCTCTGGAGGCTGCAAAAAACGGGGTGGAAAATTTATTTTTATATTCTCTAATTTTTTCCTCCCTCTGCTCCGGAGTTAAATCTCTATACATTATGTTTACTGCTCCCTCAGCACCCATAACAGCAATCTCCGCCGTTTCCCAAGCATAATTCAAATCACCTCTAAGATGTCTTGAATTCATAACTATATAAGCACCTCCATAAGCTTTTCTTATGATAACACTTATTTTTGGCACTGATGATTCCGCATAAGCATACAACAACTTTGCACCATGCGAAATAATTCCGCCGTGTTCCTGATCCTTACCCGGTAGAAAACCAGGTACATCAACCAGTGTTATAAGCGGTATGTTAAAAGCATCACAAAATCTTATAAATCTAGCTGCCTTTCTAGAGGCGTTTATGTCCAAGCAACCCGCCAGTTCCAGTGGCTGATTTGCTACGATACCAACGGTTCCTCCCTCCATTCTAGCAAAACCAGTTATTATATTTTTTGCATAATCAGGCTTTAACTCAAAAAAGTTACCTTCATCGATAATTTTATAAATTAACTCCTTCATATCGTAGGCCTGATTTGAATTTTCTGGTACCAGTGTATTTAAAGATACATCTATTCTGTCCGATTGGTCAGTGGTTTCTATTTCAGGCACCTTATCCAGAAAGTTAGACGGCAGAAAGTCAAATAATCTTCTGGTATGTAGCAGTAGTTCTATATCATTTTGAAAAACTTCATCAGCAACACCACTTATCGGACCATGAACACTTGCTCCACCTAAATCTTCTTTTGTTATCTCTTCATGAGTTACGGTTTTTACAACATCCGGACCGGTCAAAAACATATAGCCATTATTTTCCGTCATAAAAATAAAATCAGTCAATGCCGGAGCATACACAGCACCACCAGCACAGGGTCCCATTATCAAAGATATCTGTGGAATAACTCCGGACGCATCAACAATTCGTTGAAATATTTTTCCATAACCACCCAGAGCATCTACACCCTCCTGAATTCTAGCACCTCCAGAATCTATTATACCAACAACTGGAACTTTAGCTTTTAAAGCTATGTTTATAACTCTTTCGATTTTAAGTGCCTGTGCCTGTCCAAGCGATCCTCCGATCACCGTAAAATCCTGTGCATAAACAAACACCAAACGACCATTTATTGTACCAGATCCAGTTATTACACCATCACCACTAAATTTTTTATTCTCCATACCAAAGTCTGTACACCTGTGTTCCACGTAAACACCATATTCTTCAAACGAATCCGGATCCAACAAAACTTCTATTCTTTCTCTGGCGGTTAATTTTCCCTGTTGATGCTGTTTTGATATTTTTTCTATTCCACCGCCCAACAATGATTGTTCTTTTTTTTCTGCTAGTTCACTATACTTTTTCATATAATACATTCTGATAAATATAATTCTTTTTAATATTAAATTTTAATTTATTATTTTCAATAAAATTGTTAAAAGTAATCAGCAAAGGATATATATTTATAACCAAAAACAACAATTGTTAAAAGTAAAGTTGTCATTATGATAATCTATTATACAAATCTAGGATTATAGCTATTGGCGTGACAGATGGCAATTGCCAAAGCATCCGCTTCGTCTTCCGTCTTCAAATTAACCGACGGAAGCAAACATTTTATCATCATACCAATTTGGTCTTTTGTAGCTTTACCGACTCCCGTAACACTTTTTTTAATAGTATTTGGTTTGTATTCAAAAACAGGAATATTGTTCACGCCAGCACACAATATAGCTACACCTCTAGCTTGCCCCAATTTTAACGAGGTGGTGGGATTGTTATTTACAAAAGTTTCTTCGATGGAAAAAAAATCTGGTCTATAGGTTTCTATCAGATTATTAATATTCACATAAATATTTTTTAATCTATTTTCAATGGGCAAACTTGTGTCAGTAAAAATCGTTCCACTCGTTATGTATGAAATGTTGTTATTTTTTAAACTAATTACACCATAACCTGTTTTTATAAGCCCTGGATCCACACCTAATACTAACATATTAAAAAATTAAATCGTTAAAACCTTCATTACTATTATTATTCTGATTGTCGTTAAAATCAATCTTTACATCATTAAATTCACTATCATTACTGTTGTTATTGTCAATATTTTTACCGTTCGTAACATTATTATTAGCATCACCAATGTCGCCAATTTCTTCAACCTCTTCACTTTTTTCCTTGAAAATATTTGATTGATTAACCTTAAATGCCTCCATTATTATGTTTTGCTCCTGTGATATCAGAGTGGGGGATTGACCAGTGCTGGCATCTATTCTTTTTAGTGTTATACCTGCCGGAACTCTAAATGGTATTGACGGTTCGTCTTTTAAAATATCTTTCATAGCCTCAACAAATATTGGCAACGCCGCTCTTGATCCGGTTTCATTTTCACCCAAACTTCTATTGTCATCAAAACCCACATATACACCCACCACTATATCCGGTGAAAAACCTATAAACCATGCATCCTTAAAGTCACTACTTGTTCCGGTTTTACCACCTATAATTTTTCCTATACTTCTTGCTCTCCAAGCTGTTCCGTATTTTACAACACCTTCTAAAATTGATGTTATTTGATAAGCACTGGCGGAATCCGTTATCTCTTTTCTATTATCCTCCAGAAATGGAACCTCCACTTCATCAATATTTTCTTCATAGACATTACATTTACTACAAGTTCTACCATCTCTCTTAAAGATTGTCATACCATTCTTATCCTGTATTTTTTCAACCGTCTCAATGTCAATATATTTACCACCATTTACAATCATTGAGTAGGCTTTAACTATATTTATCAAATGCGATTCTACAGATCCCAAAACTACAGAATAAACTCTTTTTGGTCTCTTATTAATTTCAAATCTTCTGACAACTTCAGCAACTTTTCCTAAACCCAGCTGACTTGCTAATCTAACGGTTGAAACATTGTAGGAGTTTTGTAACGCTGTTCTCAATGTTACAAGTCCATGATACTTGTTTGAAAAGTTTTTTGGTCTATAGTTTGGCATATCAAAACCCTGAGGTAGTACAATTTCTTCATCCATTATAGTATCTGCTGGTGAATAACCATTTTCAAAGGCAGATAAGTATACAAAAGGTTTTATAGATGATCCCGGCTGTCGTTTTGCCTGTGTTGCTCTGTTGAAGGTAATTTCAGAATCCATATAACCGCCCACCATACCAAGAATTCTTCCGGTGTGTGGATCCATAGCAACCGCCCCACCATTAACAATAGGTGTTTGCTTTAGTAAATATCCACTTTTTATTGTGTTTTCAACAAATATTACGTCTCCAACCTTTAGATTCAAATCATTGACGGTCTCAACCTTATATTCAACCTTAACCTGTTCACCGTTTTCATCAAACGTTTTCATATTTAGAAAATGTGGATCAACTGCCCATTTAACATTATTCAATAAAATATAACTTTTCTTTGCTTCTATTCCTTCAATTTCCACCAATTCATCAAAGGTATAATTATTTGTTTTTGCATTTTGCAGTAGACCAATTACTATTTTTTCACCCTCAACATCCATTTGAAGAACAACGGCTCTTTGCCAATTATCTCTATAGTATTCTTTTATCTCAAAATTTTTCAATTCACTGGCCCAATTTTCATCAAAATTATCATTTAATATATTACCCAATGAACCTCTATAGCCATGTCTTTTGTCATAGGATTCTAGTCCGATTTTTAATGCTTTATCCAAAGATTTTTGTATACTTGGATTTAGTGTAGTGGAAACAACCAATCCGTCCTTCATCAACGTTTCCTCGCTATACGTTGTTGACAAGCTTTTTCTAACCTCTTCAACAAAAGCACCATAGTTGAATTTTTTATCTTTTTCTTTTCTAACAACATTCACTGGTTCAGCCTTTGCCTCAGCCAATTCTTTAGCTGTTATGTAGCCGTTTTTGTACATCCTATCCAAAACCCAGTTTCTTCTGGTTAAAGAACCACTATAATTTACAATTGGATTTAATTTTCCTGGGGCTTTTGGCAGTGCCGCCAACATAGCTGCTTCAGCAATGGTTACATCGTTAAGTGATTTGTTAAAATATGATAACATCGCGGAAGCAACACCATAGGAGTTATTTCCAAGGTATATGTGATTTAAATATAGTTCTAAAATCTTATCTTTTTTAAAATCTTTTGTAATTCTATAGGCAAGTATAGCCTCTTTGATTTTTCTTTCCAAAGTTCTTTCATTTGTCAAAATCATGTTTTTGACCACCTGTTGTGTAATGGTGGAACCTCCCCTAAATTGTCCATGTCTAAAGTAAGCCACAGCATTGTAGGCAACAGCCGAAAATAGAGCCTCTAAATCTATTCCTTTATTGGTGTAAAAATTTCTGTCCTCGGCGGATATGAAAGCAACCTTCACAATCTCCGGTATATTTTCAATTGCTGTAAATAATCTTTTTTCATTAGCATATTCCTTCAACAGAATACCATCACTACTGTATAGCCTACTGGTTATGGGTGGTTGATAGTTTTCTAAATTCGTATGTTCCGGTAAATTTATGCTGTAGTACATAAATATACAGCACACAGCCAGAACACCGGCGATAAAACAAAATACCCCCGACAGAAATAAAAATTTAAATATTTTTTTCTTCATTTTCTTTTCTTGTTATTCTAAAAAATTGTAGTTCCTTATCAAATTCCATATCCACATTAACAACAGAAAAACCAATTTTTTTCAACAGTTTTACAGATGCAACATTTTCGCTAAAAGCGCTACACGTCAATTGTTCAACATCTTTAAAATTATTAAATAAATAGTTTTTAACTAAATTACAAACTTCGGTTCCTACACCTTTGCCCCAATATTTTTTGCGAAAGGCATAGCAAAAATTTATCTCTCCAAGCCAGCCCTTAATTGCTCCACATTGTCCCATGAATTCATCATTACTGCTGTAAATTGCCCAATAGCTATAGCCATATCTATTTTGTGCGTATGTTATATCGTTATATTTATCCACACATTCTTTGAAGGTTTTAGGTTTACCATTGTTATGATTTACATACTTGGCCACCACCGGATCTTGATTTATTTCACAAAAATCTTCAAAGTTGTCCATTGTGAACAGTTTAATTTTGTACTTATCTGTTTTAAATATTAATCCCTTTTCTTCCATCGTATGTGTTTCCAAACTCCGAAAATTTTAATTATAACTCACTCCCTACATTATAATTTTAAAAAATGATTTATCAACTTTTTTTATTGCGATTATTCGGTTATTATGTCAATTATTCTCTTGCATTTTGCTAAAGTACTATTACTACAAGCACTTAATTTAGCAATAAATTGTTCCATCTCCCTTGTATAATTGCCATTATCCTTATGTGGGAAAAACTCGCAAATGTCAACATCTAATTCATTTGCAATTTTATTTAAAGTATCTATTTTCGGTGAAATTTTACCATTTTCGATGTAGGAAATGGTGTTCATACTCATTTCCACTGAAAAAGCAAGATTTAGCTGGGAAATATTTTTATTTCTTCTGATTTCCCTTATTTTTTCACCAATATATTTCTGTAGTTCTTCGTTTTTCATACAGATTATATGCTAATAATCTATAATAAAATTTATATACTATAAATTATGAATAAATTTGAATATTAGACTAATTTATAGTATAGACTAACACTCAAATCTTAAACGATAATAAACATTATATAGTAACATATGAACTGCTGAAATGATTAATAAATATTTATTGAATTCTAAACTTTAATCATTATCATAGACAATAACGATAATTATATAAATAAAAAAAATAATGACTGTATTTAAATTAGACATCAGGGAAGACTTATTGGATCAGGAAAAAAACGGAATGGCCAGAAGATGTACTTTACACACTGCGCATGGAGATGTACAAACACCAGTATTTATGCCCGTTGGAACGGTGGCAGCTATGAAAGCAATGCACTTTGACGAATTGAAAAAGAGTGGGGCCGAAATAATGTTGTGCAACACATACCATTTAATGATCCAGAACAGGTACGAAGTAATTGAAAAAATGGGTGGTTTACATAAATTTATGAATTGGGATCGCCCGATTTTGACGGATTGCGGAGGATTTCAAGCTATGTCCCTGAGCAAAATAAATAAAATAAAGGAAGATGGTGTACATTTTGCTTGCCATTTGAGCGGTAAAAAATATACACTGACACCAGAATTTTCAATGGAAATACAACATAAACTTGATACCACAATAACCATGGCGTTGGACGAGTGTGTAAGACAACCGGCTGGTTATAAATATACAAAAAAGGCAATGGAAAGATCCTTAAGATGGGCAAAAAGAAGTAAAGATGCCTTTGTAAAAAGAGAAGGTTATGGACTATATGGCATAGTTCAGGGCGGAGCTGAAAAGGATCTGAGAACAAGATCAATAGACGGTTTAAAAGAAATTGATTTTGATGGTTATGCAATCGGTGGTGATTTGTCAATTGAAAATGGCTGGGAATTGATGTTTTCTGTATTAGATTATTTGACACCAATGATGCCGGCGGATAAACCAAGATATCTTATGGGAGTTGGTAAACCAATTGATATTGTAGGATCGGTTTTTCGTGGTGTTGATCAGTTTGACTGTGTATTACCGGCCAGAAGTGGAAGAAATGGGCAAGCTTTTGTTCGTGGCGGAACAATGAATATTAAAAATTCACAATACACCTACGACGAAAGACCCATTGATGAAAAGTGTAGCTGTAGAGCCTGCAAACTACACAGTAGAAGTTATATACATCATCTATTTAAAGCGGACGAAATACTTGGCGCTATGCTGTTAACCGAACACAATATAATGTATTATCAGGATTTAATGCGAGGCATAAGGAAAGCCATAGAGGAAAAAAGATATAAAGACTTTGTGGATGAGTTTATGAAAAACGGTGCTGTAGAATTGTATTGATTTTAAATTTTGATAATTATAACATATGGCTATGGAAAAATAAATTTCATGCAATGATAAACACACAAACATATAAATGTAGTATCTGTGGAAATATAGTAGTAAAAAACCACGATGGTGGCGGCGAGCTAGTTTGTTGTGGTAAAAAGATGAATCTATTAAATGAAAATGCCGATGACACCGCTTCCACAGAAAAACATATACCGGTTATGGAAAAAATTGACAATGATACCTACAAAATAAAAGTTGGTTCTGTGGCTCATCCTATGACAAAGGAACATTATATAGAGTATATAGAAGCTATAACCGATAAGGATGAAAGATTGACATATTTTCTAAAGCCAGAGGATAAACCGGAAATTATTTGCGAAACCAAAAATAAAATAGTTTCCATCAGAGCTTATTGTAATTTACACGGACTTTGGGTAAACAACTTCTAATAAATATGAATTTTGTTCGACAGATTGGGAGTGCAACAATAGAAAATTTTTCTAAACTGTTCGCTAGCATTGGTAAATTTTCAATTTTTATTTTTAAGACCGTAAAAAGTGCCTTCAGTAAAAAATGGTACCTCAACAACCTAGTTGAACAATTTTTAGAGATAGGTTTTTATTCGCTTCCGGTCGTAACAGCAACAGCAATATTCACCGGTGCTGTTATGGCCCTGCAAACCTATGCCGGTTGTAATAGGTTTGGAGCTGAAAGCACGGTTCCAACAATAGTTGTTTTAGCTATAACTAGAGAATTAGCGCCAATTTTAGTTGGATTAATGGTAGCTGGTAGGGTTAGCACATCCATAGCGGCACATATAGGAACAATGCGAGTTTCTGAACAAATAGACGCATTATATACTTTATCAACATCTCCGTTTAAATATTTAATACTTCCCAGAGTAATTGCCACAACGGTTTCAATGCCGTTTTTGGTTTTGATAGCTGATATAATAGGAATTTTTGGTGAAACTGTTGCGAGCGTTGTTAGTCTAAATTTTGATCTATCTAAATACTTAAATAATACGGTGGACTTTTTACAATTTGGTGATGTTTATTCCGGTATCGCCAAATCAGTTGTTTTTGGTTTTATAATAGCAATTTGCGGTTGTTACTGTGGTTACTACTCAAAAGGTGGTGCCGAAGGTGTTGGTAAAGCAACCATAAATGCCATTGTTTATACATCAATAGGAATACTGCTGTCAAACTACGTGATGACAAAATTTTTCTTTATATAAATAAAATAGTTTTCTTATTTTTTAGTCTTTTTGAAAGATAGTTCTTCACCATTTATCAATCTCTGTATGTTGCTTCTGTGAGCATAAAATATAATACAAACAATCAAACATAGGATAAGAGCACAAAATTTTGGAACTATAAAAAAGGAAACTATAGCCACAACTGAAGTTGATGTTAATGCCGATAATGCCGATATTTTTGTTACTTTGTAACAAATTAGCCAAACTATTCCCATTATTAAAAATAATCTACAATCAATGGCCAAAAGTGACAGTATAAAACTTGAAATACCCTTACCGCCTTTACCCCGAAGCCATGGGCTGAATATATGTCCCATCACAGCAAAAAACGAAATGTATGTTGCCACATAAACATCAAAATAATACTTTGCCAAAATTACCGGCAGAAAGCTTTTTAAACCATCCAATAAAAATGTCAAAAAACCGTACCTAAAACCAATAACTCTGGTAACGTTTGTGGCGCCAATACTACCGGAACCATATTTTCTAATATCAACCTTCTTGACTAGTTTACCTATTAACAATCCAAACGGTATTCCTCCCACAAAGAATGTTAATATACCAAATATAATTACATAGTGTATATCAAACATATCATCTCCTCTTTTTTAGGTCATTAAAATTTATCAGGTTGTTGTTTAAATCAACATTAACGTTTGCTTCCTCATCACTAAACAAATAGCTGTAAAGATCTTCAATTTCACCTTCATCCACCAAACACACACCCTCCAGATCTTTACTGGCATAGTTAAAATTCAACCTAATACCAGCCGTTTCATCTGAAAACACAATTAAAGAATCAAACGGAATTACAACATTTTCTATTTTGCCACCGAAACTTAAATCCACAGAAAAGCCATTATTTTTAACACTTAAATTCGAAAACTGATGTTGTAGTATCAAGGTTATTTGCTCCGGATATTCTTTTTTAACATAATTCGGCAAAACAACCCCTTCCGCCTCTGTGTTTACCACAAGAAAAAAACAAAAGTTTTCACCTTTCATTTTTTCTGCTTTTTTCAAGGCTAACTTAACCGTATACCTCAATGCTTTATCTATAAGATCACTATAATTTATTTTACTATTTCTCATTTATAATACCATTAACAAATTGTTGTTGTTCTTTATCCAATTCCTTATATATTTTTTCATCATCAATACTGTTAATGTCAATACCCATTCGATGAGCCCTTAATAATATTTTCTTGATAATTCTATCAATAGTTAATAACTTTGTTATATTTTTGTCAATATTTTTATTAGTTGTGTTATACATGTATTTCATGATGTTATTTTTCATTCTTGCTTTTTCATTTATCTCCTTATCTAAAAAATACTCCTTTAAAGCAGGATTAACTATTGCCTCAGGATTAGTGGATTTTGCGGATGCCTTTGAAAAGGTAAATTTATCGATATAAACTTTACTGTTTGCAAGATATTCATTTAAAATTTGCAATGATTTACTCTTTATTCTATCTATCAAATTTTTTTGTTCCGCACTCCTGTTACCTCTATTAACCTTTGATTTAAAAAACCTATTAAAATAAATGGCTTCATTGGTGTACTTGTTAAAGCAATTTAATAGCGATTCAACATTGTTGTTGAATAGATTATTAAATATATAAAATACATTGTTAATGGTATTTATAATAGCTTTCAAAACCGCTATTATTAGATTAAAAAACGACACAAATATTTTTGCTACAGTATTTTTTTTCTTCCCAGCATGTTTCTTCCTCTAATGAATTGTTTTAGGGACTTAAAAAGTATAAATACAATAAAATCAACAAGACCGAACAATAAAAGACTAGTACACTTTAATAATATTAAAATCAAAGTAAACATGATCATTACTGTCTGCAGAAAACAATATTTCAATCTAAATGTTGTAATATAACTAAATAAATTACACAAATCAAAAACTATACTATTTTTATTTTTTTTGAATAAATAATTTACAGTTTTACTCTTTCCGTCACTCAAATATTTACTATATTTACTATCATCAACACTGTTATAAACGTTTAATTTTTCATCTTTACCTATAAAATCATCCAACACAACACTAAAATCTTTTACCTCTTCCTGTTTTAGATGATCATCATACATAATAAATTTTTTGAAATTATTGTCATCTTTTCTTATTTTTGAGTATTCATAATCAATTCTATTATCCAAATACAAAGAACAATCGCTCGGATTTATATTGTATTTTTTCATGTCTTCTATTATGTTATCGAATATTTCTTTCTTTACGTTACTACGTAGCATGTTTACATTTTTAATATGTTTACAAAATCACTGGCAAGCTTATAAGATAAGCCAGCTCCCATGATAACTATATGCATTTTTTTATATTTTTCCGTGTCCAATAATACCATAGCCTCTTTTATCACATCATCAAATGATTCTATATATTTTATTTTACTACCCTTTAGATATTCATCTAGATTCAAATCATCCAAATCCTTTTCTCTGGACTTATAAAACTTTGTTATTATTGGAAAATCTGCAAATTCCATATATTCTATAAACTGTTTACTATTGTTTTTAAACCTAGATATCAAGTGTGGTTCCAAAATGGCAATTATTTTATCATTTTTATCTATGTTATTTTTTAGTGTTGATAGATTGTAAAATATTTGTGTATGATGATGCGCATAGTCATCATACACATCTACAGAATTACTGCTGAAAATCTTTTCCATTCTTCTTTTTGGTAGGCTTACTCTTGCAACGGCGTTTTTAATATCGTTGACCTCAAACCCCAATTCTAACATTAAAGAAATAACACCCAAACAGTTTCTTATGTTATGTTTTCCATGAATATCGTTAAGTTTAAACTCTCCCACATTTTCAACATTGAAAGAAGTATCCTCTTTACTTGTTGCTCTGATGGTTTTAATAAAACCAGCTGTTCTTTTATTGTTGTTTAGTGTATAACAGATAATCTTTACATTTTTACTCAGCAAGAAATCCTTAAGTTTTCTCACTAAATCATATGTCTCATCACAATCTCTATTAAAAATCAATATGCCATTATCCCTTATGTTTTTTATGAATGTGGCAAAATTATCTCTATAATTATCAATATTTTTGAAAAACTCCGGATGTTCCATCTCAATATTATTGATAATTATATATTTTGGGTGATAGGACCAAAAATTGTTACCATACTCATCACTTTCACATACAAAATATTTACCTTTTCCAGCCTTGTAACCTCTATTCCATTTACCGTTAACTCCTCCGATTAGTGCCGATGGATCTGCTCCCAAAAATTCTAACATATCGGCAACAAATGTTGTTGTTGTTGTTTTTCCGTGTGTTCCACAAACACAAATTAATTCTTTATCCCTTGTTAAATTGTTATCGATAAACTCCTGCCATTTTGTTATTTTTATTCCTCTTTTCATGGCCTCCATTACTTCCGGAATTGTTTTGTATTTATCCTTAAAATATATTGCTGCAGATACTATAAGTTCATCAACTCCATCCAGATGTTCAACAGAATGTCCCTCCAATACATCAATATCTAGTTCATTTAACTGATCCGTGTAATTACTAATTTTTGTCAAGTCACATCCACTCACATTATAACCATATTGTTTTGCTAAACAGGCAACACCCGATATACCACTTCCGTTCATACCCAAAAAGTGCAATGTTTTACTATCTTTTGTCATTCTAAAATTGATAAATGTTAATAAACGTGTTACAGTGTTGTTTAAAATTTAGCATTAATTTTTAATTAATCAATAATTTTGTTGCTGATCAAGGCATTATCTAACATTCGGTGACTATTATTTTTTCACCACTATGATATAAACGATAATAAATTAAGTTGTAATCCATGAAAATACCATTAAACCTATGAATGAATAGGAATAATATATTTAAGAATATAAATAGATATTCAAAAAATATTAAGTTTTTATTCATCCTTAACGCATGTACCATCAGTGTAGCCAGAAACCGTTTGCCATTCTAATGTATTTGTGCTACTATTATATTCACAGTAATACATAAGTTTACCAGTTGGTTTATAAGGTGAACCACAAGCTTTAAATCTTAAATAGGTTCCTTCATTAAGTTCAGTATTACCATTACCTATTATAGCACCATAAAAAACACCAGTCACTGATCCCGTAGCATCTGCTTTCTTCCAAAGATGTGAATGGGATAATCCCGATTTTTTCGTTGCCTTATTCGCTGTACAATTATTAGTAATTACCTCACACTTTGCCTCAGTATCATAACTCCATTCTCCATTGTTACAGCTTGCGGTTATAGTATTAATTATTGTACCATAGTCACTGTCACAGGTAACAGTTCCGGTTATGCTATTACCATAGGTGGTAGCGTTATTATTCCAGCTTACACTACCATTGGTTATCATTGTGGTATCTGGATTAGAACAAGCTAATGCACATGTACCATTAGTATAACCAGAAACTGGTTGCCATTCATAACTCTCACCACTCTCTACACATTGATAAACAAGATTGCCGGTTGCTAAATAACCTGAGACACAACTATATAATTTCAAATAGGTTCCTTCAGTAAGTCCAGTAGTACTTGTTTTACTA
>JAFVEQ010000022.1 GCA_017475895.1 Rickettsiales bacterium
TAATAACTCCACAAACTTTGATGAAGAATACTACAATTCATTAGAAAGTAACAACAACGTTAACAACAATATGAACAATAACACAAACAATTCCAATGATAACTTCATAGAGGAAGTTATTGATGATGATATACCGTTTTAGACTTAGTAAATTATTTCAAAACTTCATCATAAAACTTTATTATTTTTTTGTTTGCTTTTATCTTGTTAACATCAAAGCTTTTAATATATAATCCATTTAGATCACGAACTCGGGAAAGAGCAACGTAAACTTGTCCATCTGTAAAAACATGTTTTAGATCACACTCCGCCTTGTCCAGTGTCATACCCTGTGATTTATGAATTGTTATAGCCCATGATAGCAACAGCGGTATTTGTACCATACTCGCCAGCACGTTTACCTCTCCGGTTTCAGGATTATAGGTTGATATTTCCCAACACTCAGGTGCAATTGTTAATTCTTTACCGTTTTCGAATCTAACCACGGGATAATGTTTTTTCATCGAAAAATCTACAACTATACCGCTGGAACCATTTATTATTCCCTCCTTCTGGTATGTGTTTTTTAACATCATAACCTGTGAGCCTAGCTTTAGATTCAAAATTTCTCTGGCTATACAATTCTTTTTTAACAACTCAATTTTATCTTCCCTACCATCAAATCTAGCGGTGTAAATATATTCCTTTGTTGTTAGATTGTTTAATTTTTCAAAATTAATTTTTTCCACAAAAACATTATGTGTTGATAATATTGTTGGCTTTATAACTCCGTCATACTTTAAATTCCATCTATGTTTTAAAATATCCACATCGTTTTTGCTAATAATTCCATATCTCACGTGTTCCAGTAGTGTTATGAATGTTTGGTCGCTTTGTCTGAATATTTCCCTTAGTAATACCATTTTTATATTTGCTTCCCACCACACATTGCTTTCGAAACAAAAATTTTCACAGTCCACCGGTGGCAGTTGAAAAAAGTCGCCAAAAAATATTAGCTGTATGCCTCCAAATGGTTTATTGTTATCCCTCACCAGTCTCAACAATTTGTCAATTTTTTCAAACGTTTTCATTGAAAGCATAGATATTTCATCAACAGCTAAAATTTCTGTTGACTGTAGTCTTTTTCTTGTATGTGTTCCGCTGGCGGTCAATATTTTTTGTGCTATCTTTTCCACTGGTATGTCTTCAATTCCTATTCCAGCCCAAGAGTGCAAGGTTATCCCGCCAACATTTACGGACGCTATACCCGTAGTTGCTGTTATATAAAAACATTTATCCTTTAATTCTGTTTTTAAAAAATTTAATAAATACGATTTTCCGGTTCCGGCCGAACCTGTCACAAATACGTTTTCACCTTTTAAAATATAATCTACTGCTATTTTTTGAGATTCTGACAGATAGGAATACATATTTATTTTCTATTTTTATACAGCCGTGGATTCTTGAATATAAATAAATTTTTATCCAAAACCGTATTGATTTCATTGTTAAATAAACTTAAACTTATATCCTGACCATCTTTTTCTTTAAAATTTATCGTCTGTAGCACTGTCAATTCTTTATTAAACGTATAATCTATGTTGTAACTACTGTCATTTATTTCAAGTAATGTTGATATTATCACCTCGTTATTATTCTGTGATACTTTGTTTATGGTTGAATTAACGCTCCTTAAATTACTATTATTTTCTATTAGGAACGATATTGGTAAGGATTTTGTGGTAAAATTTGATATTTCGTCCAGATCTTTATCATAAAAGGTTGTTACTTTACCATTTACTATTAGTAAATTGTTAAATGGATGTGTGTATTCAAATCTCATTTTTTTTGGTTTTTGTATGTAAAACATACCTTCTGCCATATTTTCCGTGGCATTATCATACTGTATAAAATTAGTCTTTAGGGTTGTCATATTATCAAAATATTCGTTTGCTTTATCCACAATAGCCTGTTCCGTTGTAGTTAATTGCTTGAAACTTTCCTCATAGGACGCAAATACTGTATTAATACCAACAAACAATAGAACAAATAATAGTTTTATCTTCATAAAGGTAATATTTTAAGCTACTGAAATTATACAATTCAATATTAACATTTCAATTATTTTCTTGCAATTATTAAAGTATAAATTATTCTTTATGACAAGCAAAAATTAATAATTATGGAAGTTTTTAGGAATAAAATAATAAATTTCATACAATCAACATTTACTAGGAATGATACAGGTGACGAAGTTTTACAACGTTTTGATGATAAATATTACAACGATGTTGTGGATAGTACTTTTAAAGCACTAACCAAAGACAAAAAACCACAGGAAAAACCACTTTTAATTAAACTTGGAGCACAGAGTGGATCCGGCAAAACCACTCAACTATTACCAGCTATAACTACCGCTTTAAATAAAAATAACATTGATTATGTACATTTAGCCGTAAGACTTTTTGTTAAAAACCATCCTCACTACAGAGAACTGTTGGAAAAATACGGAGAATCTTTAATAAGAGAAAAAACAAATGCCTTTGCTTTGTTTTGCTGTTTTGGTGTTATGGAGAAACTAATAAAGAATAAGTTTAATATTTTTTGGGAAATCACCCTTTTGGCACCGGACTTTGAAGAATACATTATTAGATTAGCAAAAAAATATAACTACAAGATACTATTTAATATTATTTCTATTCCTCTGGAAATATCAAATACTTGGATAAAAGATAGAAGTTTAAACAGCAACTATGAAAAAAACAGAGTGGTTTTAGATAATACAGCAAACTTTTTTTATAATATCTTAGGTGAAGCTATAAAAAGGATACTGATGTTAAAGGATATTTTTGATGATGGTGATTATATGGTGATGTGGAATGTTTTTGAAAAAAAACCTATTTTAATATCAAATAACTTTAATGAAAATATCATTGAATTATTTAACAAAAACAGGATTTTTGTTGATGGTATGTTGAAAAAAGTAAATGATGAAAAAGTGGCGCTGAATTATAAAACTGAATTTTATGACAAGTTTTTGTCTGAATTTTAGTTTTTTTATTAACAAAACAATATTACAAGAAACATGGTAGAAAACTTAACATTTTTTACAGAAGACGAGGATCTAAAATCGATAGTTCTTGCTAATCTTGACGAAGAAGTTGTGGATATTAAAAAAATATCCACCGGCTGGACAAACATAGTTTTAGATGTCAAATGTAAAGATAATTCTTATATATTTCGTTTTCCTAGAAATAACTTTTTTTCAAATATAATAGAAAAAGATGTCGAGGCAAACAAATTTTTGAAGGAACATACAAATATAAAGGTTGTTGACATGCGTCTGTGTTATGATAAAAATAGACCATTTTCAATACATAAAAAGATTGAAGGCAAAACACTAATGACCAGAATGAATGATCTTTCAAAGAAAAAGGAGAACGAAATTGCCGAAGAAATAGCTAAAGCATTTCATGAGATTCACAGCGTGAATATTGACACCGTGCCAACTAAATGCAAAAGAAAAATGAATGATTTTCTTTTCACGTTATCGAAAATTGATGATAATGATATTCAATACAACTATCAGGAATTAATAAAATTAAAAAATGACGAAGATAATAGTAATAATATTGTTTTTGTTTATGGAGATATGAATGCTGGTAACATCATTCTAAACGAAGATGATAGTATAAATGCCTTTATTGACTATTCATTTTGCTATCTTAGTGACACATATTGTGATCTATCCAGAATATCACCCCGAATCAATCGTAACATATTTGATAAAATACTTGGTTGCTACGAATCATTTAGTAACAAAAAAATTGATATGAAAAAAATCGAAGATAGAAACAAAATGTGGAATATTGTAGAAAAACATTATATAGAATACATTAAAAAATATCATCCGGAAATTAAATATTAACGAACTTCCATAAATATTGTTTATGTGTTAATTTATTGAAAAATTAACCGTAAACAGTATGGAATACAAGAATAACATTATACAATTTAAAACAGCACTAGATGATGGAATGTTTTATGGCTATGCTAGTGTTTTCAATGTTGTTGATAGCTACAATGATATAATTGTCAATGGTGCGTTTAAAAAGGCAATTGATAATAAAGATAATATAAAACTATGTTGGCAACATAATATAAATGATGTTATTGGTAAATTTGTAAATATAAGAGAAGATTCTGTTGGGTTATATGTAGAGGGAAAAATAAACATAGAGGAGAATAAAAAAAATATATTCTCTGGTGAAGGGTGAATTCGTAAATGGATTAAGCATAGGATATACCGTTAACGATTGCTATTTTGACAAGAAAAATAGAAGAATTTTGACGAATATTAATCTAAAAGAAATAAGTATAGTCGCCTTTCCGGCCAATAAACATTCAAATATTTTATATTGTAAATCTAACGATACAGAACTTAAAAAAGCCAACGATATTATAGATAAATTAATCAATGTTTTTAATGTTTAAATTGCTCATCGATAATTTTACTATCTAAACTTTTATTTTTGTCGAAAATTAACTGTATTTGTATGTTTTTATCAATAAAACTTTCCACCTCAATAACATCCTTGTATTCAACAAAATCGGTAAAAGCACTAACCTTCCTTGTTTCCGTATAATTTGCCCTAAAGCTAAGTTTGCAGTCATTTTGTAGAATGGCGTTTCTAAATGTTCTGGGTCTAAACGGACTTATTGCCGAAAGTATTATATTATTTGATCTGTGTGATATAATAGGAGCTCCCAAAGAACTACTGTAGGCTGTGCTACCTATCGGTGTAGAAACAACGATACCGTCTCCGGAATAATTCTTTAGTTTTCTATCACCATTTACAAAAACATCAAAATCACAGGTTTTATAAACACTTCTGATAAGAGTCAGTTCGTTAACCGCAATATCTTCAAATGTTTTGTTTTTTGTGTTAGTTATTATGTTTTTTAATGGATTTATGCTTATTGTGTCACCTGTACCTATTATATCGACTAAATTACATTCTAAACAGTGTTTACTATTTAATAAAAATCCCATATTTCCATAATTTAAGCCAAAAAATGGTATGTTGTATTTATAGTAGCTGTGTATTGTTCTTAGCATAAAACCATCACCACCTAAAACAAGCAACACATCAATGTTTTTTAGATCTTTAGCACCCTTAACATTAGTTAGCTTGTATTTTTTTATTAATTCGTCTTTTGCTTGTATTGCTTCATTATATATTTGTGTACATACAACACCAATTTTCATATTATTCTAGATATTCCATGTGGTGTATATGCTAATGTTTTTATTTTGTTTGTCAATTAAATGTTAATTTCAACGAGTTTTAAATTGTTGATTTCACCGCTGTTTACATTATTCATAATTATTTCTAAATTATCCACATCAAATCTAACCGGTACATCAAATTCGAATGTTGCTGTTACCACTTCGTCCGTTGCCGGAGGTTCATCAAAAGTTACAACACCAGTTGTATAATCTAGTGATAGAAAATCATTATATTTTACACCATTCACAAAAACATCAACCTTATTTTTTACCGGTTTTGTTATTTTTCTTATATGTGATATAGTTTCATTTTCAACCGTGATTGTATACATTTTAATCAGTTGAAATGTTTTGTTTTTATTATCGCCAACACCTATTATTTGATTTTCAGCTCCATAATCCAGCCAATCTTTAAACCTAAAACCACAGGCTCTACCCTCCATTAACTTAAAAAATTTTACAAGTTCATTTATTTCTTCGGTAGTTTTAACACCACTTACAACATCATAATATGATAATGGTTGTTCCATATTTGAAATTCTCTGTTCTCTACCATTTTTTGATCTATGAACACTTGTGTTATATTCAATATGATGCTTCGACCTTATGGATACCGATTCCGGAAAATTTATTTCATAAAACATTTGTAGTTTAATATCGTTATATAGATACAAGTTACTTTATGTATTTGCGGTGGGAAGTATAATTTATATTACCACTTCAACAATTTCTCCAACTTTATCATCAAAATTTTCCGGTAGATTAATTTGTAAATAGTTTTCCAGTCTACCTTTTCTGTTACCTTCAACCAAAACCTTCTGCACCGTTCCCTTAAGTTTATTTTTTAGGATATTTAAATTTTTTCCCGCTTCGTTTCGCAATTCCTTTGCCCTTCGTTTCTTTGTTTGTTTATTAATCTGTGGCATAAGAGCTGCCTTTGTTTCTGGTCTAATGGAATATGGAAATATGTGACCGTATGTTATGGGTAATTCTTTAATTATTTTTATTGAATTATTGTGCATTTCCTCCGTTTCTGTGGGAAAACCGGCAATTAAATCCGCTCCAATCACAACTTCAGGTCTTACATTTAAAATACTATTACACTTTTCAAAAACCTGTTCTCTTGTGTGTCTTCGTAACATCCTTTTTAGTATTATGTTATCCCCAGACTGTAAACTTAAGTGTATGTGTGACATCAGTCTCTTTTCATATTTTAACACTTCGTCGAGATCATCATTTAAATCGGCAATGTCAACGGAAGATATTCTCAGTCTTTCAACAGATGTTTCTTTAATTATTTTTTTTATGAGTTTTCCAAGATTTATATTTTCATCCAACCTTTTACCATAATCGGTAATATCTATACCAGTTAAAACAATTTCTCTATAACCATTATCCACAAGTCTTTTTATTTGCTCCACAATCAGTTTTGACGGTGTAGAAACACTATACCCCCTAGCTAATCTAGTCAAACAAAAAGTACATCTATTATCGCAACCGTTCTGTATCTGTATGAAAGCTCTAGCCCTATTTTCAAAACCCGTTATTATCTCAGTTGATGATTTATTGTTTTTAAACACATCATCAACCACTACGTTACATTTTTTTATATTTGTATAGCTTCCCAGTTCCAACTTTTTATTATTACCTATCACAAAATCAACTTCCGGCATATTTATGTAAGTATCACCATTCACCTGAACGGCACAACCCACAACACCTATAATAACGTTGTTTCCTTGTTCTTTTTTTACTTTTCTTATATTCTGTTGCAGTTGTCTTTCTGCTTCTTTTGTGACAGCACAGCTACTAAATATGACAATATTCTTGTCGTCCGCTATGGTTATATTATTCGATGTTAATATCTCCCTTATAACTTCACTTTCATAGCTGTTCAGTCTGCAACCAAACGTTATAATTTCAATATTACTCACGTTAAACAGTTTATTTATTATATTTATATAACATCTATCATATCATTTACAGCCATTGCCACCATCCCACTTCTGGCAATCTCAACTTCTTTTGTTATGGAGTTAAGTTTCATCACAAAATCATTAACCTCCTCCTCTGCACCCTCAATCTTAAATATAATAACTTTACCTTTTGAAACCAATGTACTACCGTCAGCATCTCTAACAAGATTCATAATTTTATCTATTTTACTATTGTAGGCCGATACTTTAACCAAACACATTTCCTTTTCAATGTACTCGTCATTGGTTTGAAAGTTTACAACTTTCACGATGTTTTCCACTTTTTCCAGCTCTTTACACATAGCATTTACATATTCTCTATTACCCTCCAAATATGCTATTGCTCTATGTATTTTATCATCCTTATCAGCGGCCGACAAAACAAGTCTTAAAATATTTAGATTGTGTTCACTAAAAAAAGTTGTTATTTTTCCTAACTGTCCTTTTATGTTTAATGTCAGAACTGACACCAGGCTTTTTTCTGTTTCGCTTCCCATTATATTCAAGAATAATTTTTTCTAAATTATGTTAAATATTTTTTAAAAAACAATATAAATTTTCACTAATCAATAATCATTTCCTTTACTGGCATTACATTTTTTACACAAAAATTGCAAATTATCCATATCAGTTTTACCGCCTTTACTCCAAGGTATTATATGATCCGCCTCACATTCGTTAAGCCTCAGCTCTTTTCCACATTTTACACATTTACAAACATATTCACCATCTTTATTTATCTGTTTATGTTTATCAAAATATTCTCTTTTTTGTTTATCCGTAAAGGTTCGTAAATTTAGTAATTTTGATTCCTCTTCATTGCTCAACAAAAATTCATATATACCTTTTTTAGATCCAACTTCTTCATCCTCCATCAATTCGCCAACTCTTTCCTCTAACCTATTAGTATTATATTGATTATTTTTGTATTTGTTATAGAGTAAACCCCACTCCAAACCCTTCATTTCTCTTCTGTAAAAGGGAAAAAGTTTCGTAATCCAGTTTATAACATCTTGAAAATATTGCCACAACTCATTGGCATCATTATCCAGTTGATGTTTTGCCATATAATCTGTAATTTGTCCCTTATCAGTTATCCAGTACAAAACCTTTTCTAAATATTCCTGTCTTATGGGACTTCCATTTAAATAATCTTTTCCTAGATTATAGGCAACACAATTATTTTTACTAAAATGAGCCTTAGCATCATAAAGCCATTTTCCAGTATATACTGCATTTCTTAACTCTTGATTTGTTAACTCTTCACCTGCTATATTTATGGTTTCAAACCAATCCAATTTTTCCTTGTCGTTACCTTCGCACATATAAACCATAAGTTCATAGTTTAAAATTTTTTCTTTTTCGTAGGTTGTTAAGCCACTGAAATTATGTCCTTCAAAGCTAAAAACATTGCTACAATATTGACAGATACTTATTATTCTTTGCTGACCGTCCAAAACTTCGTATTTATCGCCATTTTTCACCCAATAGATACTATTTAAAGGAAAGCCTTTTTTAACGGTATCTATGACAGCGTCTCTTTGCTTGTCTTTGTAAACAAATTCTCTTTGATATGGTGGCCTTATATCTAATTTTCCACCGTATCCAACAACTCCGTCGTTGCCTTTGTCTTCATATCCATTTATTAAATCCTTGATTAAAATTTTTTGTAAATTTATTTTCATTTTTTTACTTATGGTTGTTAATAAAAATACTAAATCCAAATTTTGCTAATAAAGTCTTTTAAATTTTTTTCAAAATCTTCTATTATGTAATTTTCTTTTTCTTTTTTAAGAAAATATTTTTCATATATTTCATCTAATTTATTTTCGTATGATTTAAATTTTTCAAAATAGTCTTTTAATCTATTCTCACCAACATTCACTGCCTTTCTTTCTACAATATCTTCATAAATATATTTAATATCTCCCCTATAATCTATATTATACAATAAAGAAGCTTCTTCATAAAATTTTCTATAAATTGGATATTTATCTAAAAACTTTTCAATAGAAGTATTATATTTGTTTTGACTAATACAGTTTTTTATTTTATCAATTTCTTGATTATATAGTCTGTATATATTTACTAGCTTATTATAAGTAGTATTATCTTTATTTTTAATTTCATAACAAAAATCTATCTCTAGGTTATAGGTTTCAACAAGATAACACTTTAAGGTATAAAAAAAACTATTAACATTACTATAATATTCTCTTATTTCTCTTTTATATTTATCTCTTTTATCTCTTACTGAAAAAGTGTAAGCTAAAACTGCAATAATAGCCTGTATTAAACAAGATATAATTTCAAAAGAATTACTTTGTGAATTATTAAATACAATCATTTTTACTCCCATATTTTATTAAAATCTCCTTATTAAAATTCTTGCATAAATGCTTGAATACAATTCACCAGTTTCAACATTTCTAAAATTTGGTACTTTATCAGTAGCTGGATTATATTTTCTATATAAAGTCCCCTTTGCATTTATTGTAAATTTTTTAGTTCCATTTCCCATTTTATCTAAAATTTCCATTTTTTTATAACAGGTAAAATCACAACTTCCTACTATACCAAGAGCAATAATTTCAAATCTTTCTAATAAGCACTCTTGCGAATAATTCTTTTCCATTGATACACATTCTCCTATTTGGTGTTTTGTTTCCCTCAACATATCTGTCGATTCCGATAAGGACGAATGAGTATTCTGAAATATGGTTGAATTGTTTTGAAGTGTTGTTGTCCTCTCTCTCTCTCAATTCTCCTTCTTTAATTGTGTATTGTAAATCTTTATCATCGTTTCCCTTTCTAAATCTTTCAATCTCAAATTGTCTTGGATTATATTTGTCCAAAAAAGTTATAGGCACTCCCATCACACCATCATAATCAATGGGTATATCGGCAACTTTACTTACTTCAATAGCATCATAATTATCATATTTTGGATATTCTGGATTTGTATAATTTGGATTATTTTTGTCTTCTTCGCAACTATAATACTTTTTATATAAAACAAGTTTTTCAAGTCGTTTACTAACATCACAATTTGTAAACCATCTTGTTAAACCATTTTGTTGTTTTGTAATTACTCCATTTGGCATAGCAAATTCACAAGGACTATTGTACCCCAACCACAATTTATTCTCTTTTATATATTTAAAAACTTCCTTATAGGTTATAGCATTTTTATTTCCAATAATTAAAAACTTTTTATTATAATCCATCAGTTGCCCTACATATTCCCTAAACAACGAAAAGGGAGGGTTTGTTATCACAACATCCGCCTGTTGCAGTAGTTTTATACATTCATCGCTTCTGAAATCCCCGTCACCCTGTAATTCTTTAATAAATCCATTCTGTTTTAAAAACATAAATAACTCATCATTACTTATTTTTTTTAATATACTATCGGCAATTTTGTCTATTAGGTTTTGATTTACCTTTTTAAATTCTAATTTATAACTTACTTTTATTTCATCATTGAATAAATTTATATCTTTTGTTAGTGAATTTGCTCCCTTTATGTAGCCGGTGGCAATGAGTCCTTTCAGTTGAAAAAAATTGAATTGCTGTAGAAAATATCTTACAAAATTGGACCAAGCGGGGTCATCACAATTGCAATAAATTACTTTATCCTTCAGTTGTTCTTTATAGTGGTAAACTTCCTTTTCAATATCGGTTAATTGGGTATAAAATTCATCGTTTTTTGCTTCTTTGGCGTTGTGTAAATTTTTGTTTGCCATGTTTGGTTTTGTTATAAATATGAAAATGATTGTAAAAAACTAAGGTTTAAATTGAACAGTGTAAAATGTTATAATAATATATATAGTTATAGAATAAAAGAATAAGAAAAAGATAATAAAAGAATAATAATAAATTAGAATTAATAAACTTAAATTATGTTGATATTATTGAATGTATTAATGTAATTTAATCATTTGAAAGGGATATAAAAGAGAATAAAAAGAGAATAAAAAAGGAATAAAAACAGAATTAAATAAGAACAAAAAAAGAAGTAATAAATATTACATATTCATCAAAAAAAGTGTTGATTTTTAACCTTGGTTTAAAGTGGACGTTTTTAAGAAACATAATCAATTACTTTAAAAGTAACAAATTAATTAAATATATAGATAATACAACATTATTTAACTAAATTATAATAATACTTTTAAAGTAACACTTTATAAATATAATATTTTTACATTTTACTTTAAAAGTAATTGATTATATTTATTTATAAAATATTGACAAATATAATTACACGTTAGCTTTAATTTAATGTAATACTTTAAAAGTAATATGTAATTTATTGTTGTTCTTCCCTACTCTCACAGATAATTTCAGTGAAATTTTTATCTATATTATTTAAATATCTAACAACTATGAGATGTGTTGCCTTTATTTCTAACATGCTATAGTTACTATTTGAAATATTGGATATTAAATCTATACTTCCCCAAACATTCTTTACCTTTTCCCATGTGATATTATAGCCCCCTACTCCATCCGTTTCTTTTATTGGTTTTTGAAGCTCTAACCTCTTATTTAAACTATTAATTTTATTGTAATATTTTACCATAATATTTACCTTTAAAGTCTTTTTGTTTTGTAGTTTTTATATATGTTATAGGATGCTTTAGGTATTGGTGAATAACCTAACTTGTCCTCAAAAATTTTTGCAGTGTGAAACAGAATCGCTTGTTTTAAATCGTCACTTATATCATCCGTAACAGCCGTATAGACTATGTCTAGTCTATAAAAATTAGTGGGTTTATTTTTGAAAACCACTTTATCTTTGACATAGTCAACAAAATACGTATTTTCGTCTATTAAAATTTCACTATTGTTTTTACTTATATATTTGATGGAGTTGACAGCTTTTACAGCTCCATACAAAAGTTGAACTGTGTTGTTTATGTTATTGTAAATTGAATATCTGTACTGTTTTTCCACTAGACTTTTACCTATCAGTAGCTCACATTGTTTTATTGCTGTTTTAAAGGATCTTAAAATTACATCATCTTCGTCATCATAGTCGACCTTTAAAAATAACTTGATATCCTCAAGCTCCATCGGTAAAGTTGAGCTTTCATTCAAAATTTTTATTGCTGTCATTTTGTTCTTGAAAATTATTAATAAAATTATATCATAACATCAAATTATATTAATATTGTTAATGGGGAAGACTCTAAAATTATTAATTGTGGAACTGCTTTTGCTGTTATGTTTATCTAATAGCAACGTTTTTGCCTACTTGATTCCGGAAAATGAAGTTAGAGAAATAGAAACACAGGATAATGAAATTTGTCTTGCCAGAGGCACAAACACGGAAACTGAATTTGGTATAAAGTTTTATTGGGACTGTAGAAAACAGTTAATAGACATGAGAATCAAAGATTCCATTAATTTAAAGGGTAAAAATAAATTCTACACAACAGAACTGAAAAGAATAAAAAAAGTGATTAATAACGTAATAGCAAGAATAGAAAGCGAATTTGAAACAAAGTTGAGTTACTATACGGATGAACATCCGGACTATAAGGTAATACTGAGGGGGCCTGATCAATATTACTATAACTTATTGACGTTTTTAAATTTTAACTATCCCAGATTAAGCGTAAATGACGAGAGAGAAATAAAACAGATTTTAAAAACCAGAGAAAAGTTAAGAGTTAGAGATGAAGAAAATACCATAAAACATAATCTAGAAAAATTTCCAGAATGCGTTAAGTATGATATAAAATCAAAGGAGTTTGAGGATTGTATAAATTTTAAAAATAAGGTGGAAGAATGTAAGGCTGTGGTTGAGGAAAAAATAAAAAATAGAGACGTAAGTAGTAAATTTTCCTGTAAACAGCAATCAATTGAGAAATATCCTGACTATATGGCATTATACAACAGTGAATATACGGATTTAAAAAATCAAAAGTTAGATAAATACAACATTGACAGGAAAAAGGAACTGGAAAGAGAAAAAAGATTGTCGGAATTGAACAAATTAATGTCTGGTCCTAGACTGTCAAAAGTTCAACTGATAGAATTAAGAAAATATGAAGAACAAAAGTGTTTGATGGATAAAGAGTTGGAAAACAACCTGTTTAAGTTAACCATAAGCAATCAGTGTGAAAATATGTTAAGGGAAAGGGAGAAGGAAAAGGAAAATGCTAAACAACAGTAATCAATTGAAAATAATATTTATGGGAACACCTGAATTTTCAATTCCCACATTGGAAAAACTTTTGGATACAAATAATATTATAGAGGCAGTTTACACTAGAAAACCAGCGGAAAGTGGTAGAGGCAAAAAAATACAAAACACGCCGGTTCATGATTTTGCAGTGAAACATGGTCTGCAGGTTTTTACACCTAGCACGTTTAAAAAGGGTAAAAATCTTGAAAAAATAAGAGAAATAAAACCTGATCTAATAGTTGTTGTTGCCTATGGGTTGATTTTACCAAGGGAGTTGTTGGAAATTCCGAAATTTGGATGTATAAATTTGCATCCATCGCTGCTACCAAAATATAGAGGCTGTGCTCCAATGGAAAGATGCTTGCTTTCGGATGACGCTGAAACTGGTGTATGTGTGATGAAAATAGCAGAGGGACTTGATAATGGTGATATTATTGCAACCACAAAAATAAAAATAAATAAAGACACCGACATAAAGTTTTTAAAAGACACATTGTCAAAAATTGGTGCTGATATGATTGTTGATGTTGTAAACAAAATAAGTAATAATGAAAAATTAGAATATATAAAACAAAATGATAATTTAGCGACATTTACAGACAAAATTACAGATGAGGATGGTAAGATAGATTGGACAACGGATGACGTTGTAACTATACATAAAAAAATACGGGCTCTAAATGAATCTGTGGGTATATATATGTTCCACAACAATAACAGAATAAAAATATTGAAAAGTGACTACATTTTGAATGACGGTATAAATTTTGGTGAAATAGTTGATAAATATTTTTCAATACAGTGTAACGGTGGAATACTAAAGCCATTAATTTTACAAAAAGAAGGTAAAAAAGCCATGGATGTAAAAAGTTTCATAAATGGTTATAGATTCAATATTGGTGATAAAATAAGCAATAATAAATAGGCATGAAACCGATAAACATAGGAAATATTACAATAGATAACCCCTTGATGTTAGCGCCAATGGCTGGTGTAACGGATCCACCGTTTAGAGAAGTTGTAAAAAGTTTTGGTGGTGTTGGTTTAATGTTTAGCGAAATGATACCGTCAAAATCTCTGTTTTTTGGTAACAGAAACAAATCAATAGAAAAAGTTAAAAATACATTTAATATAAGTGTTGTACAGATTGCCGGAAATGACCCATACTATGTGGCAGAAGCTGCAAAAGTTAATGTTGATTTAGGGGCAGACATAATAGATATAAATTTTGGTTGTCCGGTAAAAAAGGTCGTAAAAGGTTTTGCTGGATCTGCGGTGATGAAGGATGAAAAACTGGCGGAAAATATAATGAAAAGCGTTGTAAAAGCTGTAGATGTTCCCGTAACCGTAAAGATGCGTATGGGTTGGGATTTTAACAATCTAAACGCTCCCACAATATCAAAAATAGCAGAAGATGTTGGTGTTAAAATGGTGACCATACATTGTAGAACCAGAAGTCAAATGTATTCCGGAGTTGCTGATTGGAAATTTGCAAAAAAAGTAAAAGAAAAGATAAAAATACCGTTGATTGTAAATGGTGATATAAAAGACCTTTACACAACACAAAAAGCGCTTGAAGATAGTGGTGCTGATGGTGTTATGATTGGTCGTGGCATATGCGGAAAACCTTGGTTGTTTGTGGAAATAAATAGCGGTATAAATGGTCAAACTTTTGTAAGACCTAACGTTACTGAAATAAGGACAATAGTTTTAAAACATCTAGAATTATCAAAAGACTATTACGGTGAAAAAGAAAGTTGTTCATTATTTAGAAAACATCTTGCTTGGTACAGTGCCGGAATGAAAAATAGTTCTAACTTTAGAAATTTAATAAATAGAATAAACGATTATTCACAACTGAAGAATATTATTGAGAAATTTTTTGTTATTTAATCTATAAACAATTTATATCAAGTATCTTGTAATTACAGATAATATTATTTATAATCACCCTTAAAAAAGCAAAATAAAGTATAGATTATGTATAGGGATAAAAATGTTGATATTGTAGCGACGGATTGTGATAAGACGTTGTATAAAATAACAAAAGATAATGGTTTTGATACATTGGATAACATGTATTTAGTTTTATTGGACAGCTGTCTAATATATGATTATTTATTAAAAAATAAGGATACTTTATTTAAAGAAAAGTTCAAAAATATAGATGAAAACGACTTAGCGGAACTTGAAAAAATATTTAATGGAAATCAACAAAATGCAGAAAATTTCGTAAAAACATATATGAATAATCCAAATGATAGATGTAAAAAATTATTTAATATCCTAAGATCCATATCCATGGGTATGGCCCGTGAATACGAAAACATCATGAATAATGCCGATGTAACTATGGAGGAGTGGGAGAAAAAATTTAAAACATCAACAAAATTAATGAAGGAGCTATTTCGTGGAAAAATAGAAATAAATGATGAAGTTTTTGACTTTTTACTGAAGGAAAAAAGAAGTAGAGATGAAAATAACACAATTCTTTTGATACTAACCGACAACATAAAAGAAAATGCCATCGGAGCTTTGGAATGTGCTGGGTATAAGGTAACAAAAGAAAATCAAGAAAATAAATATAAAATAGTAAATCCAAAGAGTGGCGAAGAAATTAGCTTTTTCCTATTCAGTAAATTTTATAGACAAAACGACCAAGATAAATTGAATATGGCATTAAGAAAAAGAATGGATGGAGCATTTGATGAATTTTATAACAGATTAAAGGAAACATTCACCATGAAAAGCATAAAAAAATTTATTTTTCTTGATGACAGCTCTAGTGCATTAAATAACATGAATATGGAATTAAAAAATAAATACGAAAATCTTATAAAAAGTTATAAACTCATCCAAGTGTTATACGATGATAATTTATCAACAACCTTGAAAACACTTGATAAATAAAAATAATGTTATATTATACCAACAAACGCTATGATCCTTTAACAGAGGGGAGCAGAGGGAAGAAAAGTTCTTACTTAGTAGAACCCTACGGGTGGCCCGTTATAGCCGTAAGAGTTGAACTTAGTTCAAAAAGCAAGGTGGCACCACGGGCGAACTCTCGTCCTTGCATTTAACAAAATTAGGAAAATTATGTTAAGAACTAATACATGTGGTGAATTAAATAAATCAAACATTGGTCAAAGAGTAAAATTGGGTGGTTGGGTCCATTCGATAAGAGACCATGGTAATCTAGTATTTATTGATCTTAGAGATAATTACGGAATAACACAATGTGTTATTGACAGCGAAAAAAATAAAGATCTAATGGAGAAAGCTCAATCCATAAAGGATGAAAGCGTGATCTTTGTGGATGGTATTGTGATTGCCAGAGCAAAGGAAGTTATAAATCCAGACCTGAAAACCGGTGAAATAGAAATAGATATTGAAGATATAAAAGTGGAGAGTATGGCGGAGCAAATACCATTTCAGGTGGCTGATGAAACGCAAAACTATCCGGAGGATTTGAGATTTAAACACAGATATCTTGACTTGAGAACAAAAAAAATGCATAGAAATGTACATTTAAGGAATGATGTTGTTGCATTTTTAAGAAGAGAAATGTGGAAACAGGATTTTCAAGAATTTCAAACTCCAATATTAACTGTATCTTCTCCGGAGGGAGCAAGAGACTTTCTGGTGCCAAGTAGAGTTCATCCTGGTAAGTTTTATGCTTTGCCACAGGCACCACAACAGTTTAAACAATTACTTATGGTTGGCGGTTTCGATAAATACTTTCAGATAGCACCATGTTTCAGAGATGAAGGAACTAGAGCAGATAGAAATCTGGAATTTTATCAGTTGGATATGGAAATGAGTTTTGTGGAACAGGAAGATATATTTAACACAATGGAACCTGTAATGTACAATTTATTCAAAACTTTTTCCAATAGAAAAGTCACAGAACCGCGCTTTCCACGTATACCATATAAAGAATCAATGCTCAAATATGGAACCGATAAACCGGATTTAAGAAATCCAATAGTAATACAGGATGTAACAGAGATATTTAAAAACTCTAACTTTTCAGTGTTTGCTAAAGCCATTGAAAGCGGAGCTGTTGTTAGAGCTATTCCGGCATCGGATGTTGTAGATAAACCAAGAAGTTTTTTTGATAAAATGGTAGCTTTCGCTATGGAAGAAGGAGCAAAAGGACTTGGTTACATAGTTTTTGATAGAGATGGAACCGCTAAAGGACCTGTGGCAAAATTTCTAGACGAAGATAGACTAAATAAACTGAAAACAACGGTTAATCTACAGAATGGTGATGCTGTATTTTTCTGTTGTGCTGCAGAACTAGAGGCAGCAAAACTGGCTGGAAAAGTTAGAATAAAATTGGGTCAGGAGTTGAATTTAATTAACAAAGAAGAGTACAAATTCTGTTGGATAGTTGATTTTCCACTCTACGAAATAAATGAAGAAACAGGAAAACTTGATTTTACGCACAATCCATTTTCTTTACCAAAGGGTGGAATGGATGCGTTTAATACAAATGATTTGTTAAGTATAACCTGTGACCAGTTTGACTGTGTTTGTAACGGTTATGAGCTTTGCAGTGGAGCAATAAGAAATCATAAACCAGAAATAATGTATAAATCATTTGAATTGGTTGGCTATGATAAGTCTGTCTTGGATGATAAATTCGGCGGAATGATTAATGCATTTAAATTCGGAGCTCCTCCACACGGTGGTTGTGCTTTTGGTATTGATAGATTAGTTATGCTCCTGTTAGACGAAACTAACCTAAGGGAAGTTGTGGCATTTACACCAAATGGAAAGGGTGTTGACCTAATGATGAACTCCCCTGCCCCAGTTAGTGATCTACAACTAAAGGAGCTGAACATTGAGTTAACGCAAAAAGCAAA
>JAFVEQ010000023.1 GCA_017475895.1 Rickettsiales bacterium
TAATAACTCCACAAACTTTGATGAAGAATACTACAATTCATTAGAAAGTAACAACAACGTTAACAACAATATGAACAATAACACAAACAATTCCAATGATAACTTCATAGAGGAAGTTATTGATGATGATATACCGTTTTAAAACGTTTTGTTAATAAAAGGTAAAAACTATGGAAGAAAACAATAGTTCGTTTGCTTCTTTTATGCAGGATCAATCAGCTCCAAAAAAGAGCGATGCTGCTGGTGGTAGTGAGAAGAGCGAGAGAAAAAAAACGGCTCTTGAAATAAAAGAAGAAGAGGATAAAAAAGAGTTAGATGAAGCAAAAAAGGAATCAAAGAGTAATGCGGCAAAATATGCTACGGCACAGGCAAATTTGATCGCAGCGGAGGGTAGAAGATTTCTTTTAATGCTCCCATTTATAATATGTGGTGTGCTGATATTTGTTGTTATTATCACAAAAGGTGGTTCTTGGATACAGGCAGCAACACAATATGGTATGAGTAAATTAAGAGGAGAATAATGGTAGAAAACAAAAGCGCAATATTAGCTTTAGTTTCATTGTTATTTGTTGTTTCTTGTGGTTTCATGAACAAAAGCGTGGTGAGTAGGGTATCGGAACGATGTGGTTCATTTAAGGTGGTTTTTAGTGGAACGGAGGCAAGTGATGCTCTTTTTCATTCAAAAATAAAAAAATTTCTAGAGGATAAATTTAGGTTGTACTTTAATAATGTTAATGGTGATATTTGTACAGTAACAATAAACAACGTTGCAAAAAAGACAAATACGTCCATAGTTAGTACATCTGGTGTTACAAGCAGAGTTAATAATAGGATTATTGTAAATTATAGTGTTAATGCTGGTAAAGTAACAAAGAATAGTAGTTGTAACATTGTATATGACAATGAGGTATCTGAAAACTACTATTCACAGTATGTAAATGACATAAAAATAAGCGACAACAATGTCGAGTTAATAGGCGAAAAAATATTTTATTCTGTTTTAGGTGATATAAAAAGATTATAACTTTCTAAAGTATTTTTTAATACATCAGCAACAGTGCTGGAGTTTATCAGCGTGTTGATTCTTACATTTACATCTGTAAATTGATTTTTGAACCAAGTAAATTGCCTTTTGGCGTAATTTCTGGTATCTTTTATGCTTAATTCAAGCATGGTGTCATAATCAATTTTTCCCTCTAAATATTCCTTTATTTCCATTAGTCCTATCGTATGTAAAATCGAACTGTTACTATTGAAAACATCTTCATTATTTTTTAGAAAATTTTTAACTTCTTCTATAACTCCTAATTTTTCCACCATAATTTTAAATCTTATTTCACAAAATCTATATGTATCTTCTCTTTTTGGCATTATGTTAATGTGAAAGATATTTTGTCTGTCGTACAGTAACTCGTTTGGTAGTGATTCAAAGTAACTTAATTTTTTACCACTTGTCTCATAGACTTCATACGTTTTTATAAGTTTATGTTTGTCATTTTTTTTTATTTTTAAAACACTTTCTTCATCCACTTCTTTAACCATATCATAAAACTTATCCCAACCAATTTCTTCGTATAAAGAGTTTATTTTATTTCTGTTGTCCATGTTTGTGTCTGGTAACGGTCTAATACCGTTGATAAATCTTGATATGTACATCCCGGTTCCGCCAACTAATATTGGTGTTTGTCCTTTTTCTAAAATCTCATCAACATTTTTTTTTGCTAACTGTAGCCAATTGAAAACACAGTTTGATTCTTTTGGTTTTATAATATTATATAACCTATGCTCTGCTTCTTTTTTATCCTTATCATCTGGTTGTGCAGACAATATTGGTAACCCTTCATATATCTGTATTGAATCGGCATTAACAATAACCCCATCTAGTTTTTTAGCTAACTCTATGGCAAAAGCGGACTTACCACTGGCTGTTGGACCGGAAATTACTATAATTTTGTTGTTATTTTTCATAACTACCTCCTCCTTTTCTTTAAAAATCTAGAACCACCCACAACATCAATTAATTCACTGGTTATAATATTCTGCCTCATTTGATTATATTTTAAGTTATTTTCAATTATGTGTTCCCTTATATTTTCTTCGGTTCCCTGTAGCGTCATTAATCTATTTTTTTGCTCTGCCGCCATTGAATTAACTATTGTAAGATATATGTTTGTAAATATATACTGTTGAACTAAATCCGACATCAAAACTTTTATATCAGTTCTCCAAAATGGAATATTATTTGTGGGCCATTTTTTACTGTTTAATTTTCTAAAATATTTCCTATCCAGTGGCAATATTTTACTTTTTATTAGGTTTCCAGCATCACCGGAGCTGTAGGTTGTATAGTAAATGACGACCTTTCTTAACATATTTTTTTTCAAAAATGCTTCTATTATGTTAAACAATTCATAAACAAGTTTAATAATTGCATTTATTGAGTTTGGTGTAGAAAAGTGTTTATCAAATTTTATATGTTGAGCTGTCAGAAGCATACCGATTCTATCACCAACAGTTATTATATATTCGTTTTTATCATTTGTGCTATTTTCCAAATAAAATTCACTAACTTTATCATTGAATCTACCGCATAAACCTTGGTTTGAACCAATTATTATTACTATGTCTCTTTTTTTAGTAAAATCATTTTCTGTTTTATTTTCGATGTATTTAATATAGTCTATTATGTTAGGATATTGACCAAGTATGGCCTGTACACCCATATCGACATTAGATCTATATTTGTTAGTATTAAAAACAACGTTTTCATATTTTTTAATATTAACGGCAGCTATGGATTTCATAGTGGATATAATACTCTGTAGGCTTTTTGTGGTTTCTAAATCTTTTTTTAAAGCGTCTAAATTATCCATTTTGCTTTTCCAGTCTTACTTTTACGTTCATAATAAAGTTGTTTATGACTTCCTGTGATAACTTGTTTCCATTTTCCACCAACTCTCTAATGTTGTTATCATCCTTATTTGCCATATCAACCACAGTTTCCTGTACTGTTCTCATATCAACAACATCCACATCATCAAATATACCAGCGTTTAAACATAACAAAATTGCAACCTGTTCATATGATCTTAAAGTGTTACCATTTCTTTGTTTTAAAAATTCTCTAATTCTATATCCTCTATTGATAATTTTTTCCGTTGTTTCATCTAAAGATGTTGAAAATTTTGAAAACGATTCAAGTTCTTCAAATTGTGAATATTCTATTCCCAGTGTAGCTACGGCTTGTTTATAGGCCGGTAATTGTGCTGAACTACCAACTCTAGATACGGATTTACTAACATCAACAGCCGGTAAAACACCCTTTCTAAATAAACTCGGACTTAAATATATCTGTCCATCTGTAATTGATATAACGTTAGTCGGTATATAGGCCGACATATTTTCCGCTTCTGTTTCTATTATTGGTAAAGATGTAATTGAGCCACCACCAAATTCATCTTTCATTTTTGTTGATCTTTCTAGTAATCTTGAATGTATGTAGAATATATCTGCTGGATACGCTTCTCTTCCGGGATTTTTCTCCAGAAGTAATGATATTTCCCTATATGCTTTTGCGTGTTTACTTAAATCATCGTAAACAATTAAAACATGTTTTCCCTTATTCATAAAATATTCACCAATGCTTGTGGCTGTATATGGTGCTATAAATCTTTGTCCAGCCATTTCGTCAGCTCCCGCATGAACAACCACTGTATAGCTCATTGCTCCGTTGTTTTTTAATGTTTTTAAAATATTTGCCATTGAGCTATCTCTTTGTCCTATGGAACAATATATACAAATAACATCACTATTTTTTTGATTTAAGATTGCATCTATTGCTATAGATGTTTTACCTGTTTGTCTATCCCCTAATATTAGTTCCCTCTGTCCTCTTCCTATCGGTATTAGAGAATCTATAACTTTTATTCCGGTTTCAATTGGTTCTTTAACTGATTGTCTGTTTATTATGTCAACAGCGGGTCTTTCCACCGGTAAAGTTTCCACGGTTTCTATTTTTCCTTTGTCGTCTATCGCTCTTCCCAAACCGTCCACAACTCTACCAATTACTGAATCGCCGACTGAAACACTTAAGGTTTTAAATGTTCTTTTTACCGTATCACCGATTTTTATGTTGTTTGTTTTATCTAATAGTGTTATTTTTACAATATTTCTGTCTATTACTGATACTATACCAAAATATCTATTATTTATAATGACACATTCATCACAGGATATTTTGGTAAAACCTTCAGCGACAACTATGTAGGAATTAACCTCCACAACCGTTGCTATTTCTTCGATATTTACACCTTTGATTTTAGATGTTGAAACGGACTGTAGTAAATTGTTGAATTTTTCCAAAACTCTATCCTGAAACATGTATCCACACCTATACATTATTTTTAATATTTAAAACAAACCTATCAATTATGTCTTGAATGTTTAAATTCATAACAAAACCATTAACAGTTATTCTGTTTCCAAAAATCATATTTTCATCAACAACAAAATCAATTTGTTTATTTACCACTCCTGTTTTTTCAAATACGCTTTTGGCTCTGTCTTTTTCCTCTTGATTTAGTTCGTAGCTTGAGTAAAAATTAATTGTTGTTGTGCTGGATTTATTGATTTTATCAATATTTTCATCGCTTAAATTTAGTATTTCATTCAAAAACTTATCAAATATGACAGCATTTAAAGAATTATTGGTTAAAGATGTAAAAATATCCTTTAAAAAATCATCAAGTCCAAAGCAAAATTTTCTAATCAGATTATTTAATATTTCTTCCTTTTCAAACTCCAGTTGACTGTTAAAGTTTGTTTTTTTTGTCTCCAAATCTTGTTTTATCTTTGATAATTCTTCATCCTTGTAGGAAATAAGTTCTTTATTGATTTCTTCAATTTTTCCCTTTTTATAGTCCTCCACATGTTTTAGATCTTCAAGGTATTCATCTCTTGCTTTTTCTGCTTCTTTGAGTTTATTATCTGCACTTTCTATACTATTTTTTATATAATCTCTCCTTTCCTTCATTATTTTCATAATGGGTTTGTATAGAAGTTTATTTAATATAAACAACAGAAACAAAAAATTAAATATCTGTACTACAAGTGTAAAAATACTTATATTCATCTTTAATCACTTTTTGTTAATATAAAATTCCAGAATGGGTTACTAAATATTAAAATCATTGAAACTAAAAGACAGTAAATGGCACTAGATTCCACCAAAGACATTGATATGAACAATGTTTTTGATATTTCACCAGCTTCATCCGGTTGTTGTGCCAACGATTGCATAGCCTGTTTCGCCACTGAACCTTCCGCAAGACCTGCGGCTGTAGCACCTATTGATACACATACCACCGAGGCAATTATTGAAACCACCGCTATACATGTTAAACTATCCATCATAAACTCCATAAATGTTAATAATTAAATAATAAACTAATCATCAGATGATATTGCTACCATTGACAATATTGAAAATATATAGGCCTGTATAATTCCACTTATAGTACCCAACAAATCTATCATAATCGGAAAACCAATGGACAAAAATGATATATTTGTCAATATAAAAGTGACTGCACCGGAACTCATAATATTACCATAAAGTCTCATTGATAGGGAAATAATTCTTGATAATTCACCTATTATGTTTAGTGGTAACATTAAAAATACAGGTTTAAAATATTTTTTTATGTAACCATAAAAACCCTTGTCCTTTATGCCAACGAATATTGAGAATATAAACATGCTCAGCGCTAGAGCAAGTGTTGTTGACAGCGAGCCGGTAGGTGAATCTAAAACAGGTATTAGTGAAATTAAATTGGAAACTAAAATATACATAAATAATGTAGCAATGAAAGGAAAAACGACATCGATTTGTTTTGTACTTATTGTCTTTACCTGCTGTTCTATTACCTCAACCAGCGATTCAAAAAAGTTCTGTAGTTTTGTTGGTTCTTCTCTGTAGTTGTTTTTGTTTTTATTTAACTGCAGCCTTAAAAGAATGGCTGTTCCCACCATTATAAACATCACGATCCAAGAAAAAATCAGGGTTCCGTTTATTGTTACAAAGCCGCTCTCAAATAGTACTAGATCGTCGGTAGATATGTTCATTTTTTCTTAATTACGCAGTTATTCAATAACAGGACAAACTTCGACACCACCAATCCTAGTAGTGTGAAATACAATCCTCTAATTCTAATTGAGCTTATAATAATAAATAATATTAAAAATACAAGTAATTTCATCAAAAACACTAAAGTTATAATACTTCTGTTTTTACTTTTAAGAAAAATGTCTATAGTCTTTTTTAAACACAAATTATTCAAAAAATCTAAAAATGTCCCCAATAAAAAAAATACTATGTCTAAAACTATATTACTTATCATCATTCATCAAATTACTTATTATTCTATAAACATTATAACAACCACATATAACACCACCAATAATACATCCTATAAAAACTCTCCTACTGAAGTTAAAAAATATGCCTAAAAATATTGCCACCAGAATTGGTGTCAGAAACATCAAAGTTGGTGATGGTACTGCCACAACAACCTTTCTGTGCTCGTCATCTAAATGTCTATCAACATGTTTGTTTTTTATTTTTTTTAAGATTTTTTTGTCAAGTTTAATCATAACTTTCTAGTGTTTTTATTTTTCTAAATAATTCAAATTCTATATTTTTCAAGGAAGTTTTTATTTTTTTTTCTATACTTATCAATTCATTTTCTCTTTTTATGCTTGATTTTAGTACATTCTTTAGTTCTTCTATGGTGTTTCCACCATATACGGCATTAAATGTTGACACTTGAATTTCTCTACCACATTTTACTAAAACACCTTGATTAACACCAATAAATACATTTTCTTCGGTTTGTTTTTTAAAAAATATGATTCCATCTTCAAAGGATGACACATAATCCAAATGATTTGGCAAAATTGTATAAAATCCCTCTTTTCCAAGTACTGACACCTTAACAACAACTTCCTCTAGAAAAAGTTTGTCCGGAATATAAATTCTTAAATTTAAAATTTTATTCATGATATTGTATCATTTGTATTTATTAAAATTAATATCATCTATAGCCCCAGCCATAAAAAACGCCTGTTCTGCCACACCATCAAATTCACCCTGTATAATCCTATTACAATCGTTTATGGTTGTTTCTATTGGTATAAATTTACCATCAAGTCCAGTAAATTGTTTAGTGGTAAAAAATGGTTGTGTTAAGTATCTTTCTAGTTTTCTAGCTCTAGCAACGGTTAGTCTGTCCTTTGTTGATAGCTCCTCTAAACCTAACATAGCAATAATATTTTTTAATTCTTCATATTCCGCTAGTATTTTTTTAACATTTTTAGCACACTCATAATGCCTATTGGATACAACATTAGGTGTTAAAATATTAGAACTTGAAGTTAATGGATCCATTGCTGGATATAGTTTTTGTCCCGCTCTTTTTCTTGACAATGATATTGTGGCTGATAAATGTGAAAATGTGTGACTTGCTGACGGATCGGTAAAATCATCCGCTGGAACGTAAACTGCCTCTATGGCTGTTACGGATGTATCTTTTGTTCCGGCAATTCTTTCCTGTAATTCTGCCATATCGCTGGCTAAAGTTGATTGATAACCAACATGTGATGGTATTCTATCCATTAAACCAGAAATTTCATTACCCGCCTGAACAAATCTAAACACATTATCAATTAACAGTAGTACATTTTGTTTTTTTACATCTCTGAAATATTCTGCTGCCGTTAGAGCTGAATGAGCTACTCTGAATCTTGTGCCTGATGGTTCATTCATTTGACCAAAAAACATTACAGTTTTATCTAAAACACCAGCTTCTTCCATTTCATGATACAAATCATTTCCTTCTCTGCTTCTTTCCCCAACACCGCAAAATATACTTACACCATCATAATTTAAAGCCATGTTATGTATCATTTCCGTTATTAAAACGGTTTTTCCCACACCGGCACCACCAAATAAACCGGCTTTTCCACCATATTCTAGAGGTGCTAATAGATCTATTATTTTTATGCCGGTATTATACATTTGTCTTTTTGTATTATGATCCATTAAATCTATTGGTTTTTGATGTATTGATCTGTACTCGTCCGTTATCAGATCTCCTTTTTTGTCTATTGGTTTACCGAAAACATTTAACATTCTACCTTTTAGAGAATCACCAACGGGTATATCTATTGGTTTTCCTGTATCAATTATTTCGTCACCAAAACATAATCCAGTTGTTGAATTTAAAGCTACAGCTTTAATTTCGTTGTTTTCCAGACCCTCTAGCACTTCCGCTATTATGTTACTACACACCAACTTATTTAATATTTTTGGTACCTTGTCATTAAATTTCGCTGTTATTACACTTCCACTTATGCCGGTTATTACGCCTATATTTTTTTCTTCCATTTTTTTAACCTATTATGATTGAGGTCATAATAATTTTTTTTAAATTAATGTCAATATAATTATCTGTTTGTGTTTATCTGATTGTATTTTTTTAATGTTTATGAACATTAATTTTTTTCTTGCTTTTAAATATTTATGGCATAATATACCATGTATAACCATAAAATACCATAATAACAGATGAGTTTGTTTCTTTCTACTTTTGAAAATAAAGTTGACAGTAAAGGACGAGTATCTTTACCATCTCAATTTAGAGGTGTTATTCAGGAGGAAGAAAAAACATCATTGGTGTTATATGAATCTTCAATAAACAAGTGTATAGAAGGTTGTAGCATAACAAGAATAGAAGAATTAAGTAGAAAAATTGATAATTTGGATCCATTCTCCACCGAAAAAGATGCATTTTTAACAATAGTGTTAGGTGGGTCGGCACAGCTACAGTTTGATAAAGATGGTAGAATATTGTTACCTAAGAACCTTATGGATTTCGCTAACATCACAACAACGGCCGTATTTGTTGGCAAAGGTCAAATTTTTGAGATATGGGAACCAGCCATGTTTGAATTATATAAAAAGGAAGCCAGAGATAAAATTAAAAATAACAGGGATATATTTAAAAATGGAAAATAGACGGGAACATATATCTGTTATGGTTAATGAGGTTTTAAAATATTTAAACCCAAAAGAGGGTGATGTTATACTGGATGCTACGTTCGGGGCCGGTGGTTACACCAAGGCTATATTGGATTATGCAAATTGTAGAGTTATTGGAACGGATAGAGATGAAAATGTTTTAAAGTTTGCTGATGTTATAAAAAATGAATACAATGATAGATTTGAATTTTATAATCTTAAGTTTAGTGAAATCAAAAATACAATGGAGGAAAACAGTCTAGATGGAATTGTGCTAGATTTGGGTGTGTCTTCGATGCAGTTGGATAATGCAGATAGAGGTTTTTCATTCAATAAAGAGGCATCATTAAAAATGACTATGGGCAGAAATGATATAACTGCATATGATGTAATTAATAATTATAGTGAAAAAAATATCGCTGATATAATCTATAACTACGGTGAAGAGGTGAAAAGCAGGGTTATAGCAAAAAAAATAGTTAACTACAGAAAAACCAAAACTATAGAAACAACTACAGAATTGGCGAATATAGTTAGAAGTTGTTTTTTTGAAAGGGAAAAAAATAAAAGAATAGATTGCGCCATAAAAACATTTCAGGCGATAAGAATATTTGTCAATGATGAACTAAACGAATTGAAAACAATTTTGTATGATTCTATAAAACTTTTAAAGAGTGGCGGAAGACTTGTGATTGTAAGTTTTCATTCGCTGGAGGATAAAATAGTTAAGGATTTTTTTAATAAAAACGGGGATACTAAACTTGGTAAAATAAATAAGTATAGAGAGGAAAAAGCTAGTACAATTTTCAATGTTATGACCAAAAAGCCTGTATTGGTATCTGAGGGTGAAATTAATGATAATATAAGATCCAGATCGGCTAAACTAAGGGGAGGGATAAAATGTTAAATGATGTATTGAATACATTTAAAAATTTTTTACTGATAACATGTGTATTTTTATTTTGTGTTATGGTTTTTGTAAAGAATAAAACTTTTAAAATAAAAAAAAATATAAGAGATATAGAAACTAAAATTGTGATGCTGGATAAGGAAATTGAAGTGATAGATCTAGAACTAACGTATTTAAGTAATCCGAATAGGTTGAAAAACATCTATTCTAAGGTAAAGCAGATTGATATTCCAACAAATATCGACGATAAAACATTGATAGCTAAAGAACAAATAAAAGATATAAAAACACTTATTCCCTATTATTATGCCAACATTAAAGATAATAAAGATCCAGTAGCACAGAAATGAAGCAACTTTGTAGTAAGGTAACTATAATAATTTCATGTGTTGCTATAATATTTTCTGTGATAGTAGCCAGAATATTTTATTTAACAATTATCAGATACGACAAATCTTTTGATAAAAAGATATTTTATGATCCGGTCTATAAAAGAGTTGATGTTGTTGATAGAAATAATGTTGTTGTGGCCAGTAATATAAAGGTAAAAACTCTCTATTTAAACAAGGATTTGATAGATAATGAAAAATTCATAGCAAAGGAATTATCGAGAACATTGGACTTGGATTATGACTTTATATACAAAAAAATCACAAATAAAACAAAATCAAAATATATTTTAATAAAGAAGAATATTTTTCCGGCTGAAGAAAATATTTTAAGGCAGTTGCCTATAGCATCGCTTATTTTTGAAGATGATCTACTGAGGTTTTATCCACATAATAACTTATTTTCTCATGTACTTGGTTACGTTGATGCTGATAAAGAAGGGGTTATTGGTATTGAGGAATATTACAATGATTATCTCAAAAATATTGATAATAAACCCATAAAACTTACGATGGATTTAAGAATACAGGAGGCTTTGCGGGACGAATTACTTAAAGCTCAGGAGAAGTATAAAGCAAATTTCGTGGTTGGTATATTGATGGAGATAAAAACCGGTAATGTTTTGGGTATGGTTTCTTTACCAGACTTTAATCCCAATAAAATAAAAGATGGTGATAATACGTTTAATTTTGCTACCTATGGAAACTATGAACTAGGTTCGGTGTTTAAGATGTTTACTTTTGCTAATGCTGTTGAAAACAATTTAATAAATGAAAATACAAAATTTGATGTTAGTAAAGAGCTAAACTTTGGTAACTATGTTGTAAAGGATATAAGAAGTATTATGAGTAAAAAAGAAATTACAGCAAAAGAGGGTTTTAGTACATCTTCTAACCTTGTGGCAAGCCAAATTGCTAAAAGGATAGGGGTTGATAAACAATTAAAATTTTTTGAGGAACTTGGACTTTTGGAGAAGTTAAACATAAACATAAATCAAAGAGTTTTACCATTACAACCAAGAAAATGGAGAGATATAAACCTAATAACCATATCCTATGGTTACGGAATAGCTGTTTCACCACTTCATGTTATATCCGCCACAAATGGAATTTTAAACGATGGAAAACTTATAACACCGAGATTTACATATGATTTTGATAAACAAATAGCAAAGCAGGTTGTATCACATAAAACTTCAGTTGTGATGAGACAGTTATTTAAAAACGCTGTCATCAATGGAACAGGAAAACTTGTTTACATTGATGGTTTAAATATAGGCGGTAAAACCGGAACGGCAAGAAAAAATTCTAAAAGTGGTTATCAGGAGGGAGAACACATTGCATCGTTTGTGGGTGCTTTCCCAATTGATAATCCGCAATATAGTATTTTTGTTGTGGCAGATAGACCAAAAGTTAACAGTGAACAAGACGGAACCGGTGGCGGTGTGGCCACTGTGATAGCGAGAGAGATTATTTTAAAAGCTCTACCGTTTTTAGATCTTAAGCCGGCCTACAAATAGTCAATAAATGGTTTTATTAAGTTATTTTATTTTTAAAAGTCCATTATTCATCCAGTTCCAAGTGTGTAAAATATGTTCCTTAACATCCATATATTTAGGTTTCCAACCTAAATATTCGTCCGCTAAACTATTATCACACACTAAATAAGCGGGATCACCTTCTCTTCTTTCTGTAATTTCGTAATTTAGCTTGGTATTTAAAACAATTTCGGTAGATTTTATTATTTCCAACACCGAATATCCGTTACCGGTTCCTAAATTTATTTTTATAGACTTATCTGTGTTCAGTATTTTTTCCACCGCCAGCACGTGTGCTCTGGCTAAATCACTAACATGTATATAATCTCTAATACAGGTTCCATCTCTAGTATCATAGTCATTTCCGAATATTTTTATAACTTTATTGTTTTTATAGTTGTTTAAAACTATTGGGATTAGATGACTGAAAGGTTGATGTGTTTCTCCTAAATCACCGTCAGGATCTGCTCCGGATGCATTAAAATATCTAAAACAAATATATTTGAAACCATAGGCAACAGCAAAATCATCAAGTATATTTTCCACCATTAGCTTTGTTTTGGCGTACGGATTTTGTGGTAACTTTGTTGTATTTTCATCAATTTTTACACCATACTGTGAATAAAATATACTTGCTGTAGACGAAAATATTATATTTTTACAACCACATTCATTCATGGCCTTTAATAAATTAATGGTATTAATTACATTGTTTTCATAATATTTACATGGATTTTTAACGCTTTCTCCAACCTCTATGGATGCAGCAAAATGAACAACAACTGCCGGCTTATACTTTTTCAAAACTTCTACAATTAAATTGTAGTCATTTAGGTCACCAACAACCAAACTTCCATATTTTGCAAACTCTTTTTTACCAGTTGATAAATTATCAAAAACAACAATATGATAGCCGTTTTTATTTGCTTCTTTACAGAAATGTGAACCTATATAACCAGCTCCACCAACAACCAAAATCGTTTCCTTCATATTTTTAAAATCCTCCTAACTGTGTAAAAAATTTTGAATATAAAATAATTTTTGTAGTTAATAACACTATTGAAAAATATTAAATCTTTTTTGCTATAAATATTGACATTTTTAAAAACATCTTCTCTCATCGCGAGAAACTCGTCTTTTAATATATTAAAATAATTTTGTTTGTTTTTTTGTCTCTTAAAAAACTTTTTTAGCCAAGCAAACGGTATTGAATATTTATCGAGTAAATTATTTTTTTTGTAGAATTCGTAGATATATTTTATAATATAAATTGAATCCAGTTTATCTGCAACTTTCTTATATTGTCCCATTATTGAACTTTCTCTTTGTCTGTAGTAGTATGTTGGGCCAAAAATATAAACGATATTTTTCATTTTTGTTTTAATGAGGTGTAAAAATGCCATATCCTCAAAAGCCAACTTTTCTGGAAAATAGAAGTTGCTATTCTTCAAAAAATCGGTTTTATATAATTTACACCAAACTGATGTAATTATTTTTTTTACGGTTTCATTATCAAAATCCATAACTTTATTTAAAACAAAATCACCTTCTTTTTTTAGAAGATGATTTGTTTTGCTGTCATTTCCATAATATTTTAAAATTTTGCCATTACAAACCATGTCAACATCATATTTTTTGATGGTTTCAATCAATTTTTCCAGATAATCTTTATCTATAAAATCATCGCTGTCTAAAAAGTAAATATACTTTCCATTTGCATTATCAATACCGGTATTCCTAGCTCCACCTAATCCCAAATTTTTTTTATGTTTTAAAATTTTTATTCTATCATCCTTTTGTTTATACTTTTCAACAATGGACATAGAATTATCATTTCCACAGTCATCAACGCACAATATTTCTATATTTTTATAGCTCTGTTGCAAAAGTGACTGGAGGCAATCGTCAATATAGTTTTCTACATTGTAAACCGGAACAACAACAGATATTAAGTTTTCCATAATGCTGTATTATTTTATGTTTATTCTGTAATATTTTTTCTTTCCAATGGACAGTTTAAAATCAATTAAATCGTCAGGTATTTTATAAAATTCATCAAGAATTTTTTCATCATTTATTTTAACACTACCACCTTTAATTGATCTCTTCGCTTCACCGTTGGATTCAACTAAATTTAATTCTTTCAACATTGAATACAATAGAACAACACCATCTTTTTTATACTCCAAAACCTCCAAATGTTCTACACTGTTATTTTCAAATATTTGTTTTGCTTTTTCTAGGCATTCGTTTGCAACAGCTTCTCCGTGACAAATTTTTGTTGCCTCAAAAGCCAGTATTTTTTTTAACTCATTAATATCTTTATTTTTTATACTTTCAACATATTCAACATCGAAATCGGTATAAATCTTTAGAAATCTTATGACATCAGCATCGTTTACATTTCTGAAGTACTGAAAATAATCAAATGGACTAAGCATATCTTCGTTTGTCCAAATGGCGTTACCTTCGCTTTTGCCGACCTTTTTACCGTTCGAATCTGTCAAAAGCGGAGTTGAAAAACCCATAACTTCCACTTTATCACCTTTTTCCACTTCGCCCTTTATAAACTGTAATCTTCTGACAAGTTCAACACCGGCAACCACATTACCCCATTGGTCTGCACCACACAACTGTAAACTGCAACCATATTTTTTGTATAAATGATAGAAGTCGTAACTTTGTAAAATCATATAGTTAAACTCTAAAAAACTCATATGTTCTTCTTTATTTAGTCTTAATTTAACGGATTCAAAGGATAACATTCTATTTACCGAAACATGAGGTCCGATATCTCTTAACACTTCCAAATAATTCTTATCCTTCCACCAGTCCAAATTATCAACTAAAATTGCATCCGTTGGTCCATCACCAAATTTTATGAATTTCGCTATAGATTTTTTTATTCCTGTTTTATTTTTTTCAAGAGTTTCTAAACTCATCATTGGCCTGCTTTTATCTTTAAAACTTGGATCTCCTACTTGTCCAGTTGCTCCACCAACGAGTATTATGGGCTTATTACCACATCTCTGAAATAATCTTATCATCATTAATGAAAACAAATGTCCAACATGTAGAGATGCACCGGTTGGATCTGTTCCCCAATAGGCTACTACAGGCTCTCCTTTTGATAATTGTTTATCCAGTTCTTCAATGTTTGTACATTGATTTAAAAAACCTCTTTTCTCACACTCCTGTAGAAACTTTGATTTAAACATAAAGATGATAATTATTAAAACAAGATGATTGTATTTTTATAATGTTAAAAGTCAATTTATTCTTGAAAATTTTATTCACATTTTGTATTTTTATGTAAATGGTATAAGGATAAAATACAATGTGGTACATATTCAGACATGGAGAAACCTTTTATAATGTTAAAAATGACACCATAACGGGGCGAATGAAAAACGTATTTTTAACACCCAATGGTGTTTTGCAAACGTACATGAATGCTAAAAAACTACTAAATACTGGAGAAAATTTTAGTACTTACAAGTTTATACACAGTCCACTTGAAAGAACTAGACATACATGCCAAATATTATTGGATACAATGGGATTTGATTTTAATTCTGGAATTGAAGAAGAACTGCTGTTGGAGGGTGCTAGAGGCGATTTTGAGGGATTAAAAAAAAATTACATAAGTGAAAAATATGGCGAAGAATTGTCACAATTGCAAAACAACAAATGGTCTTATTCTCCGGTTGAAAATTATGAAACTAATAAAATGGTGTTTTTGAGAGTTACTAAATTTTTAAATAAATATAAAAATGAAAAAAATTTGGTTATTGTAACACATGAAACTATATGTAAAAAACTCATAAGTCTTTTACAGACACACATAAACTTTGATAAACTTGAGGATTATATAAATGGTTTGACTGTAGAGGAGGGTGAAAAATTAAATAATACTTTTTTGGGCCACTTTGATCAAAATTATTTTTGTTCATGGGATGGCAATTTTGTAAATATGATATAAAAATAAAAATATTCTATTGACATAAAATTAGTACAGTTTTAAACTTTACTCAAGGAGTAACAATAATTATTCAGTAAATGAGTGACGTTATAATGGAAAAGTGTTTAGACAAGGTACCAAACAGATTTGATTTATCAGTGTTAGTGATGAACAGAGCAAAGGAAATTCTTCTAAACAACAAAACAGACGTGGAGACCACAAAATTTACAAAGAAAAGTATTAAAAAATCTCTAAAAGAAATAGAAGATGGCATGGTTGATTTGGATGTTTTAAAAGAAAGAGTAAAAGAGAGTTTAATAACAAATAACCTATTCCTTAAGGAAGTAAATAATTTAAAGGACGATACTGCAGACGGTGGCGAATTGAATGAAGAAATTGGTTATGTTGATGGTGGAAGTTATGGTGCTGAGGATGATGATTCTGAAGATATGGACATGGAGGAGGTGGAAGACGAAATTGACCTTGAAAATATTGATATAGACTCAGTGGATGATTAGGAATTTCTATGTTTGAAAGCATAACAAGAAGCTTTAATGGCATAATAGATAAAATAAAAGGAAAAAGATTCATATCCAGCGAAGACTTAGATTCAACAATCAGAGATATAAGAATTGCCTTACTGGAGGCGGATGTACCCATTAGCATAGTCAAGGATTTCACAAAAAATATAAAGGAAAAGATACTGGGGCAGGAGGTTATAAAATCTGTTGAGCCTGGTCAAATGATAGTTAAGATAGTTCATGATGAAATAGTGAATTTATTGGGTGATAATGATGAAGATATAACACTGAAGGACAGTGGTAATGTGATAATGTTTGTTGGTCTACAGGGAAGTGGAAAGACTACCAGTTGTGCTAAATTGGCGAATAGGTTAAAGAATAAATTCAATAAAAAAATTTTGTTGGTTTCGCTGGATGTGTATAGACCAGCTGCTCAAGAACAGTTAAAAATACTGGCGGAAAAAATAAATGTTGACTGTTTGGAAATAGTACCCGAACAGAGGCCGGTGGATATTTGCAAAAGAGCATTGGCGGTAAAAAATAGTTATGATATAGTTATGTTTGATACCGCTGGGAGATTATTTATAGACAATGACATGATGTCAGAGTTAAAGGAAGTAAAAGAGATAGTAAAACCAACGGAAGTTATTTTGGTAGCGGATTCATTGACTGGTCAAGAGTCTGTAAATATTGCTGATGAGTTTAATAGACAGGTTGGTTTAACGTCAATAATATTAACAAGGATTGATGGTGATGGTCGTGGTGGTGCTGCATTAAGCATGAGGTTAAGCACCGGTTGTCCGATAAAATATATTGGAACCGGTGAAAAAATCGGCGATTTTGATTTGTTTTACCCAAAAAGGATAGCATCCAGAATTTTAGATATGGGTGATATAGTTTCATTTGTGGAAAGAGCGGAAGAGGTTGTTGACAAAGAAGAGGTTGAAAAACTAGAAAAGAAGATAAAAAAAGGCAGTTTAGATTTGGACGATCTTCTAAAACAAATAAAGACAATGAAAAAACTTGGTGGGATAACAAATATTTTGAGTTTCTTACCGGGAGCAACAAAAATGAAAGAATTCTTGAAAGACAAGGGTTTTGAAGAGGATATCATAAAAAAACAAGAGTCCATAATATTGTCAATGACAAAAAAGGAAAGAAAGAATCCTGATATTTTAAACTCTTCTAGGAAATTTAGGATTGCCAACGGAAGTGGAACAAAAATTCAGGATGTTAATAGCTTATTGAAGAAGTTTAAAGAAATGAAGGTAATAGCAGAAAAAGTTGGTAATATGGATAAAAGACAACTTGCTGATATTATGAAAACTTTAGGCGATATGAATAATGAAACTATATAAAGTGGGATATTTTTGTAATGGGTGAAGAAATTATAGAGGGTGAAGTTATCGATAATGAATGGTTTTTATCTGCCATAAAGGGGGATATAGACTATTTGAGAAAAAATGCCAAAAAAAATGTTGGTAAAGTTGGTGAAGGTAGCTGTACGGCTATGATGTATGCATCCGATAGAAATAACGTTGAGTGTGTTAGTTTTCTGTCTGAATTTGATGAGGAGATAGGAAAACAGGATGTTAATGGAAATACTGCTCTAATGTATGCCGTCAAAAGGGGAAATATAGATTGTGTTGAGTTGCTTGCGGAATACGAAAGTAATATTTTTAATGCCGATGGAAAACGGGCTATAGATTTTGCCAGAGAGAATCGCCATCGGGAGTGCGAGATGCTTTTGAGTAAATTTGAAGAAGCTGATGATGAAAGTAGTAACGATAGCGACGATTCAAACGATGAAAGAAATTTAATAAAAGAAAATAAAAAGCTGAAGAAAAAAAATAAAATACTAAATAGTGCCAATAATACCATTGACAGAGAGGCTGGTATCAGTAGCACCATTGGAATTTAGGGAATATCTCATCCTTTGTTACTTCTAGGGTTGCACGAGAAGTTCTTTTCTTTCTTTCCTATTTTTGATATGTTATCAAAATCCTTGTTTAGTTGTTCTAACGCTTCCATTTGTTGTATTGTTAGGTGAGGTGTTTGTTTATCATTGTCATTAGTATTTCTAATTAGTTTGCTATCTTTAGGTCTATTTTTGTATATATCATCATTTTTATCATCATTTTTATAAATAATTTCTCCCTTACTAACTATTTTGTTATCTTTAACTTGACATTCATATACATTACCACTTTTGTCAATGAGTTTTCCTTTACCATCAACCATTTTACCATTTTCAAATTTACCTTCGTATACGTCACCATTTGCGTAAATAAACTTTCCTTTACCACTAGCTTTACCATCTTTAAACTGACCTTCATATTTATTATCATTTGCATAAATGCGTTTTCCTACGCCGTTTGCTTTACCATCTTTAAATTCACCCTCATATACACCACCATTTGCGCAAATAAGTGTTCCTAAGCCGTTTACTTTATCATCTTTAAATTCACCTTCGTATTTATTGCCATTTTTATAAATAACTGTTCCTTTACCATTACGTTTACCATCTTTAAATTCACCTTCATATACATCACCATTTGCAAAAGTGAGTTTTCCAAAACCGTTTGGTATTATAATAATATTATTACCGGTAACAGTTGCTAGTTCTAGATATTTATTTTTGTTTTTAATGTTATCTAATCTACTAGTAACTTTACGTAATCTTTCTTCTTTTATTCGTATATTTTCTGCTTTTTGCTTTAGTTCATATTCCGTTTGTTGTTCATTGTCTTTATTCTCTTTATTATATAAAATAAAATCATCTATTGTGATTTGTTTGTTTAATATATCATTGGCAAGTCCATTAGTTACTACCCTTGATGCTAAAACACAATTACCAATTGTCTGACCATTATAAGCTAATATATCAACGTTCTTATTTTTATCATCTTTTAGTACTTCAATAGCTTTTTTATCAAAATATATACCACCAGAAGTATCAATAACTACGAATTTACCATCTTTATATATAATGCCAACGGCATGATCTGTAGTATATAATTCTGATGTTACAACTTTGCCTGTATTTTTATATTGTTCGGCAAACTTTTTAAAGTTTTCAAGCTGGCTTTCAAAGTTATGCCGACTATAGTCAAAATCTTTATCATTACTATATTGTATAATATTATCATTATTATTGATTAATGCTAAATTTGTTAATAATGTATCATAACTATAGCTTTTATCTTTACTAAAAGAACTAAACAGTGTTTTTGTTTTTTCTATTGTATTTTCTGTAATATTCTTGCTCCACTGTAATTTTTTGTCCTTGTCAATGGTTAGAGTTACAACTTCTCCATCTAAAAAATATTCTATTATTATACCATCTTTTGTTTCATTTAATTTGTAACATGGATTGTTAGGAGTTTTATTTAAATACGCTGTTCCAGATATCGTTACACCGTTAACAAATATTCCTTCAAACCTTAATTGATTGCCATAAACTGTTCCTTTACCATTAAATTTACCATATTTAAATTCACCTGTGTATCTTAGTTTTTCAGCAATTCCACCGGGTTCATAACAACTAGCATCATAATATGAACTTCCTTCACCATCATATTCGCCATTTTTAAATCCACCTTCGTATATTTTGTTACCCTGATAGTATGCTTTTCCTTGACCATTATATTTACCGTTTTCAAATCCACCTTCGTATATTATTTCACATGTTTGTTTGTCATTTTTTGTTTGAACTATGTAATACTCAGCATTTCCTGAAAAGTTACTGAACTCGAATTTATTGTTAAGATTAGTGTCACTGGTATATATTACATCTTTATCTACATCATAATAAATTTTTATCATACTAACACAGCTAATTATTTATGCATATTATACCATTTTTTTGCATAAAGTCAATTTAATCATTATGATATATTGTAATTTTTTTATTAAGGGCAATAGCTATAATATTACTGAACTAATTACAAAACAATGGACAGCTAATCAAAATGAAAACAATATTATTTTTTTTTAGAAAATATCTTGTTGTCTGTCGTTATGTTGTATAAAGATATTATCAAGATCCTCGTTTGCTTGTTCTAACGCTTTTAGGTTACCATTTTCAAATTGACATTTATATTCGTCACCATTTGTGTAAATGAGTGTTCCAAAACCGTTTGGTTCATCATCTTTAAGTTGACCCTCGTATAAGCAGTCACCGTTTGGGAAAATAATTGTTCCTTCACCATTACAACAATTATCATAGGTAATAGTTACTTCGCCATCACTATATGATAATAGGTTTAGATATTTATTTTCGTCTCTAATATCGTCTAGTCTATTAATGACTTTACGTAGCCTTTCTTCTTTTGTTTGTATATCTTCTGCTTTTTGCTTTAGTTTATCATATAAAACAAGATTATCCATTGTGATTCTTCCATATGATATATCATTGGCAAGCTCGTTAGTTACCACTCTTGATGCTAAAACACAATTACCAATTGTTTGACCATTATAAGATAATACATCAACATTCTTATTCTTATCGTCTTTTAGCACTTTAACAGCTTCTTTATCATCATATATACCACCAGAAGTGTCAATAATTACGAATTTACCATCCTTATATATAATGCCAACGGCATGATTTTCAGGATATAATTCTGATGTTATAATTTTACCATTGTTTTCTGGCTTTTCGACAAATTTTTTAAAATTTTCAAACTGGTCTTTGAAGTCAACTCGATAATCAACAAAATCTGCATCATTACTATATTGTATAATATTATCATTAGTATTGATTAACGCTAAATTCGCCAATAATATATCATAATTATCACTTTCCTTTTCACTAAAAGAACTAAATATTCGTTTTACTTTCTCTATTGTATTTTCTGTAATATTCTTGCTCCACTGTAATTTTCTATCCTTGTCAATGGTTAGAGTTACAATTTCTCCGTCTTCTTTTCCATCTAAAAAATATTTTATTGTTTTATCTTTATCTAATGTGTAACATATTTTATTTTCATGATTTGTATTTAAACGTGATATTCCGGATATTCTTTTACCTTTATTAAATTTTCCTTTAAAGTCTAATTGATTGCCATGTAATATTCCTAGATTATGAGGTCTATCATTTTTAAATCCACCTACGTATGTTTTTTTAAATATTGTTTTGCCATTTCTTACATGAACTGTGTAGTACTTGACAATTCCTGAAACGGAATGGGATTTTCTAGTAAACCTAAGTCCAGTGTGGGGATTATTTCTTCTTAGCGATGATGGATCGTTGTTACTGATATATGTTCTACATCTATTTTCATGATAAAAAATTATTTTTGTCATACCAATACAGCTAATTACTTACGTATATTATACCATTTTTTTACATAAAGTCAATTAATATTAACAATAGTACTATAAAATATATTGTAACCAATCACAAAACAACGGACAATTTTTTAGAAAATATCTTGTTGTTTGTTGTTGTATTGCATAAAGATATTATCAATATCCTTATACACTTGTTTTAACACCTCTATTTTTTCTTCTCTTTGTTGTACTTTATCTTCTATTCCTTCTTCTGTTTGTTGTGTTTTGTTTTTGAGTTTGTTTTTATATTCACTATTACTGTTGCTTTATTTTCAAAGTTTTGTTCTTGTTGTGTTGGTTTTTGTTTTTGTTGTGTTAGTTTTTTTACTATAAACACCCCTTTACCGTCAACTATTTCACCATTTTTAAATTCACCTTTGTATATGTCACCATTTGCAAAAGTAAGTGTTCCTCTACCATTAAATTTACCATCTTTAAATTGACCTTTATATTCTTTGTATTTATCACCGTTTGCAAAAATGAGTGTTCCTTTACCATCAACTATTTTACCATCTTTAAATTGACCTTTACATACACTACCATCTGCGAAAGTGAGTGTTCCTTCGCCATTAAATTCGCCATCTTTAAATTGGCCTTCATATTCGTCACCATTTGTAAAACTATACTTTCCTTTACCATCAAATTCATCATTTTTAAAATTACCTATATACACGGCACCACTTGCGAAAGTGAGTATTCCTTGACCATTAAATTCACCATCTTTAAAATCACCTCTGTATTCTTTATATATGTTACCATTCGCGTAAGTGAATATTCCAAAACCGTTTAGTTTATGATTTTTTACACCACCTTCATATGTGCTACCATCATCAAAGGTAATAGTTGGTGATGATAGTTTTAGATATTTATGTTTATTTCTAATGTTGTTTAGTCTATCAATGACTTTATGTAATCTTTCTTCTTTTGTTTTTATATCTTCTACCCCTTGCTTTAGTTCATATTCTGTTTGTTGTTCATTGTCTTTACTTTCTTTATTACATAAAATAAGATCATCTATTGTGATTTGTTCGTTTAATATATCATTGGCAAGTTCATTAGTTGCCACTCTTGATGCCAAACACAATTACCAATCGTCTGGCCTTTATAATATTCTAATATATCAATATTCTTTTCTTTTAGTACCTTAACAGCTTCTTTATCCAAATATATAGCACCAGAAGTGTCAATAACTACGAACTTACCATCTTTATACACAATGCCAACAGCATGACTTTCAGGATATAATTCTGATGTTACTACTTTACCCTTGTTTTCTGGTTTTTTGGCAAAATTTGCAAATTTTTCAAATTGATTTCTAAAGTCTTCTTGCTGATGAGGGTCAAAATCTACATCATTACTATATTGCACAATGTTATCGTTAGTGTTGATTAATGCTAAATTTGCTAATAATAAATCATAACCCTCGCTTTCCTCTTCACTGAAAGAACCAAACAGTGTTTTTGCTTTTTCTTTTGTATTTTCTGTAATATTACCGCTCCACTGCAATTTTCCGTCCTTGTCAATGGTTAGAGTTACATTTTCTCCATCTAAAAATATGTTAATTTTTTACTACCATCATCTGTTCTACTTAATGTGTAACATTTTTTATTTCCATGAGCTTTATTTAAATATGATGTTCCGTACATTCTTACATCATTATCAAATTGTCCTCTAAATCTTAATTGATTATTATAGAATAGTCCTTTGCCATTATATTTATCATTTTCGAATTTACCTTTGTATTTTTTTTTACCATTATAGTATAATGTTCCTTCATCATCATATTCACCATCTTTAAAATTACCTTTGTATTTGTCACCATTTGCGAAAATGAGTGTTCCTTGACCATTAAATTCACCATCCTTAA
>JAFVEQ010000024.1 GCA_017475895.1 Rickettsiales bacterium
CCACGTAATCCCATTTTTCTTTGTTCCACTGAGGAATATTGTCTCTAACCCAAGCTATTGCTTGGGTTACGCTGTTTCCTATTTTGATTTCTTTGTTTCTCTTATTATTAGTTTGATAGGTTTCGTTGATGGTGGTTTCGTTTATTTCCCGTATTTTTTCTTCTAATTTTTTAGGTCGTTTGTTATATGGAGGTCATATAGTTGTTGGTATTCTATAAGTTATTGCACATTGTCTGGATCTTTTGGCTTATAAAAATGAGGTGGGTTTTCGCTTTCCAAAATGCATAATATTACATAGGTTTGTGTATGGATTCTTGATGTTGTTATGAAGGTTTCTTTTGAGTTTGTTTATTTTATATGCTTTTTCACTAAGGTTTCTATTATGTGTTTAGATGCATATGAAAATTCTTCTATCAGCTTTGGGTGCTTTAATTTTTTAAGTTTGATATATTCTGTTGGTATGTCAGAGTTCTTGAAAAGTCTTTTTACTGCTTCTTCTTATATCGTGTCATCCCATTAATTTGTTGTCATGTTATTCTTTCTTTCAATGAACTTTTTTATATTATCAGTAATTTGTCGGTCATGATTTTGTTCGACTGAAGTCCAGTGCAAAAATGCTTTTTTTGTTGACTCTATTAGGAATTGGTGGAGATTTTGGTCTTCTTCTGTTTGTTCTATTATTTTTAGGAGTGGTTTAATTATTATGGAGTAATATGAGCATCCTATTAGTGCAGCCGATTCCTTTGGTTGTGTACTCCTTTTAAGGATATCATTAAAGATTACTTTTCTAATTTCGCTCCACGTAGTTTCTAAATTTCCATTGATTGCTATTATTGGGAGGAGGTGGTTGTATTTTGATCTTATATATATTCTGAAGAGTTTTATTCGGGATTTCAGCGTAATGAATGTTTGGGATGTGTGGACAAGTTGAGCTATGGAGTTGTAATTTCTTCTTAGTATAATGTCATTTGTTTGCCCTTTGCTGTTGATTATTTGACCTAGGTATTTAGCGTGACTTTGGTTGTTTATTGCTTGATTTGTTTGTTTGTCTAATATTATTTCTTCTGGGTTTTCAGTTAGGAATTCACATTTGTCAACATTTATTTCCATATGTTTACTTCGTATTGTTTGGCTAATTATATTGTATGCTTTCTGTATGTCTTCTACTTTTTTTCCTGCTATAATTATATCGTCCACGAATGCTTGTGTGTGTGTGTTTTGGTCTGTCGACATTAGTTGAAGTATGTCATCTATGTCAAGGAGGAACATCGTGGGCCCGAAGACACTCCCTTGCGGGACTCCTCTGGTTGGATGTATTTTGTGGTTCTCTACTCTTATTGTGATTTTTTCATAGATGCTGAGTACGTTTAGTAGTATTTTTTTGTTTATTTTATCTACCACTTTTGTATTTATAGAATCTTTAAGGCTTAGGTGGTCTACCAGATCAAAGGCTTTTCTGAGATCTATTAAAAGAATTTTATCGTATCCGTTCTTTGCCATGTTGTATATCATTTGTATTTTAGCAGTCATTGTACTCATGTGCTCCCTTCCTCCATGTTGGTTGACTGATAAATTTGATTTTATGTCGGTGTTTATGACTTTGGCTAGCAACTTATCGAACACCATAATCATCGCTGGCATTATTGCTAAGGCCCTGAGATCTGAGTATCCTCCTACTTATGCTTTTTTTTTCTTGAGGATAATTTTGCTCGTATTATGTATAAGGTATTTTGCGTCTGGTTTTTGTTGTATTTCAGTGATTATCCATTTGAATTTGTTAACTGTTTCTTTCATCGTTTCTCCTTTTATTAATCTCATTATTTCCTTTTGACTGAAGCCGTTTATATCTTTAGCTCTACTTTTTGGGATGAAAGGTCCTTTAATCATTTGTAAATGTTTATGTTGTTCCAGTAGTTCGAGTGTTTGTATCATTGTATTTGTGATTTCTATAGTGTTATCAGTGTTTGTGATTTGGTCATCTTGATAAAGTTGCTTAAAGCCTTCTATTACTTTATTTCTTGTTATTTCATCATCTGCTGTCCAAAATGGGTTTTTTGTTCTAATTTGCATTATGGATGCCAATTTGTCATATGCTATGGATCCTATTTGATCGTTTCTTATTAACATTCCTAGTTGCTTGGCTTGCTTTTTGTGTTCTTCTTTATATTTCTCTTGATTTGAGTTTTTTATAGTTTCATAGTCTTCATAGTAATTTATGCATTCGTTTATGTATCCTCTTCTTTGTACCTTTATTACTTTTAGTGGGTTTTTTAATTTGAATTGAGTATTTGCTACTTCTTTTGTTAGGTTAATTAGGTTTTCCCAATTTTGTTTTATTATTTTCTTGTCTTGTATAATAATTTGCTTCTCTGACTGTTCGATTCCGACTGGTAGTATTTTTTCGTACTTTAATATAAAATGATCCGATGTTCCTTTTGGCTGTTTTATTTTTTGTTTTAGTATTCCTATGTTCCTGGCTTGGTATACACCTATTCTTTCCATGTTTGTATCCATACCATTTAGATCCCCTCCTACGATGTCTGATTCTAATATTTGTTGCGGAATTATTTCTACATGATTCTTCATGTCTGGTTCGATATATATGTTGGATATTGTGATATGATTTTCCTCTGGAGTTTTTAGTTTTATTTTTAGAAATCGCCCATGTTAGTCTCTGTATATTATGTACTTGTCACAAATAAGAGTGTTTGATACTAATATGGCGACTCCTTTTCTATGTGAAATACCATCGGACCTGAATATCTTGAAACCTTTAATATATAGTTTGTCATCTTGTCCTAAGAACGTTTCTTGTATTAGAGCTATGTGAATATCATTTTCGAGGAGCAGTTGTATGAGGAATTGCTTTTTTGTATAGTTCCTAGATTGAATGTTCCATACGAGAATGTTAATTTTATTTTGTAGGTCAGGTTTGTTCTGTTGATTGTTTGCATTTTCACACTCTATTTGTTGAAGCTCTTTAAGTAGTCTTTGTGTCGAGAGTAGTTTCTGTTGTGCTTTTGGCTTTAATGTATTATAATGGCCTTCAAGATCTAAGTTTGCATATTTTCCTTGTATATATTCAAGGTATATGGTTTCATGTTGGCTTGTGTCATTTTCTTTAATCCACTGTTTTGTTGTATCCTTTAGGTATATCGCAACCGTTATTTGAAGTTTTTCTGCTAGGGGTGAGATCGCTGTTTCGCCTACAAATGTATTAGGGGTTCTTACTTTATCTGCCAATTCATGTGGGTTTCGAATTCCTATTGCTTCTAATACACCTTGGTCCCATTCTTTTGTTTCAATGGCTTTTGCTGTGTATTCTCTGAGTGTTTTATGCTTTGATTGGTTGATATTTAGTGCTTCCAGAATTGCTTTAAATAAACAATTTCCATCTCCTTCTATTTTGATTGTGTCGAAATAATTTTGAGTTGGTTTGTTGTTGTCAGCTAGTTCGCTGGGTGCTGCTATATTATTTTTTTCATCTTTATCATTTTCATTGTCTGAGTTGATCTTTTCTTCTTTTTGGTTTTTCGGTTCTGTTAGGTAGTATTTCAGGATTTCTTGTTCTATGTAGTAATTTGCTCTACTGCAGAATTCTTTGCATGCTATGCAATGTTTGTCACAGTACTTAAGTGCTCTTGGTTTGCTTCTATGGCTGTTCCTCTGTTTGATTGCTTCTATTTCTTGTTTATTGAGTTTTGGCTGATTATGATGACATAATTTGCACCTTGTGACGTTGCATTGTTTAGATCTATTTCTGGCATTGTGTTTATTTATGTTGTTTGAGTAGTGGTTGCCTGAACTGCTGTTGCTTGTATTTGTGAAAATTGATGTTGTATCTGACATTTTTATTTTATAAATATTAATGATAAAACCGGTTTTACAAAATATTAAAAAAACTAAAAATATTTCAAAAAATGTTTTATATAAAAAATCTATTCGTAAAAGCTTATTTATTTTATTATTATGTCTAATCTATTTAATTATCAATTATTCTTCTAAAATTTCCTTTACTAATAAAAGAAATAGTACCACAACAAAAGAAGAATTCATCAATAAAACTGAAAAAGAATTAGAAAATATAAATAAAAATCAAACATTAATAAAAGATGAATCAAAAAATAAATTAGAAGAATTAAAAAATAAAGAAGATATATCTAAACAAAAATTAAATGAACAAAATGCAGCAAAAGAAAGTTCAAAAAAAGATGAAATTATTTATAACGAAGCAAAAAGAATAGGACTTATTGGAGTGGAAATTGACCAAAATCCAGGGAATAATTTAATAAAATATGCTATGTATACTAAATTAAAGGAATATGGATTTGATCCTATAATAATTTCTAGAATAAAAAGAAATAACAGAATAGATTTCCTTTCAAATAGACTTAAACTAAAAATTATAAAGTATACTTTTAAAGAATTAAATAAAGAAGATTATGATATATTAATGGTTAATAGTGATTTAACTTGGACTTTTTCTAATAGAGCTTATTTTTATGACATAGCTTTTCTTCAATTTTCAGAAAATTGGACTACACCTAAATTTATTTATGGAACTTCAATGGGTACTATGAATTGGTTTTTTACCAATAAAGACGAAACAGTGGCAAAAAAATTATTAAAGGATTTTACTGGCATATCTTTTAGGGAAATAGGAACAGCTAAAATGGCAGAAGAGC
>JAFVEQ010000025.1 GCA_017475895.1 Rickettsiales bacterium
AGTCACTATCTATCACTAGTAAATTTTTCAATAATTTTATTCAACTCATCTTCATTGATTTCATCAGATTTAACTTCTCCTCTGTTTTTATTAAGCTTCATTCTACTTATGATATTTATTACCACAAGGTTTCTTCTTATTTGTTTAATTTTGTCCTCAAATCTAACATTCTCATTATTTTTTTCTTCAATATACTTACTAATGGTTTTTACAAAATTAAAAAACAAATCTCCTCTGGCAACATCATTCAGTGAATAGATATTAGTATTAAATAAAACACAACAAAGCAAAATTGTTTTATCAATGTTACCACACTCTATCATGATATCATTACACTCCTTATTCAACTCATTCATCACATCCAAATAAGCTTGTTTATCCTCCTGATTTTTTATTTTTATCTGAGTTGTTACACCCGCTATACTCAACTCCAATTCCATGCTAGATTCACCCATTCTGTACCCTCAATAAAATATCGTTATAATCATTTAAAATATCAATAAAACTTGTTTTTAAAACATTAATCTTATTTTTTTTATCATCCAATTCCGCAGTTATTGTTTCAATAGTTTTTAGTTGTGAATTATTAACTTCATCGAGTTTTTTATTTTTCTCCTCAAGAATCTTTACCGTATTAATCAACTCTTCATTTTTTTTAGTAAAATCATCAATGTTTGTGGTTAATTCACTAATTTTACCTCTTAACATAGCTATGTCGCTGTTATTATTTTCTATAATTTTTTCTTTTTCTTCCAATTCCAAAGCAACCACCTTAAACGCAGTCATATTTTTTGTATCTATGGTATTTTTCTCTGTCGTCTCAGTCTGTAGCTTTTTTATTTCATTTTTCTGTTTACTAATTTTTATTTCCTTTTTTATAATTTTTTTCAACAGTCTATTATTTAATTTGTCAGCCTTCAGTTCACCCACATTAATTGTTTTTTTAACTTTATTTTTAGCTCTTCGGAGTGATTTATTCTCCTCCAAAAGTACATTTATCTTATCATCTTTTTCTCTGACTACACTCTTAAAAAACTTTACCAACACATCTATTGAATTAGATATCTCCTGCCTCTTAGATGATAATAAAACCTTTATGTTATCCATAATTAAATATTGATTATTGTAATAATTGATTTATTATACAGCTTATATATAAGTTATTTTTTAATAAATTCAAGTGTTTTTATTAAAAAATTTAAAGTAATACTTTAAAAATGGCAAAAGTAGAAGATAATATAATAGATGATATATATGCGGATACTTTAGATCCAGATAAAGTTGGAGTTAATACAGATTTAATACCATACGCCTGCTACTATAATTCAACAACCATATTAACGCAAAATATGGATCTTCTACAGACAATAAAAATACCATCATTTGTTACAAATAAATCAACCTATAGTTTTTACAGTTTAAGAGATGATTTAAACGCTACTTTTAAAAAAAATTCCAAAATAAGTGATAATCTTAACTTTTGGTTTCAAACAGTAAGAAAACCAGTTAATATAATACCAAATAACCAAAAGGATAGATTTTTTGTTTCAAATGAAGTTATGGAAAAATGGAACAAATACTATAATTGGGATAAGCAATTTGCTAACGAAATATATATAACTGTAGTAATATCACCAAAAGAAGACACTTTATCAAAGGCACTCGTATTTTTAAAAACATTAAATTTTACGCTGTACAAAAACTCAAAAATAAAAGAAATTGCAGAAATGAGCAAAACACTTGATAAAGTGGTTGCTGGAATTAGAAAAGATCTAGAAAAGTACTGCGTTGAGCTGTTAACAATAGAAAAAGGTGAAGATAACATATATTATTCGCAACATTTAAAATTTTTTTCATTACTAATTACCGGAGATAGAAATAAAGTAAAACTACCGGTTAATGAATTGTCGGAGTCTCTTATAACAAAAAAGATAGCATACGGTAGAAATATGATGCAGATCTACTCTAAAACAGAGTCGATGCATGTTGCTATAATATCATTAAAGTACTGCAATAGTATACTGCTATCACAACTGGATAAAATAATTCAGTTGAATCAGGAAATGATAATAACACAGTCTGTTAGTTTCATAGATCCAAAACAGGTTAATGCAAGAATGTTAAAATATTTTGAAGTATTATCCATAAATGATGATCCATACATATTAAATCTATCGGAAATTGGTTCTCTGCTACCAAAAACAGACGGTGAAGATAACAGGGTGTGTTTAAGTCAAATAATAATACAGGTAAAAGCAAAAAATAAAGACGAGTTAAATTCAAGAGTTAATACTCTATTTAAGGTATTAGGTAAAGCTGGTATAGTGGCAGTAAAAGAGGATTTATTTATGCCTACATTGTTTTGGAGTCAATTGCCAGCAAACTTTAATTTTATAAAAAGATTCCAACAAATACCATTAAATAATGTCTGCAATTCCACATCATTGTTTAATTTTCCAACTGGAAAAATAAGTGGTAACTATTGGGGTGACTCTGTAATAGTGTTAAAAAGCGCACTCGAAACACCCTATTTCTTTTCGTTTCATACCGATAAAAACGGTAATAGTTTATTTATAGGACCAAAATCACTACAAAAAACAAAGTACATGAATCTGTTTCTGTTGGCTGCAACAAAACAGATTAAAAAAATGATTTACATAGATAATACCAACAGATCAAGAGTGTTCATTAATAGTCTAAATGGAAAATATTACATCATAACTAGTCAAAATAATCTAAGAAGATTGACAATAAATCCATTTCAAATGGAAAAAAGACCTGAAAACATAGAATTTATTAAAAATTGGCTATATACCATAATAAAAAGACACGATGACGGAATGGTCGGTATTGACAATAGTGAAACAAACATGGAACTTGAGTGGCAACAGCTGGAAAAGATAATTGATGACAGAATAAACGATATAGGTAAAATTGGTGATGTACTAGATATAGCAAAACAAGAAAAATTTGCAGAAATATATAATGTATTGGAAAAGTGGGCTAGCCCAACCGGCTATGGACTCATATTTAATAGAGATACAACCGTTGATTTATTCAAGGATAAGGAAGATGTAATTGGAATAAATTTAAATACAATAGTTAATAATGAAGAATTAAAAATTGCTGTATTTGATTATATACTCCATAATATAATACAAAAGGCAACCGGCGAGCCCACAATCTTAGCAATCGATGAAGGTTGGTTGCTTTTTGATAATTCATACTTTGCCGATAGGTTATCAACCATATTTAAACAATTATACAGTAAAAATGTCGCCGTCATAATGACCACAAGCGGAGCAGATAGTTATGAAACAAGTAATATTCAACTGTCAGTGAGACAGATATTTCCAACACAAATATTGTTACCAAACCTAAAAACCACGATATACCAGAAAAAGATATTTGACATAAGTGAAGAGGAGTCAAGAATACTATCCATAATGAAAGAAGAAAACGGAACTATACTAATAAAAAGTAACGGAAATACTGTCGTATCGAGCGTTAATCTGGAATTTTTAACCGAAGAGGAAAGAACGATATTAACCAGCAATAATTTAAGTGTAAACATAATGTTAAAAGCTAAAGAGTTGATAAATTCACCAAAGGCGGAAAATTGGCTACCATTAATGTTTACTTTGATGAAAAATTATAAAAAGATTAAGTTTGAAGAAAAGCAGAGAGAACAGGAGAAGAGGCAGATTAAGTTTGAAGAAGCAAAACAAAACAGCGACAATAATGCTATACTAAAGGCTTAATATGTTTAATATACTTGATATTTTTAATAAAAAAAATCTTTTTTCCTACAATAGAGACAGTTTTGTTTTAAATACTCCAAGCTACAGATGTTTCAACTATTTATATGAAGATATAAATGTTAATGATTTTGCCATATTAGCTAGGGAAAATTATTTAAACAAAGACTATGAAAACAATGTTTACATAGATTATGATTACAACATGATTTATGACATTATAAACGACAGTATCATAAGAAATTTAACCGGAGTAAATTGTATAAATCTAGCCAGTGGTGGCGGTAAAATTATATTTTTAATGTCTATGATATACCCATTTGTTAAATTTGTTGGTGTGGAAAACATGTTTGAATTATATGAGTTATCAAGAAAAATATTAAAAAAATTTAGAGAAAGTGAGTTTTCAAATACAATAAAATATAAAGATATAAGTTTTTTTAACAAAAGTCTATTGTCGGCAAAACTTGAAGATAAAAATCTTATAATACTAGATTATAACAACACAAATGATATATTTAATGGTATGATGGAAAATAAAATCATTAGGGAAGTAAAAGCTGACGCCACCATAATAAAACTACTAACTCCATTTAAGAAAAATGTTTCTCTTAAACTACTAAAAATAAAGACTTTATTAGATATCAAAAATAATAAAGTCCTTGTGTATTACTATAAGAAAACCAATTAGTTAATTAATTTAATTATATTATCCAATTCCACAAATTTTTCAATGCTACCCATTGAAAAGTTAACCACACCACCACCCTTACCACCTAGTTTTTTAAACAAATCTACCGCATTAATACCATCGGTTAAATCTTTGGAAATACTAACTATTAAAACATACTTATTTTCATTTTTAACAACAGCTGAAATTACTGATTTTTCAGCATATTTTGTATTTTGCCAATGTATTATAACCTGTTTTAAATCCTGTGGATTAACGTTTTCTAAATTCTTATGTAGAAATAAAATATCATTAACCTCTTTCTCATCAAATTTTATGTCGTTTAGTTTTGATTTTTCAAGATCATTTATTTTTTTTCTAAAATCCTTATTTTCTTTAATGAGACCTTCTACTTTACTGGCCACTCCATCAAATGAAATCTTAAAATTATTCGCAAGATCATCAACTATTTTAATTTTTTCGTTTACATAATCCAAAGCCTCTAAACCGGTTAAAGCCTCAATTCTTCTAATTCCAGAAGCTATGGACTCCTCCTTTACAATTTTAAAAAATCCAATATCTCCAGTTCTTTCAACATGTGTGCCACCACATAACTCCACAGAACAAAATTCAGTACCATTTTTATTATCATAATTACCCATAGAAACAACTCTCACAACATCTCCATACTTTTCATTAAACAAAGCCATAGCGCCGGTTTTTTTTGCTTCGTCAATGTTCATATATTCAACTTTTGTTTTTGTATTGTTTATTATAACTGTATTTACTATCTTTTCTGCCTCTCTCAACACATCATCAGCTATTAATCCATTATAGGAAACATCAAATCTCAATCTTTTATCGTCCACATACGATCCCTTCTGATTTACATTATCACCCAACAACTGTTTTAGAGCAAAATGCAACAGATGCGTTGCTGAATGATTTGCTGTTATTTTACTTCTTCTTAGTTTATCAACACCTAAATTTACACTATCACCAACCTTAAAACTTCCCATTTCCACAAAACCTTTGTGTATTATAATTCCTCCGGTGGTTTTTATTGTACTGTTTACCTGTATTATTGAACACGGTAATTTAACGGATCCATTTTTATCCACAAGCATAATCACTCCACTATCTCCAACCTGTCCTCCGGATTCGCCATAGAAACAAGTATTATCCATGACAATTTCTATATTATCTCCCTCCTGTACTTCATCTACAAAACTATTATCCTTTATAAGTTTTAATATCTTACCATTGTCAACAATTTTCTCATATCCGGTAAATTTCGTTTTTTCTTCAATTTTTAAATACAATTCGTTCACCTGTTTATCACCGGAACCAACCCAATTTATTTTTGACCTTTCCTTTTGTTTTTTCATGGCATCATCAAATTGTTTTGTATCAATCTCTATGTTTTTTTCCTTCAAAATCATCTGCGTTAAATCCAGAGGAAAACCATATGTATCATACAAAATGAACGCAACATTTCCATCAAATAATTTATCATCACTCTTTAAAAACTTTTCAACCTCTTCATTTAATAACTTTAGTCCCTTATCAAGCGTAGCCCTAAACCTCTCCTCCTCTATTTTCAGTGTATCCATTATTAAAGTTTCTCTTTCCTTTAATTCTGGATATGAATCTCCCATCAGATCAACTAAAGACGGAACAAGTTTATACATAGATACAGAACTACAACCCAACTTATGAATCTGTAGCATTGCCCTTCGCATAATTCTTCTTAAAACATATCCTCTACCCTCATTTGATGGTAAAACGCCATCAGCCACAAGAAAACTTGAACTTCTCAAATGATCAGCAATTATTCTATGACAAAAAATATCACCATCACCAATTATATTTTTTGAATTGTCTATTAACTTTTTAAATAAATCTATTTCAAAATTATTATGAACTCCCTGCAGAACAGCGGCTATTCTTTCAAGCCCCATACCCGTATCAATGTTTTTACTTGGTAATTCTTCCAAGTCACCCTTGTCATTTCTATTAAATTGCGTAAAAACTAAATTCCAAATTTCTATGTATCTGTCGCCATCCTCTTCAGGTGTACCCGGCAAACCGCCAGCAATCTCTGGACCATGATCATAAAATATTTCACTACAAGGACCACAGGGACCTGTGTTTCCCATTTCCCAAAAATTATCTTTTAGACGAATTATTCTATCTTCCGGTAATCCAACAATATCTTTCCAAATGTTGTATGCTTCATTATCATCCTGATAAACAGTTGCCACTAATCTTTCTTTTGATAACATTAAATCATTTGTTAAAAATTCCCACGCCCAAGTTATTGCCTCTTTTTTAAAATAATCACCAAAGGAAAAATTACCTAACATTTCAAAAAATGTATGGTGTCTAGCGGTATAACCAACGTTATCTAAATCGTTATGCTTACCACCGGCTCTAACACATTTTTGTGCACTTACTGCTTTTGTAAATTTTGGTTTCTCTATTCCTCTATAATAGTTCTTAAATTGAACCATACCGGCATTAGTAAACAATAATGTTGGATCGTCCGGAACTAAACTAGAAGATTTAACAACTTTACAACCTTTTTTTTGAAAAAAATTTAAATACTTTTCTCTTATCTCATTAACCGTAAACATATAAATACACAAAAACATAATTAATACAGTTGATTTTTATAATATACTTGTTTTTTTATTTTGTCAATTGTTGCTTCCGACTATTTTCTCAAAAAATATCCTATTGAAAATAAAATATTTAATTATAGAATGTTATCGTAAAATAATATTGCAAAAATGAAAAGCAAAAAAACGGGAGCAACAATAACTCTCAATAATCAGTACATAAAAGATTTATCTTTTGAAAATCCCAAAGCACCGGAAGTTTATACATATAAAAATATAACTCCAAATGTAGGTGTTTCCATTGATTTAAATGCCACAAAACTACAAAATGAAGTGTTTGAAAGCGAAATTGTTATAAACATCGAAGCGAAAACTGAAGATAAAACACTTTTTATAATAGAATTGGTTTATGCAGGTATTTTTACAATTAAAGATGTTGGAGATGATTTAATACAGGAAAATTTATTTATTGACTGCCCCACATTAATTTTCCCATTTGCTAGAGGTATAATAGCGGAAACAATAATGAAAGCTGGTTTTCCTCCGGTTATGATGGACATGATTGATTTCGAAGAACTATACAATTCTAAAAAGGGTTCAATACAAAAACAATAAAGATATGATAAATAAAAAAAACATTAAGAATTTGCTATTGAATGAAATAGAAAATTACATTGTCTTGTATGAAGATGGGAGCAGTCTATACAATATTGAAAGTGAGTTATACAACGAACATAAATTTTTTAGCAAAGAAGCAAAAGATTTTATAGATAATAACTTTAAAAAAATAAACAAAAAAAACAATTCAGGTGGTGATGTTATATATGGTTTGACAAGCTTTGAAAATCACTCAAATAGAATGTTTGTGGGATTTGAAAAGGGAGACTATAAAACCTATATGGCAACCAGAGAAAAAGGGTATTTAAAATACATACAAAATGGTGATTTTTTTATTATTCCAATAATCGTTAATATAGTGGTTTCCACAAACGATAACAAAATTATGGTCATAAAGACGAAAGAGTACGAGGAATTGTTCGGAGATTTCATCAGGGACATTGATGTTGTGGATGACAAAATAGACTTTTTAGGTAGCACAAGACGAATAACCAGTGAAGTTGTTGGTGATAATAATTTAGAAATATTTGACTATAAAATTATAGGTGTATATAAGTCAGCATATTCCTGTATATTTGTTATGTCTCAAAAATTAAACATCAATAGCAACGAAATACTTGACAGAAATAAAAATAAAGACATTGCCATTGATTTTATCAGTAATAAAGAATCGGCTTTAGGTAAGATTATTTGTGATGGCTTTTATTCAAAACATGTACGACAGGCGTTCAAATTCTATCTAAAGGAAACATACGGTAGTTATAAATACATGAATGTAAAATTAGTATGAACAAACTGTACGGCTTTGATAACATAAAAAAAGATATAGTGGATTTGTTTTTAAACAACAGACTACACCACTGTAACTTAATATGCGGAACAAAAGGTATAGGTAAGTATAGTTTTGTACATGATGAAGTTACTGGTTTAGTTTTAAGTGAAACTAACAAGCTTAACAGAAAAGATATCACCAACAACGAGGTTGAAAATACCTTAAAGTTAATCAATAGCGGGGGTCATACAGATTTTTTTGTATTAAACATTGATACACTAGACGAAGATGGTAAAGAAAATAATTCAAAAAAAGATGAAATTAATGTAAATCAAACCAGAAAAATCATAAATGATATTAAATTAACACCATCCATATCAAAAAATAAAGTTCTTATAATCGATGCCATTGATGACTTAAACATAAACGCACAAAACGCTTTACTAAAAACGTTAGAGGAACCACCAGTAAATACTTACTTGCTTTTGATTTGTCATAATATAAATAAGGTAATAACCACAATTAAATCAAGAAGTAATACAATAAATGTTAAACAACTGTCTTTTGAAGACTGGGGATCTGCCCTATTTTCGAATGAAAATGTACAAAACATTGAAATTAACGATAACGAAATAAAAGATTTATATATTTTATCCAATGCTTCTGTGGGTTTCGCCATGGACATATTGCAAAATAACGCATTAAAACTTTACGACAACATCCTATATCTTCTTACAAATAAAAACATAGTGGAAATACAAAAATTTGCAGGAGAACTTACGGAAAATGATAAATTTAACCTATTTGCAACTTTTTTTGATAGAGTTTTAGTGGATGTAATTAATAATAAAACATTGTCGTTCACCAATGATTTTATTGAAAACAGAAAGGATTTATTTAAACAAATCAGTGAAAAAAATAGCACAACTAAGATAATTGAGTTTTACGACTATTTTTGTAGCATGAAGAACGATATCAACACATTTAATCTTGATAAAAAACATGCAATAGACGTTATGTTTAACAAAATAACCTTGTAATATACTTAAATCAGCTCTTTTATTAGTTTAAGATTTATCTTGTTTTTATCACTTACCAATATGTCATCAATATTTTTGACAAAGTTAAAAATTACATTATAATTTGTATCAAGTTTTTTTGTAAGATATTTCAACACATCGCCATTAATATTTATTTGTCTATCTGCAAATAGTTTTACTATAAACATTGTTTTTACGGTTTTTGAAAGTTTTTTAATCTTTAGATTGACACCGGCATTTATTCTTGACTTTAAATCTTTTATACTAATTTTCTTCTTCAAAATATTGAAATCACTGATAATAAGCATCACTGAACTATTGTTAAAAACAGTATTTATCAAATACAGGAGCTTTTCTTCGTCAAAATCATCTCGTAGATCATCTAAAATATAATAATCAAATCTTTCAATAACTTCATTTACTGTTTTAATAAAATCATTCATATTTAAGCTAAACAAATCATCGTAGTACAAATTTTTTGCGTTGTGTTGTTGTTTCCATATATATCCCAAATGCGTCTTTCCACATTTCTTCTCACCACTCAAAAATATTAATTGATTATCCAAAATGTTTTCATCATCCTTACTTCTATTCAAAAAATAATATGCCCCATTATTGCCATCAAAAACTATAAAATTATTTATATTATAGTCATCCTCATTCAAAAAGCTAAAACCCAACTGTCTCATATTTTTATAAAATTATTACTCAAACCAATAAAATCCTGTTCCTTCGTACCAGTTAAAAACGTCTGTACATCAAGATTTTTCAACTCTTCAAAAAATAGCTCTCTCGTTCTGTTGTCAATATGCGAACACACTTCGTCCAACAATAAAATCGGTATTCCCTTTTTTATTTGCTTTGTAAAAAGCGCCCTCACGAAAATCAACGACATCAACAACATTTTTTGCTCTCCGGTGGAACATAGGTTAGCAGGCATGTTCTTGTATTTATTTATCACAGCTATGTCACTTTTATGAACACCAAAGGCAGTTTTTTTAGAATTACCATCATCGTTTCTATTGTCAAACATTGTTTTTAAATAAAAATTTTCAACATCCATAGATTTTTGATGTAAAAGCATATTTTCAATCACGCCATTTATTACTATATATCCGGTTGGAAAATTTGTTGTATAATTTTCAAAAATGTTATTAAGATAGTTAACCACTTCATTTCTAACACTGGCAATTGAAACCCCTAATTGTGCTATTTTTTTCTCAACTATGTTAAGCCATCTATCATCCATAGATTGTGTTGTAAGTATCTTCATTCTTTCCTTCACAAAAAATTCATACTTTTTCACATTATCATAGTGCTCTAAAAATATTAATTCCGCTGTCTTGTCAATAAATTTTCTTCTATCGACGTTTGTTCCAATAAAAAATGTATCCATCTGCGGAGTCAGCCAAGTTATTTTCAAAATATCCACCAACAGTGAACCTTTTTTTAGTACCTCATCATTATGTTTTATTATTTTTTTATCGTTTTTTTGCAAAATCAAAAGTTTATTTTCCTCTTCGTCAATTTTATACTTCATGAATAAACTGAACAAAACATCATCAGGTACCGTGGCTTTGTCGCTACCATTTATATTTACCAGATCTACTAAATTTGCCTTTCTTATGCCTCTCGAATTTGAAAACAACGATATAGCCTCCAGCAAATTAGTCTTACCAACACCGTTGGCACCAACAACAACATTGAAGTCACTATAAAAGGAAAATTTACCACTAGTATAATTTCTGAAATTATTTAAAACAATTTCAGAAATATATTGACCATTCATATTAAATTCTTACAGGCATTAAAACGAAAGAACTATTATTTTCCTCTTCGCCCTTTATTAATATGGCAGATGAACCATCCTTGAAATGCATACTAACAACATCACTATCTATTTGACTAAAGATATCCAGTATAAATCTTGAATTAAAACCAATTTCTATACTTTCGGTATATGGAAAATCAACTTTTATATCCTCCACAGCAGAACCATTTTCAGCAGAACTGGATTCTAAAACCAAATTATTTTCCGTCAAAGTAAACTTTATACCCTTGTGTCCATCGGAGGCAACCGTTGAAACTCTATCTATTATATTCGTTAGTAGTTTTTTATCAACCTTTAGCACCTTGTTGTTATCCTTTGGTAAAACTCTGTTGTAATCCGGAAACTCAGCATCTATCAACTTCGATATTATTATTGTATCCTTCGTTTCAATTTTTATCTTTGTTTTTGATAGGTAAACATCCACATCATCAGCCATAAAGTTTGCCAAAACCTTCTTTATTTCCGGCAGTGCTTTTTTTGGTATTATAACACCACCTATTTTACTTTTTCCAACATAGTCACCAGATTTTATCATTGATAGTCTATGTCCGTCAGTCGATACACCACACAATTTAACGCCATCTTCATCATCCACCGTTTGAATAAATAGACCATTCAGGTAATATCTACTGGGATCATCTGATATTGATAACCTTGTTTTATCTATAATATTAATGAGGCTCTGGGCCGGTATTTTAAATTCACTCGGCATTTCCTGTTCTTCAAAATTTGGATAACCATCCACATCTAAACACATTAACTTAAACTTACTTTTACCTGATTTTATATATAAATTATTCTCATCTTTTACATATTCACAGCTTATTTCTGCTCCATCTTCCATCTTTTTGACTATATCGTAAATTAATTGAGCTGAAACGGTTGTTGCACCCTCCGCACTAACATTTGCTTTACTACTGTTTTTTATATATGTATCAGAGTCCGTTCCAGTCAAGAAAACAGTATCGTTTTTTGTTTCAATTTTTATATTTTGTAATATAGCTGGATTATTTTGATTTTTTCTGCTGGCCACGTTGCACACATTGGACAACGACTTGATAAAAACTTCTTTTTCAGTTGTAAATTTCATTATTAATGCACCCAAAATTTATCTTGCTTTATGTTATATTTTCAAAACAAAAAATCAACAGATTTTCTATGGACTTTTTAAATTTTAATTCTATAATCAACGAGAAACTGCGTTTTGAGGCGGTTTATTACTTAAATAAATTATTAATAATAATATCTCAAAAATGAGTATAACAAAAGAAAAAAAACAAGAGTTGATTGGCGAATTTGCCACAAAGCAAGGTGATACTGGATCCATAGAGGTTCAATGTGCCGTTTTAACCGAGAGAATCAAAAACTTAACAGAGCATCTGAAAGGTCATAATAAAGATTTTTCTTCGAGAAATGGATTGATGGTTTTGGTAGCTAGAAGAAAAAGATTGTTAAAATATCTAGAAAAGAAAGATGCTAACAGATACTTTAATTTAACTAAAGTGTTGGGTTTAAAAGGTAACAAATAGGAAGTTTGATGTTTAATATTATAAAAAAAGAGATTAATTTAGATGGTAAAACTCTAAGTTTAGAGACCGGTAAAATAGGAAGGCAAGCGAGTAGTGTTATAGCTAGAATGGGTGATACAGTTGTTATGGCAAACGTAACCACAGCAACAAAAGAAAGTACAGGGCTTGATTTTGTACCACTAACAATAAGTTATGTGGAAAAATTCTATGCTGCCGGACAGGTTCCGCCAGGATTTGTAAAAAGAGAAACAAAGCCAAATGACCATGAGGTTTTAATATCTAGGTTGATAGATAGACCAATAAGACCACTATTTCCGAGTAACTATAGATACGAAACCAATGTATTCTGTACACTTTTATCCTATGACAAAAGTTGTCCTGCAGAGGTTGTAGCAAGCATAGCAGCATCAGCAGCTTTAAGTATTTCAAAAGCTCCTTTTGAAGGCCCAATAGCAACCGTAAAGGTCGGCTATAGAGATGGAGAATTTCTTTTGAATCCAATGAAACCGTTTGAAGATAACAGTAAACTGGAACTGGTTGTTTCCGGAACAGAAGATTCTGTCCTAATGGTTGAGTCAGAAGTCAAACAATTGAGTGAAGAAGAAATGCTTTTGGCAATAAAATTTGCTCAAGATTCCATAAGACCAATAGTGGAAATGATAAAAGATTTTGCTGCTCAATGTAATGTTGAAAAACTTGAAATAGCAGAGGAAGATAATACTGAATTAACAAAATCAGTTATTGATTTTGCTAAAAACGATATAATTAACGCCTTTGAAATAACGGAAAGACAACAGAGAACAAAACTTTTGGAAGAAATAAAAAACAAAGTATTCGAAAAGTTTGTTCCGGAGGATGCTGATGAAGTTTTACAAAACAAAGTTGATTTTATCTTTAAAGAAACTGAAAGAGATGTTGTAAGACAAAAGCTTTTGACAACAGGAAAAAGAATTGACGGCAGAACAAAAACCGAAGTTAGACCAATAGTTGCTGAAGTTGACGTTTTACCGAAAAATATAGTTCATGGATCTGCTCTATTCACCAGAGGTGAAACTCAATCATTAAGTGTTTTAACGCTGGGTTCTTCATATGATGAACAGATAGTTGACGGAATCGGAACTGATATAACAAGAGAAACATTCATGTTGCACTATAACTTCCCGCCATACGCTGTAGGTGAATGCGGAAAAATGGGCGCTCCCGGAAGAAGAGAAATAGGACATGGAAAATTAGCTTGGAGAGCTTTAAATAATATAAAACCAACAAAAGAGGAGTTTCCGTACACCATAAGACTTGTTTCTGAAATTACAGAATCAAATGGATCATCTTCAATGGCCACAGTTTGCGCTGGGTCAATGGCTTTGATGGCTGGTGGTGTTCCGATGAAGGCACCGGTAGCTGGTATAGCGATGGGACTTGTTAAAGAAGGTGATGATTTCGTAGTTCTAACCGATATAATGGGAGACGAGGACCATTTGGGAGATATGGATTTCAAGGTTGCTGGAACAGAAGATTCCATAACAGCTTTACAGATGGATATAAAATGTAAAGGTGTTACTCCGGAAATCATGAAAACAGCTCTACAACAGGCAAAGGAAGGTAGAATTCACATTCTTGGAGAAATGGCAAAAGCCATTACAGAATCAAGAAAAGAATTGGCTGAATCAGCACCAAAAATGAAAACAATAAAAATTCCTGTTGATAAAATTAAGGATGTGATCGGTAGCCAAGGTAAAAATATTAAAAACATAACCGAAACTTCCGAAACCACAATAGATATTGAAGAGGATGGTAGAGTTAAAATTTTAGGTGCCACCACAGAAAATATTGAAAAAGCAATAGCAATGATTAATGCCTTAACCTTTGAACCAACGGTCGGTAAAATATATACCGGAAAAGTTGTAAAAATACTCGATGTTGGTGCTTTCGTTCAGTTATCTAGCAACATAGATGGTTTTGTTCACATTAGTGAACTAGCCAACTACAGAGTTGACTTTGTAGATGACATATTAACGGAAGGACAGGAAATTAAGGTTAAAATAATTGGTTTTGACAAAAAAGGAAAACCCAAATTAAGCTACAGAGAGGTTGACCAAAAAACTGGAGCTGATTTAGGTAGAAAATAGTTAATTTTTTATAAATCATGGTATAGTCTGCGAAAAATTCCGTAGACTATATTTTTATTTCAATTTTTTTATTGGAATTACTCTTTCCGGATAGAATTTTAATATTACTCTTCGGTACCTTTAAAGTTTTATGAATCAAGTTTATAACAGCTTCATTTGCTTTGTTATTTTCTGGTACCTCTACAACTTTAATTTTAACCGTATCATCATCCACAGTTATTCCACTGCGAGAACTCTTTGGTATAACTTTAATATTTATTATGCCGTTATTTTTTAGAACAAAATCTCTAAAATCCATAATATCTATCTATAAACTTTAAATACTCTCGGAACAACTTTTGTTTCGGTTCTGCACACCAATTTATAATTTATCCTATTTGTATAGTTGGTAAGTGAATACAGATCAGCGTTGTCCATATTTACATAATAACCAACATTATTACTTCTTAAGTATGGTTTTACTATATCCGGAGTAATCACTTCAATCTTTTTCTTAAATAATTTAAATCCACTATCTTTAACGTTATCGCTGGTTATACCACTAAATTCCAGCTTATCACTTAAAACAACTTCTCCGGTATTTTGTCTTATTCTATCTAAATCAACATATTTTACATAATCCTTTTTATTTTCTTTTAGTTTAAATTTTTTATATTTATATCTTACATCATTGATTGTTTTTGATACGTATACGTCATCATTTTTATTAACATTTACAACCCTTGGAAAAACAACAAAATTATCTACATCAACAACCCTTGCATATTCATCAGTCATCGTCAATATCGCCAAATCCATATATTCACTATAATTTTTTATATATACTTCGAATATTTTGTCACTAGATACCAAAAAAAATCTCAACTTATCGCTACTATTTCTAACTTGACATGCTTTTTTTATTGAGTTATATGTAGTTAAGAAATTATGTCCATTAATGGCAATGGCATTATTTGCAAATTTTGAATTGTCTATAAAATAACTTATTCTACTTGTACTAAAATTACGTTTATATATGCCATTAATTTTTAAAAATATAATCAAACCCACAAGCAAAAAAATAGCATATCTAAAATTGTAGATAAAATATTTAGCTTTATCAATAACTTTAGTTATATTTTTATTGGAATTTACATATTTAACGAAACTGTTAATTTCATTTTTAATGGTATCCTTTAATTTTTTTATACCCAATGTTTTCATATTTTTTCCTAAATATTAAATCTAAAATGGAAAATGTCACCATCCTGAACCACATATTCTTTACCCTCCAGTCTCAACTTGCCAGCATTTTTACAGCCCTCTTCTCCCTTAAAGTTAATATAATCATCATAGGATATTGTTTCGGCTCTTATAAAACCCTTTTCAAAATCAGTGTGGATAACACCGGCCGCCTGAGGTGCCAAAGAATTTCTTTTAACTGTCCAAGAATGTGCTTCTTTTGATCCAACTGTAAAGAAACTTATTAGATCTAGCAAACCATATGCTGTTTTTATAATTTTATCAAGTCCCTTTTCCTTTAGACCAAGAGTATTCAAGAATTCAATCTTTTCCTCTTCACTATCCAAAATAGCAATTTCAGACTCCACTTTAGCGGATATTATTGTTGATATGTAGTTATTTTTACTGCAGTAATCCTCAACCATTTTTGTATATCTATTGCCGGTAATTACATCATTTTCGCTAACATTACAAACAAAAAATTGTTTTTTGCCAGTCAACAATTGAAGCAACTTAAAATTTTTCATTTCGTCGGCTGTAATATCAGTTTCAATGGCCATTTTACCAGAATTCAAAGTATTTAAAACCTTTTTCATAAGAGTAACTTGCTCTATAGCGGTTTTATCGCCACCTCTGACTTTTTTCTCCGCATTTTGCATCCTCTTTTCCAGTGATTCAATATCCGCTAAAATAAGTTCAGTTTGTATAAGCTCTATATCTCTTATGGGGTCAACCGGACCCTCCACGTGTGTTATATTTTCATCATCAAAACATCTAACAACATTTAAAATACAATCAACTTCCCTTATATTTGCTAAAAACTGATTTCCAAGCCCTTCCCCTTTACTTGCTCCCTTAACTAAACCAGCAATATCAACAAAATCTATCTGTGATCTTATTATTTCCTGTGATTTAGCTATTTCCGCCAGCTTTTCCAATCTTTCATCGGCAACGGACACTCTACCAACATTGGCCTCTATGGTACAAAACGGGTAGTTAGCAGCTTCCGCTTCCATTGTTTGCATCAGAGCATTAAATAATGTTGATTTTCCAACATTTGGTAACCCAACTATTCCGCACTGTAAAGTCATATCATTCCATACCAAGTGATTTTTTATACAATTCCATTAAATCTTCCTCTTCTCTAACGGAATTTATGTCTCTTTTTCTTATGGCCACAACCTTTTTCAACACCTTGATGTCAAAACCCAATACCTTGGCCTCTCTGTAAACTGCTGAAACCTGATCACTAATTTCCTTTTTTTCGGTTTCCAAATGTTCTATATTTTCAACAATTTGTTTTAGTTTTATATCAATGTGTTGTTCCATTTATTACTCCTTTTATTATCAAATATAATTACAAAATTCATTTTAACAAAATCTCTCATTTATGTTTCATCTATTATTCTTGTTCATCTCTTTGCATCTGTTCTTGTTCTTGTTCTTGTTCCTGATTTTGTTCTTGTTCCTGATCTTGTATACGACTTTCCTGATTTTCGTCACTTGACTCATCCACCTGGCTGTTTACCGTTTGGTTTACCTTTTGGATTTTGTCTTCCGTGATTTCATTCTGTCTATTTACTTTTTCATCCTTGTTTTTTTGTTCCTCTTTCTTCGTTTTATCTTCAATTTTATTTCCATATTTATCCACACCCTTAGCGGCATCAATAACTTGAGATATTATACCTCTATCATCTACAACCTTATCGCGCACTTTATTTATCTTTTTGCCTATATCACTAAATGCATTACTTATGCTAGATCCAGCACCACTGAGGAATCCACTAAATCTAGTAACTAAAGCAGCCGGTGAGTCTCGTCTAGCACCGCTACTACCATCACCAACACCCAGTTTATCTTTAGCTTCAGCTATGCTCTCTTTATTTAGTTCCTCTTTACTCTTTGTCTTTTTAAGTTGCTTATCAACTGATTCAATCTCTTTCTTTATTCTATTTTGTTCTTTTTTATCAGTTGTGGTGGACAGTTGAGTTTCAAGAGCTGCCTTTCTCATATTCAATTCGCTTCTCTTCTGTTCTGTTTCTCTGTTACTACTATCATATTCAGATATTTTACTATCAATTGAGCCAATCTCTTTGTCTATCTGTTTTATTCTTGCAACATCCGTAGTATTATTACGTTCTTCCTCAAGTTCGCTTCTTCTGCTCATGAGATTTTCTCTTGTGTTACTTTCACCATTCTTTATTCTTTTACTCTCATGATAGTCGTAAAGAGCTTCTATTCCTTTTCCACCAAGATTCATTAAAGATACACCTGTATCTCCTATGTAGGTTTGTCTAAAGCTTTCGATCTTTTTACCAGTATTCATAGCCTTACCAACTGCTTTACCAACCATATCATCAGTCTTAAGTTGAGAAGAACTAGAGGTACTTCCAATTTTGAATATTCTATCTATTATATTATTTAAATCATTCAAAAATGAATCCGACAACTTTAAAAATAGGTAAACTATAATAACATTTACCAAAACTTTAGATATACCAATGCTAAATATTCTAACTAGTGTATCGATTACCTCTTTGCTATCATTTACTATACAATAGAATGAAAAGTCATTGTTAGGACACTTAATATTTGGCCCTCTACCCCTTGCGCTATGCTTACTAAATATCACATCATCACCAATCAATACAATATCCATTAAATTAACATACAAAACCAACACAGCTAAACCAAATGCTGGTTTTATTACGGTACCCAAAACATATTCAAACCAAGTATCAAAATACTTTTTAGTTTTATCAAAGAACATCATTGGTAACACTATTGGTGATATAAATATTAATATTGACAATGTGAAGAATGAAGATACAAACAAATAAACTGCTTTAATCAACACATTAAACATTGCAAATACAAATATCATCATCAGACCAAACATAAAGGAACCGATTGCATTAAATATCTTAGATAAAACTTGAACGTTTGGGAACAAAAATTGTGGTATCAGTAGTCCTAAGCTATATAAGAATATTTTTGGTACACTGGAATTAGTCGAATAACCAAGATATCCTATCATTTTGCAGTCAAAGGAATCAAAAAATGACAGGTAGGATTTATCACTATCGTATTCTGTTGTGTCAAAATAACAACCATCGTATTGTTCATTCCATATTTTGCTATTCGCTAAACTGTCTGCCCATGTACCATCACTCTCTTGTACCTGTAACACCAGTTTTTTTGAATCATTCTCACTGTTTTGGCTGTCAACAAAATAAATTAATTGAGAAATCTCCTGATTGTTTGATATTATCAGATTTGTTTCCGGTTGATTTGGATAAGAAGGATTTTCTTTCACCAACATTTCTGCTGCAGTTTCTCCAGTTTTCTTTCTGTAGCCCCTATCACATCTACCTAACAATTCATTTGGTCTCTTGAAGTGTATATTACCAATTGCATCGTACCTATAACATGCAATAAAGTCCAGTCGTTCGTTCGTGACAAAATCTTCTTCTACAATTTTGAGTTTATATACTGTTGAGGACGGAACGTTTAAAACCTTATTTTTTGGATTTTTGGCAACCTTCAGGAATAAATTATTTATAAAACTATAACCTGCTGTAGAGAAATTAACAACATAATCATACATGCCCCTTTGCCATCCATTACTAAATATTAGAAATACTACAACGGAATACTTTGTTAATGTTAAAAGCATTTTTCCTCTACTTTTTGGGTCACCAAATAAATCGCCACCACTCATTACTTGCCTATATCCCCATAATACCAAGAATATGGCCAGTGATATTTTTATGATATTTAGGAAGGATTTTTGTATTTTTAAAAATGGATTATAGGAATCTGGTAAAGTAACACCTTTAATTATATAAGTATCTGTACCTTCAACTTTATTATAGTGGTCTAAATTTGTTTTGGCTGTTTTCTCGTCATCCGTACCACAGTAGCCACTGGCATTCAAACCAAAACCATCCGCACAGGAACTCGTTCCGGCAACGCCATTAATAAGATTCTTTAAACTTTCGAATAGACACTCAACCACAGGTGCCGATAATTGTCTAGGAACACCACCGTTATGTGTCTGTAAAATATTTCTAGAATGTGCACTTGATCCATTACAGGAGGAATCAAGGAATAAAGACGTCATATTCGATTCAACATAGTAATCTCTCTCCTCCTCCACTTCCACACAATGTGCTTTATATTGACAGAAATTCTTTGTCTTACCAAAAGCACTTGTCCTTATTTGATAAGCATAGTCAGTGTCCAAATTGTAGGCAAATATCTCATCACCGGTTTTAGCAAAACCATAATTTTGTATTATGTTCAACTCATCTTCTGTATATTTGGTTATAACGTAATTATTACGGTCACTACCACTGTACCCTTTAGGCTTCAACTTACTGAAGTCATATATCGTGGTGAAATCATTACTATTATCATTAAAACTCTCTATATCTTGTCGCACTTTATTATATACATAAGCACCAAGAAGTTTTCCACCAGTACTAAAATTTTTTTTGTACTTAGTTCTCATTTTTGAACTGAACAGTCCTTCTTTACAAGTGGCGGCATTATAATGTGTTTTTTCCCTAGCTAAATACTTGGAATCATCACTGTAATCATCTGTCCAGTAGTCAGTATCACAGTAGCTAGCCCTATAGTTAAGACCGGCATTTAATTTAAAGTTATATGGGCAGAAATTATCACTGAATACACAAATAAGATTGGTTCCATACTTTTTAGTTGCCTCAAACTTAGCTGTTCTAGATTCATTTTTTCCAATTACGTTCTTAGTAGTATAATCGATTTCACAGGTAACTTTATCCTGATCTTTATCCCTATTTTTCAAAAACGTAAATAAACTTTCATTTGTTTTGGCAGTACTGTAGTCTTTTATAACATTTGAAAAACAAAACTTATTATTAGTGCTGTCATCTCTGTTTTCAAGACATAACAGATGTCTACTTCTATATTTACAGCATTTTCTTGCCTCACTAAAGGCGTCCTTACAAAGTGGAGAATATTTATCGAACAAATCCTCATTAGTTTTATCTATTACATAGTAGTACTTCTTTGATGAACCCTGCAGTGCTGAACTGTTGTAGTCTGCTACGGAACTATTTATATACATGTTATTTTTTGTATTGTAAGTTATCTTTGTAAGTTTATTTCTATCACCCATATCCACATCTTTTTCTGGTAATATACAGCCATCTTCACCATTATAATGAAATCTATTGCAGGCAAAATTCGCCTTTTCGTTTCCCTTCATATAGTATCTCTGCAATACCGTACCAAAACCCTTATACTTCGGAAGTCTTGGGTCTATACAATAATCTGTATCATAATCTATAGAACTATACCTATTATCACCAAGTTCTACATTATCTTCCATTAATTCGGCTTCGTACTCCTTTCCGCCATAGGTATATTCTCTAAATATTTTGTTTCTTATATCTTTTGAGTTTGGTTTTATATCCGTACACCATACTTTATGGTCAATATTTCCTATTCCTCTATTGTCACATATATATTTACCTATATTACTACAGTCACCACCATTATTTTTTGTAGCATCACATGTACATTCATTTATATTACTACATTCACCGCCATCCGCAACATTAACATCATTTATACAATCACTAACCTGTTTGTATCTTGAATATTGATTCATACCCTTTTCATAGTACTTTCCATCATCCGTTGTTTTGTAGCTAAACCAATCATAACCACAAAATGTTATCTGTTTCATTGCATTTTTAGCACTATTAAATTTTACAGCATCAGCTATTATTTTTATTTCAGCTTCCGCAATATAAATAAAAGCCTGCGTTGCCGTTACAGCTGTAACAATACAAGGTAGAGCTGTAAATATAGCAGCACCACCGGTGGAAGCTACACTAATAAGAGAAGTAATTACTGTTGTAATAAGATCTATAAAAAGCTGAACCTGCAAAGAGCCAAACAGAGCTACTGGGTCAAGAGCTAACCTGCTGTCAAAAAAAGTTCCCGCAGCGGCAGCAACGTCAACAACCGCTTCAATAGCCTTCGCTAAAGCGTTTCCATCACCAGTAAAAACACACACTGCAGCAGTTACCAAACGCTGAGTATAATATTCAACCAACATTGTAATCGGTAAAGTTAAACAACTTTCTCTTGTTGTCGAATAGGAGTAACTACATTTACTGACACTAGCATCAAGGGTTCCTATATTTTTAAAATACTTCTCCACTAAACCATCTGTATCGCATTGTCCTTTGTTGTTTATAATGTTACCAGAGCTATTTTTTACCATAGGATATATTGGAAACAAAGGATAACCATTATCTGGTGTAACCGTTTGTTTAGTTATATATTTACTCTCTTCATCATAAACCTTCTGGTATTTGCAATATAAATTTGTTTTAAAAACAGAATCGAAAGATACAGCAGATGTCGATTCTTCTGCTTTTGGGCTAAATACATCTCCTAAAACACCAAGCCCCACAGTTAAAATGGAGACAAGTTTGCTATCATTGACAGTATCTTTAACATCATGTATATTATTGCCCACAACCGCAACTACATAGCTTAGGGGTTGAAATATAATATTAAGTCCAGGTACAAACTTAGCAACTGTATTGATTGTACTAAATATCCCTCCTTCAAAGGCTTTGGTTATGCCATTTATATCGGTATCATCTTTAAGCGTTCTACCATAATTGCTATAGTTATAATTCGGCTCATCAAGTAGATCACTTGTCTTTTCAACGGTACTATCATCAGCCTTTAATGATAAATTACTTGGTATAAGGAATAAACAAAATGCTGTTATAAATAATAATATTATATTTTTAAATTTCTGTCCCATAATTCGCCCTCACTTTTTTGATGTTTCACTATTTTGTGTGTCTTTATCTTTTTTACCGTCAGCTTCACTTTTATTGCTACCACCGTCGCCCTCATCTTTATTACCACCATCATCAGCTTCACCTTTACCGCCAACATCGCTATCTCTGTTGGCAAAAGCCTTCTTATCCCTTCCATTATCTATAGCTTTATCTATTTGGTTTACACTGGTATTGAAGGCCGTACCCATAACCTTTAAACCTTTATTGGATATGCTTGTCATCGCACCCGTAACCTTACCCAAGAAATTCTGTAGATTAGGCCCGTCTCTCATATCACCACTACTACCACCTCCACCAAAAATACCCTCCATTTCTCCCAGATAGCCGGTAAAGTGATCAAATATAAATATTATGACCAACAAAAATATCATATCCAAAAACATTGTGAAAGCACTTGAAGCACTAACAAATACAGACGGGAAACCAGCAAATCCACTTATCACAAAGTCAAACAATGTGCTACCGGAATTTTTGATATTAGTGTTAGACATTGCCGTACATATCGGAGATTTCTCCTTTATGTTTACAACACTAGCATCAGGTCTTTTGTTACATTCCTTAACGGCATTTTTATAGCTTTCCGAAGTACTTTTACCGGTAATATAGTAGAAATTAGTGTCAGAAATTTTACATATAGTACCACAGTACACATCTCTTATTGGTTCTTTAGTTCCATAGAATCTAGCCTCTCCAACAAAATATTTATCAAATATCAAAAGAAATAATGCTAAACTCATAACCACAAACACCGGAGCAAATATCGTTGTAAATATTTTTTGAATCCAACTGTTAAACATACCTCTAGTCTTGCCAAATAGATATAAAGGAATCATTATCGGTGACACAAACAACAACAACGTCATTTTCAATGAATTAACAATAAATACATAGGCCATTTTAAAGGTAAAAAATAGTAAGGACATCACAACCAAAATAAATGGCAGTATCAGTATTAGTGTAAAACCAAACGAGAATATACCGGATATAAAATAACTCAGTATTGGTGGATTAGTAAATGTTTCACTATCAAAACCAAAGTATCTGGATAACTTACAATCCAAAGTGTCAAATATTGCTAAATATTTTCTATTACCATAATCATCATAGTTGTTAGGTATTTCATCATGTTTAAAGAAATAACAGCCGGAATATTTATCATTATCGTAGCCAACATTATTGTTGGTATCCGTTATGGCAATACTCATGGCAAAATTCGAAACCGTGTTCATGGTTGTATAAATACCATTAAACACATAAGGCATCCAATTATTACTTAAAGAGAAATATGAAACGGCTGCTATACTCAATATCATTTTTGTTATTTCTTCTCTTGTTATTCTGTTTTGTATTATAATTACATTGAAACCATACAGCACAACTGACAACACCAATAACACCTTAACAATTCTACTAAAATAGTTCTTAAGTGTTTTGAATGGACTTGGATACGTGTTTTCATTTAAATCTTCACCTTTTTTATAAACAGTTCCGGTTGGACAGGTATCGTAAACAAAACCACTTCCGGCATTAGCAACACATTTTGTGTGTCCAGCTTTATTTAGAAGCATATTTTTGAATGTTTCAACCGCACACTCCACAAATGGAGCGGAAAGCAATCTTGTTCTATCAGCATTTGGATGATTAATATAATTTAGAAAATTATGGGATGAACCAACAAAGTTTATACAAGCGGTGTCAATATATGGCGAAGCATCTTTTACTTCCTTTTCAAGGAAATCCGGAATTAAAACACAATGTCTATCAAGTTGACAGAAATTTGCCGGTTTGTTATAGCAAGCAGAGACCTCATCTCCATCAAAACATACACCATTACAACTTCTATTTCCTTCAGAATCAAATGTGCAATTATCTTCTGTGTTAAGCTCCGTTATTTTACTTATTTTTGTTTTTTCATAGTATTTGTCATCATCACTATTATAGGTAACACTATAGCCGGTATCATAGGTCGAAAAGAACTGATCACTCATTTGTTCTGAACCACCCAACAGTCTAAAATTATACGGACAAAGATTATAGGTTTCCACACACCACTTGTTTCCATTATATTCAGATTGTTTTATTCTAAATGTAACTTTTGTACCTTTGTTTCCAAGTTTCTGTGCATCAATGGCTGTTTCTGAAAAGTTAAGTGAAGTGTTTACATTTGATTTACCGTCCTTACAATATTCGTTATATTGGTTAGTAAGTATAGTACTTACGCTACTATTGTTGCTATTTGAACTTGTATCATCATTGCTGTTAATATCTCCTGCAATTTTTGTCGCCTTGTCAATACTTCCCTCTAACTCAGCACAATAATCTGTCTTATCTTCACTTTCACAGCAGGGTAAATTATTGTCTTTACCACAATTATTATTTTTAGACTTGTCAACACAGGAGAGGTCACCAATTTTTATACTACAGGAACCAGCTGAACTATTTTTGTTACACATAACGTATGTTTCAATTGTGGAAGCGTCACCGGACGTTGGTTTTCTATTTTTTGAACTAATACATATAAGTTTTTGACTTGCTTCTATACAACATCTATATGCTTCTCTGTACTCTTCCGTTGTTCTGGATAAAAATCTATCACAGGCAAAATTAGCCGCTTCACTTCCCTTAAAGTAATATAATTGACTTTTAGCATCATTAACACCAGAATAATATTGTCTTTCGGGTCTAGGATCTTCACAACCGCTGTAGGCATACTCTTTCCCATCATAAACATATTCCCTATACTGTTTTTTTGTCAAGGTTGTATACTCATCAATGAGATCAGTGGTTGTTATACCACCCCCCAAAAGTTTATTGCAGGTGTCTTTATCTTTTCTCTGGAAACAATTCAATAAATCATACTTATACGAACCAAAGAAATCACCCTTGGCCGGAAAGTATTTCTTTATATATTCCACATCTATATCGTTTGTACTCGCAAATTCTCCACTGTCGTCCAATTCCTCCATCAATTCGTTATCACCATATGTGAGCCAATCATCACCACATAATGACAACCTATTAAATACTTTTTTCGCCCTTGCATACTGCACCGTTTCGGTAATCTTTTTTGCAATATACATCACCTTAGCAACTGTCAATATTATTAGAATCTTATATGCGAAATTCATATTAATTTTTACCACCACATACATAATAACACAGGCCAAAATGGTTCCAATATACAATCCTTTACAGGCTGGACTCGTAGGATCCAAATTATAGTCATCCTCCGCAAACAATATACTTTCCAATCTTTCTAGACCACTACTTAAAAACATTATCACCAATGCACCAATACCAGCAGCTAAACTTTTCGCACTACTACTTGATGTCGCTGATGTTTTTAATGATTCCAACATTCCTATACATAATAGCGGAGCAAAAAGAATATTTACAACAAGCTCCCAACCTATTGTAGCAGCAGTATCACCAATATTTTGAAGTGTATTAATAAGACTACTATTGTCACTGTCACTGTCACTACTAAATACATCCATTTTTACATACTGTAAATTATCAGGATAACAGGAAAATCCAGTCGATGTACTATACTTAAATTCAATAACATTTTTGGTAACTGAGTTAGTTTTATAATTTCTTATTCTATCTCGTGGACCAACCGTTGAGGAAAAATTGTGTGCTGAAGAATCCTGTATTGTTATAAACAAACCATTAACAAATAACATCAAAATCAAAAAAAACTTAACACACTTATTCATACTTTCTCCTACAATTTCCTTGATCTTTCATAATAAATATTTAACCAATCTTCCGGTTTATCACTACCAATTTCCTTTATTATTTCATTCATCAAAATAACCGTCTCTGCCCTACCGGACAAAACTCTAATAACATCACCCATTCCAGCTAAATCTATTCTGGCGATAACACCACTTTGATCCTGCTTTATTAAAAAATATCTGCTACTTGGATCTGTACTTTTTATCAGTTGAAATTCTCTTTCACTTAGCATAAAGGCGGTTTTATAAACTTCCGTCGCCTTAAGATTCGGCAGGTATATTTGTGTCGCCGTCTGCTGAACCAATGTATCAGAAATACTACTTTTTGTAGCATCCTCTACGGACTGTGTAGCAAACACAACAAAAGCATTCAATTTTCTGAACACCTTTAACCAGTCTTTTATTTTTGGAGCAAATACCGGATTATCAATTAAGGCCCAAGCCTCATCCAAAATAATCATTGTTGGTGTTCCATCCAACGAACTCTGTATTCTGTGAAACAGATACAGCAACACAGGGCTTATACTTTTTTTATCTTTTAAAATCTCACCCATTTCAAATCCGAAAGCATAGGATGAAAAGAAATCTATAATATCTTCATCATTATCAAAAAGTTTAGCATGCGAACCATCACCGTACCACATTTCTAGCCTACCGGCCAAAGTTCCGGGACCACCCATACCCAAAAACGGAGCTATGTTTCTTAATATTCTTTTTTCAAATGGTAGTTTATAGTTACCATTTATTGCTTCAGTAATTCTTGCCGTATCCTCTGCCGTCAGAATTTCTCCATTCACCGTCACCAGAACCGACAACCATTCAATTAAAAACGCCTTGTTTTCAGCATTTTCTGGTAATTTTAATGGATTAAAACCAGAACTTCTACTGGATTCCAAAACTGAATATTTACCGCCCAAAGCCCTTATAAATATTTCTGCACCCCTATCTTTATCAAAGAAGAACATTCTGCAGTTAAACTTTTGAGCTTGTGCACACAAAAAGTTCATCATAACGGTTTTACCAGCACCGGTCGGACCAATAATCATTGTGTGTCCCACATCTCTAACATGAAAACTAAAGAAAAACGGAGTTCCTGACACGGTGTTAACCACAGTACAGGCGTCACCCCAATGGTTTCCAACTCTTTTTCCGGATGGGTAGTTATGAAATGAAGCAAAACTAGCTAAATTTAATGTGTTTATCGTAGATTTTCTAACTATATATTTGATATTACCGGGTAACTGTGACCAAAAGCAGGCTTCCATATTCATTCTTTCTCTAACTGCAGTTATACCAACGTTAGAAAATTCAACTATCGACATTGATACCGCATTTTCAACATTTTTTGCCGTATCCTCAAAACAACATATACTTAAATGATGACTACCAAATGCAAATTTACCACCCATAGCGGCATCCAACGCCTCGTCAATCTCACGAATCTGTGAAACAGCCACATCCTCTGACTGAATCATACGTCTCTGCTGTAGTTGCATACTACTTATGGCAACCATTCTATTGATGTAAACGTAGGATTGACATATTATAAATTCGAAAGGCATTTGTAAAAAACCATCCAATATTCCGGCATTCGTGGATGGTCTGTATTCCTTAATGGAAGCTATTGCACCATATTTTGTTCCATTTGGCGTTAAAACCTCAAAAACCTTTTGACCGAAGTACAATCTGTTAGTCTGTATGTAGTGATCCAATGGTATTGGAGAAAGTCTGTAATCCTGTATTTGTCCACAATTAACTATAACACCTAAAAACTTCAATATATCAGAATAAACACCATCAACCGTTTCTCTCAGTGATAGCATCTCCGCCCTATAGTTACTGAAACCATTCAGCACCCTTTCCGCAATTTCGTCCAATTCCGCTATGGCATCCTTAAACGCTTTAGTTTTAGCACCCTTGTCCGCTTTAGACCTTAGTTTACTAAACATGTTTCCAACCTTAGCCATACCAGCGGTATCTTCTTTTCTGACTATTGTTATGTAGTGTTCGTTAACGAAACACTTGTCACCGCTGTGTCTATCCTTCCATTCTTTATTTAATCTCTTGGTAAAAATATTTGAATAATCACCACCCGGATAGGCTTCTTCTCTTCTTCTTATGGTGTGAAACCACAGAGCAAAGTTTCCGGATGCCATACCCTTCAACAGGTTGTTTCTGGCATTTTTTTTAATATCTATATCATCATCATCAGCTGTTTCAAATGAAAAACCACTAACCTTTATAACCTTTATTAAACTATTATCCTTTAGCAAAATGACATCATCTTTACAGTGTAGGTAGTATGGTATAAAATCTGCCGATGATCTTTCGGAAGATGTGTATCGTTGCCTTTCGGCCAGATTATTACCAATTCTAATTTTAAACATACACAATAAAAATGTTAGTAAACATCATAGGAGTTAACTCCCCCATGAAAAGTTTTATTCGGGCATAAATTAAAATTACTAGTTTTCATTATCACAAGCTCTATCATTAATGGTTCTTTTAAACATATAAAATAAGCAATACCATGAAGCGTTGGCATCATAACTAAAAGGTATATAAAATTACTTGTTATAATGAAGGCCATTATGGAACCAATAGCATTCAGTGCTGCATAAATGTACGTTACACCCAATATCATACTCGGTCTAGTTAGACCTAAAAACAATGGATCAGCCTCTATTTTTCCATTAGCCATCGCTAAAATAATACAAAATATATGTCTACAAAGATTATATTCTATGAAAATCAAAAAATCAAGTAAATTTTAATATTTTACATAAAATATGGGTCATTTTTAATATTTTATATAAAACTAAGACGATCTATGATATTTTAATTCTCTTTAGTATTTTTTTCACCAGAATTTAAACCATAGTTATTCTTCTTTTTACTCTTATTATTATTGCTTTTTGCTGGAGCGTTTTGTTGTTTTTTATCATCCTTCCAATTTGCAGAATCAAAATCTTTTTCGTCAAAATCTCCCATAAAATCAAAATCTCCATCCTCCTCAAAATCACCGCTCTTGAAATTACTATCTTGGTTATCTTTTATCAATTTTTTCTTGAATATTCTATTGTCTTCATTTTTTTCCTCTTCCATATCCTCTCTGTCTCTCATATCCTGTTTATCTTTCATATCCTCTCTGTTCATTGAATTTTTATCACCCTTTCCATTTTTATCTTTTGGTGGTCTCGGTGGTTTAGGTGGTCTTTTATCGTCAAAATTCATATCATTTTCACCATCAGCTTTTTCTTGTTTTGATAATTTTCCCAATTGTTTGAACTGTTTTTTATTTTTATTATCCTTATTATTTTTACTGTTATTTGATGTACTGTTGGTTTTTGTGCTACTATCATTGTTTTTTGACGCTTCGGTAGTAAAACCTTCAACATTAACACACGTAAAAGCCAGTGTTAAAACTATTAAAAAAGTAATTTTTCTCATGAGATATAATCTATTTAAACTACTTCTAATTTATACTAAAATATAATAAATCAACACAATTTATAATAAATATAAAAATACAAAAAAGAGGTATTGTATCAACACCTCTTCTTGTTAAAAATGCAAAAAATGAACTATTTTCTTTTACATTTTTTGTTTCCGCATTCTTTAACTTCTTCTTTTAAGCCCTTTCCTGGTTTAAACTTTACTCTCTTGGAAGCTGGGATTTTAATCTCTTTACCAGTTTGTGGGTTTCTACCAGTTTTTTCCTTTGTGTTAACAACACTGAATGTACCAAAGCCAATCAATGTTACTTTGTCCTCCTTTTGTAGGGCTTTTTTAATGTTTCCTACAAATGCTGTTATAAACATATCAACATCCTTTTGGAGTTGGCCTGTCTGTTCAGCAATAATTTTAACTAAGTCGTTCTTGTGCATATTATTAAGAGTTTATTAATTAATAAAAACTAGCCACTAAGGCTTATGCTAGCCATTGTATTACTTTATTTTAATAAATCAATAGTATTTTGTATTTTTGTTCAGATCAAAATTATATAGTATTATCAACGGTTTTCAAGAAAAATTGCCCCAGCAATTTTTTTTTCCAGCCATATAAAACCTGCTTTTTTCTCTCATACTTCATCATCAGAGATATAATTTCCGCCCTATTTATAAACCTAGATACATTAATGTTACATTTAGCAGAAATATTCTTTATTTCATTATATATTCTATCAAGTGTAGACCTGTATGGAAAGCCTTTTTCATATACATAATACACACCATTTTTATATAAACTACCATATCCGGAAACAAAACTATTAACAATATCAAGTATCTCTGTTTTATACTCTTTTTTAAGATTTAGCAAATTAAAATTATCCATATATAGCATTTTCAGCTCGCTGGTATTTTTTGGTTTATTGTCAGCTATTTCTTCCAATACGGAATCATTGACTATAGATAGTCTAGTTTTATTTAGTTCTATAGCCTTTTTTTCCCTCCATTTACACAGCTCCTTAAGTAATATAACGTAGCCAATATTTTTTTTATGAAGATTAAATTTTATTTTTTTCCATGAATTTTCAACTAAATCATCAACACTTTTGCTTTTAATTATATGCTTCATTTCGTCCAGATAATATTCATAATTACGATTTCCTGTAATTATCTTATACAACGCCTCATATACTTTAATTAAGTACACAACATCATTTGATGCATACATGATTTGTTTTTTAGTCAATGGTCTTTTTTTCCAATTACTAATCTGCAGTTGTTTATCTTTTTTTAGAGGAACACCTAGTACCTTTTTAACACAATCAGCATACCCAATATTTGCATCATAGCCACAAAACTCCATCATAACCTGAAGATCATCTATATTTTTTATATTTTTTGCACTTTTGTTCATCAAAAAAACAAAGGAGTCTAGGTCCTGTCCACAGGAAAAAAATATTTTTTTAATTGTCCTTTTGTTTAATATGGGTAAAAAAACCCGTATATCCTTTATTTTACACACATCTACAACGGCAATTCTGTAGCTGTTTTGAATAGTATCAAAATAAATCACCTGCATCAAACACAGCTCCGGATAGTATGTATTTCTTCTTATAAATTCTGTATCTATACCAACAACATCCACATTCTTTTTTATATAATTACAAACAGTTCTCAGTCTCTTTATATCATCTATATACTCAATACTGTTATCAACCTCCATACAGCCACACTCTAAAACATTGTTCCTATATTAAACCTGAAATGCTCATCCTGATCATAATTTTCTTTCTTTATGGTTTTACTAAAATCTAGACTTAGATTTCCAATTGGTAATTGCCATAATATTGAAAAACCAGCTGCCGACCTCATGTTATTATCATCATAGATTAAACTTTTATTAACCTTTGGGTTATCTTCTATACCAGTAACACAACCGGCGTTAAAGAAAAATATACCAAATATCTGAAATTCCTGTGGCAAAAATAATGGAAACTTAACCTCCGTATTAAAATAGTATAGTGTAGTTCCCGACAAACCATAATCACCAATCAAGAGTTCGTTGCCCTTAACCCTAGGACCAACACCACCACTTTCAAAACCTCTCATATTATAACCGCCTAAGTAAAAACCGTCATCAGGGAATAGCGGATTATTATTTATTGACTTAATTTTAGCATATTTTCCTTCAACTTTAAGTATTAATTTATCCGAATACAGTGGATAATAATATGCTGCATAGAATGTATTTTTCAAATAGTCCTTATTTCCAAATAAACCAGCATAGTCAATATCATAACTTAGCAAATAACCACTAGTTGTATTATAGTAACTATCCCTCCTATCATAAGAAAGGTTCATTGAAATTTCAGAAATCCTATCGTCCCTGTTGGACAATATACCATCATATGCCTTTACTACATTATCCAATTCATAATACTTAAAGCTATAACTTAAAGTTTGTGATAAAAAGTCTGTTATATCATAGGTAGCAAATATTCTTGCACTTCTTTCCATCTTATTGTAACCTAAATTTGAATTTGAATTTTTTATATTATTCAGCTTTTGATAAAACAACCTAAAACCACCAACAACATTCGTATCAAATATATTTGGCACTGTATAACCAAATGAAAAGTAGTTGTTGTATTTGTTTACTCTTACTCCAAAATTTAGTGAATTACCGGTACCCAATAAATTTCTTTCGCTTAGCTCAACACTTCCATTTATACCATAACTACTGCTGTAACCAACACCAAAGGTAGCAGAACCAGTACTCTGTTCCTCAACTTTTATTGTGATGTCATATTGATTTTTAATTAAACTTTCGGTCTTACTATAGCTAACCGACTTAAAAAATCCAAGGTTTCTAATTTTTCTCAACGATTTTTCAATTTCCTTTTCATCGTACGGATCACCCTCCAGTATCGTCAACTTCCGCCTTATCACACTATCAAGAGTCCTGCTGTTGTTTTTTATCTTTATTTTTCCAACATAGTATTTTTCAGTTTTATCAATAACAAAATTAACATTAACCGTTTTTAGTGTTTTGTTTGGCAATATCTGCATATTAACAATAAAGAAACGATTATTTAAATCATACAGATAGTCAGTTATTTTATCAACATTACCGTTAACGACACTTAAGTTAAATACTTTGCCGCTTTTTATTGTTGTTATACCTTTCACAATATCCACATCAATATTTCCAAAATTATCCACAACATCAACATTACCAAATGTATACTTCTCACCTTCGTTTATATCGAAAACTATATCAAAAGTATTATCCTCACTGTTAAATTTTCCATTTACAGAATTTATGTCAAAATCTATATATCCAGATGATAGATAAAACATTCTCAACATGTAGGAATCATATTCCAACATGTTACTATCATAATTTATTCTTTTACCAAACCTATAAAATCTGTTTTCTCTGCTAAACAACACATCTTTTAATTTATCGGCTCCATATACATTGTTACCTATAAAGTATATATTTTTTATCCTACTTTTTTTACTTTCCTTTACAGTAAAAACGACCTCCACCAAATTATTGTCATCCTTTTTTATCTCATAATCAACTTTTGTATTAAACATACCAAGTTGTTTATAAAAACCATTAATAAATTCTAAATCTTCGTTTAGCAACTTGTAGGAAAAAGCTTCTTTAACCTTTAATTTCAGGTTTTCCTTTATGGTGTCGTCCTTTAACTTTTTATTACCAACAAATGTTATTTTTTTTACAAATTCTTTTTCAGTTATGCGTATATGTAAAACATTATTTTTAAATTCCACATGAACATCATCGACTAATCCGCTAGAATATAAATTTTTAACTATTTCATTTGATTTTTCTGGCGCAAAGTTATCACCAATTTCCACACCAACATACTTAGCATATTCGATATCATTATATCTTCTATTACCATCAAACACAATCTTATTTATTGTATATTCCGTAGCAAATGCATTGATAGAAAATAATAACACCCCCAAAAATAGATATAGACAACTTCTAGGTCTAATATATCTGTTTTTCATCAAAAAATTCCCATTATGTCTTTAAAAGTAATAAAAATCATTAAAACAATCAAAATTGAAAAACCAATTTTAGTTAAAAAATTCTCAATCTTTTCATCTAAAGGCTTTCTTCTTATCGCTTCTATTATATAAAACAACAGATGACCACCATCCAAAACCGGAATTGGCAACAGATTCATAAACCCTAAACTTGTGGAAATCAAGGCCATAAAATAAATAATTGACATAAAACCATTTTTCATAGCTTCGCCGGAATATTTAGCAATTTTAACCGGTCCACTCATATCGTCGAGACCTCGCCTTCCGGTTATAATCTGTCCTAGGGCTTTCACTGTCATGGTGTTTATCTTGTGAATTTGTTTAAATCCTTCTTTTACGGAGCCAAATACCCCAATTTTTATATACTTTGGTTCATTAGAACCAATACCTAATACTGGAACATTAACGGTATTACCAAAACCATCATCCTTTTCAACAATTTCAGGTTTAACGGATATATTTACAATTTCGTCACCTCTTTTTACAACTATATCCATTTTCTCTCCTAAAGATAAAGCAGTTTTCATCTGTATATCTTCAAAATTCTTTATTTTATCACCATCAATACTTAAAATAACATCATCCACCTGTATACCAACCCGCTCTGCCGGACTATTTTCTGCAACAAATGTAACTCTATTAGAAAAATTGACCAAACCCCTAAAAGCAAAAAATATCGAAAACAAAACAACAGCCAAAATATAATTGAAAACAGGACCAGCACCCACAACCGCTATTCTTTGATATACATTTTTGAAGTATAAGCACTTCGTTTTATCTTCTTCGGCCATTTTATTTAGTTTTTCCGCGTTTACTAAAGATGACGAAGCCTCCTCATCTCCAAAAAACTTCACAAATCCACCAAACGGAAGCAGACACACTTTCCATTTAGTTCCCTTTTTGTCTATCCAACCAAAAATTTCTCTACCGTAGCCAATAGAAAACTCATCTACTTTCACACCATTCCATACAGCAACTATGTAGTGTCCAAATTCATGAACAAATACAACAACCGATAAAACCACTATAAAAGATGCAATACAAATTAAAAAATTTACTAACGTTGACATAAAAATCTTACTTAACAACTGACACCATTATAAACCATATTTTTATAAAGTAAATGTAAATTTTATTAAGTAGTTAATTAATTGTTCTTGAAAAAAAAATTGTTATTTTTATAATAAAAAGTAGTTTTATACGAAATTAAAAATAATACGGTATTATGTACAACAAAGAAAAAATATTAGTGGCAAATAGAGGTGAAATCGCCTGCAGAATCATGAAAACAGCAAAAAAGATGGGTATAAAAACAGTTGCTATTTATTCCGAAGCAGATGCCAACTCATTACATGTACAACTGGCAGATGAAGCAATATTATTGGGTGGTTCAGCCGCAAGTGAAAGTTATTTAAACATAGAAAAAATAGTAAATATAGCAAAAAATGTCGGTGCCACATACGTTCACCCAGGTTATGGATTTTTATCAGAAAATGCACAGTTTGCCAAAAGACTGGAGGAAGAAAAAATTAATTTCATTGCTCCACCTGTGGAAGCAATAAAAAAAATGGGAGATAAAATAGAATCAAAAAAAATAGCAAAAAAAGCTGGTGTTAATGTCGTACCGGGTTATGAAGGAGTTATAAAGGATTCTAACGAGGCTGTTAAAATAGCTGAAAAAATAGGATTACCAGTTATGATTAAAGCGTCAGCCGGCGGTGGTGGTAAAGGTATAAGAAAAGTTGACAATCTGGAGGATGTCAAAGAAGCATTTGAAATTGCCACAAACGAAGCAATAAACAGTTTTAATGATGGTCGTGTTTTCATAGAAAAATTCATAGAAAATCCAAGACATATAGAAATTCAGGTTATAGGTGATAAGTTCGGAAATGTCGTTTGTTTAGGTGAAAGAGAGTGTTCAATACAAAGAAACAATCAAAAAATCATTGAGGAAGCCCCCAGTTCATTTGTAGACGAAAAAACAAGACAAAAAATGTATTCACAGGCCGTATCTTTGTGCAAGGAAGTTGGCTATTACTCCGCCGGAACCATTGAATGTATGATGGACAAAAATAAAAATTTTTACTTTTTGGAGATGAACACAAGGCTACAGGTGGAACACGGTGTGACAGAGTTAATAACTGGTGTTGATTTGGTTGAGTTGATGATAAGAGTTGCCAGGGGTGAAAAACTACCATTTACCCAAAAGGATATAGAGTTGACCGGTTGGGCTATGGAAAGCAGAATCTGTGCCGAAGATCCATCAAGGAGTTTTTTACCATCGTCTGGTAGGATAAATAAATACATGGAACCAAATAATATTGACGGTGTAAGAATAGATACAGGCGTTTACGAGGGTTATGAAATAAGCTCATTCTACGATAGCATGATATGTAAACTACTAACCTACAGCAACGACAGACAAAGCTGTATAGAAAAAATGCAATCGGCATTGGGTAGTTTTTTCATTACCGGTATAGCACACAATATAGGATTTTTGGAAACTATAACCTATAATGAAAGATTTTTAAAAGGTGATATTAATACATCGTTCATAAGAGATGAATTTTCTTCTGGTTTTAATAAAAACGAAATAGAAACAAAGAAAAAAAGTGTTTTGCTTAGCGTAGCACTTTATATGTATACAAATTACCAAAATAGAATCAGAAACATAACCGGTGGTATAGTAAAAAACAGACGCAGTAGCAATAATAATGAAAAAATTGTTGTGGATATAGATGGTAAAAAATACCTATGTAATGCTCGATTAAATAACGACGGTAGCTTTGGCGTAGAATACGGAACTGGCTATAACCTACTAAAAACAGCATGGCAATATGGTGATAGTATATTCAGAAGTATAATAAATGATAAACCAGTAAATGTAAAAATATTATTTACCGACTACGCCGGAAATTACACATTTCAATATATGGGATCAATAATATATGTAACCGTAAGAACACCGAGAATATCTGAATTGGAGCAGTTTATGCCAGAGGTTGACAAAAACAAAAAAATGAAACAGCTAAAAGCTCCAATAACAGGTAAAATATTCAAGATTAAAGTTAAGGATGGAGATAAGGTTACGGCCGGCATGGAACTTTATTCAATAGAGGCTATGAAAATGGAGAATATTATAAGAGTTGATTTTGAAGGAGTTGTGAAAAAAGTCCACAAACAAAACAACGATTTAGTTAATACCGGTGATATTATAATTGATTTTGAGTAGATAATATGATTTTTATTTGTTGTTTATTATTTTTATTTTTTTTATCTTCTGCTGAGGCTGAAGTCTATTTTATGTTGCCAAACAATTTAGAAATTGAAAACGTAAATAAGGGTATAAAAACTAAAACAAAGAATAGATACACAAATGCAGATCAGATAGAAAATCAATATAAAGGAAAGCTAAAATATAAACCATCAAATAACATGATAAAAAACGATAGAAAAGGTAGGTACTACACATCAGTTGGTTATCTCATAAACAGAAAAATTACAATAGATGAAATAAATAACAAATCAGATGATACAATTTATAGTGGCGAAAATTCCAGTAAATTTAAGGATTCATTCTCAGCAGAAGCTGGTCTGTATTTTACAAACAGTTTTGCACTTGGTATTGAATTCTACGAACTAAAGAACAGTAGTGTAAAATTTGATGATATAAAGGTTGAAATGACAAATCAAGTTTACATGCTGAATGCCTTTTTTGAAAATAACTATTCAAAAATTGTACCATTCTTTGGTGCTGGTATTGGAATTGCTAGGAATAAATTTTCAGAAAATTTTGGTCTCTCATCCATATACTATGCAAACAAAGATAAGGGTGGAGTTATACCAGTCTATCAATTTTATATAGGTGCTGACTATATGTATGATGAAAGATCTATGATTTTTATAAAATATAAGTATTTCAACACTATAAAAGACATAAAGTTAACAAGGACATACAGAAATACAACGTCGGAGTATTTAATAAGTCTCGACGATAAAAGTAGTTTTATTATTGGTTTTAAATATTTATGGTAACACTATGAAAAAAATCGCTATAGCCTGCGACAGAGCAGGAGTTGAATTAAAAAAATTTTTAATTGACCATCTGGATGGTGACTACGTCCTCGAAGATCTTGGTACAAATTCGCAGGATCCCGTTGATTATCCGGACTATGCCAAAAAAGTTGTCAACAAAATACTGAATAAAGAAGCAGATTGCGGGGTGTTGATATGTGGAACCGGCATAGGTATGTCAATCTCAGCAAATAGATATAAAGGAATAAGAGCAGCATTGTGTCACAACAGTTTGGAAGCTAAATTAACAAGAGAACATAATAATGCCAATATACTATGTATGGGTGCAAGAATTATAGGTACAGAAACAGCTCTTGAAAATCTAAAAGTATTTTTAAATACAGATTTTACCGGCGGTAGACACGTTAGACGTGTTGAAAAAATTGATGAATTGTAGTTGTTATGATTTTATAAACTTTAAAGGTATTTTTTATGAAACAGTATCTAGATTTATTGAAAAATGTACTTGATAATGGTATAAAAAAAGAAGACAGAACCGGTGTTGGTACCATATCGCTGTTTGGTACACAAACCAGATATAATTTAAACGAAGGTTTTCCACTAGTTACCACAAAAAAAATTCATCTAAAATCAATAATATACGAACTGCTTTGGTTTTTAAAGGGTGATACGAATGTAAAATATCTTCAGGATAACGGCGTAAGAATATGGAATGAATGGGCCGATGAAAACGGTGATTTAGGACCTGTGTATGGTAAACAATGGAGAAACTTTAACGGAGTTGATCAAATAACTAATGTTGTCAATACACTAAAAACCAACCCGAATTCCAGAAGAATTATAGTTTCCGCTTGGAATCCACAGGATGTTGATAAAATGGCCTTACCACCGTGTCACACAATGTTTCAGTTTTATGTAATAAACAACAAACTAAGTTGTCAACTTTACCAAAGGTCAGCCGACTGTTTTTTAGGTGTTCCATTTAACATAGCATCCTATGCACTTTTAACCATGATGATGGCACAGGTTTGTAATTTAGAACTGGGTGATTTTGTACACACCACAGGCGATACACATATATACCTAAACCATATAGATCAAGTTAAACTACAACTGTCAAGGGAACCCTACCCTCTTCCAACAATGAAAATAAACAAAAATAAAAATGATATTTTCAGTTTTGAATATGACGACTTTGAACTACAAAATTACCAGTGTCATCCAACAATCAAAGGTGTTGTAGCAGTATGACAGATATTATATTAGCTTCAGGATCAAAAAACAGACTAGAATTACTGAATAAAATTGGCGTATTTCCAAAGTTAGTGCAGCCAGCAGACATAGACGAAACACCACTTAAAAAAGAAAAACCTGAGGATTACGTTCAAAGAGTAGCCAGAGAAAAGGTAGAATTTGTAGCTAAATATCACAAAAATGAAAACATTTTATCGGCAGATTCGATAGTTTCCGTCAACAACAGAATAATACAAAAGCCTAAAGATGTAGAAGATGTTAAATCATTTTTGAAATTATATTCCGGTAAAAACATAAAACTATACACCGCAGTATATCTGATAAAAAAGGATGGAAGTATCTCAAAAAAACTAGTATTAACCAAAGCAAAATTTAAACATCTAAATCAAAGAGATTTGGAAGATGTTTTAAAAGAAAAAAATAATGCAATAAACTACAGTTGTGCCGGAGGTTTGTCGGTCGAGGGTTATATTGAATGTTTTATAAAAAGGATAGATGGATCCTATTCAAATATTATTGGTCTACCATTATACGATGTTAGAAATATGCTAATTTCAGCAGGAATTTATTAAAAAATAAAGGCAGAAATTATGAAAGAAAAAATAGGAAAAAAAGAAGTTGTTCTAATATCAGGACCAATGAAAAGCGGTAAAAGTGCCAGATTAATTGAGATGTATAATGATTTCAGTAGCAAAGGTATCACAGTAGAATGTTTTAAAAACAGCATCGATACTAGAGATGTTGGTTATATAAAATCGAGAGCATATGATGAGACTGTTCCCTGCACAACCCTAAACAATATTAAAGAGTGTATTAATTCAAAGGCGGATGTGGTTATGATTGATGAATTTCAATTTATACAGGCACCAATAATGGCTGATACCGTGAGACATTTCATAGACAACAACAGAAGTTTATACATATTCGGATTAGACAGAATAGCGGACGGCAGCAAATGGCCAACCTACACCGCCATAAAAGATCTTGTTGATGCTGAAATACAGCTAAAAGCCGATTGTGAAATGTGCGGCAGAAAAGGCGTTGCCGAATACACAAAACTAGAAAGCCAAAGCAACGACCTTGTGCAAATTGAAAATGAACTTGTAAAGTACTATCCCGTGTGTAAAGACTGTTTTTTCAAAAAACAGTAGATAATAGTCTTAAACCTAAGATCTATTGTTATTTTTGATAGCTTGTTTTCTTTCTCTGTACCTATCCATAGCATTATCAATGTTTTTTTGTTCGCCTCTTGTTATGGCTAGGGATTTTGTCCTTACATCTTTTGTTATAACACTACCGGCTCCGGTTAGTACATCATCACCAACATTCACCGGAGCAACAAAAATTGTATTCGATCCGATGAAACAATTTGAACCTATGTTTGTTTTGAATTTTGAATAACCATCATAGTTACAGGTTATCGTACCAGCACCTATATTTGTATTTTCACCTATAGTTGAATCTCCTATGTAGGACAAATGATTTATTTTTGTACCTTTTCCGATATTTGATTTTTTTATTTCACAAAAATCACCAATGTGTACATTTTCATTTATTAAAGTATTTGGTCTTATTCTGGCAAATGGTCCTATAATGGCACCGGACTTTATTTCGCAGTTTTCCAGATATGAAAACGATCGTATTTCAACATTACTGTGTACCTTCACGCCGGTTAAAAATACAACATTTGGTTCCACAACCACATCATTTTCAATTTCTGTATCATAGGAAAAGTACACAGAATCAGGATTAATGAGCGTTACCCCCTTTTCCATAAACTCTTTTCTTTTTTTATTTTGAAATATTTTTTCCGCTTCCGCCAGTTGATTTCTAGAATTTACACCCATAACTTCATCCTCCTCCGCAATAGTAAAATCAACCTGTAAACCGCCACCTATTGCCATTTCAACCACGTCGGTCAAATAGTATTCTCCACTAGCATTATTATTGTTCAATTTATTCAGAAAATTTTCCAAATATTTTCCATTTATAACCATAATACCGGCATTACACAACGTATTTTTCCTTTCTTCATCATTGGCATCTTTAAATTCAAGTATTTTTGTGAGTTTATTTTTACCGTCAAGAACTAATCTGCCATATTTATTTCTTACATCACCTGTATTAAAACCCAAGACCGCAACCGCCACATCATCATTCACCTTATTTATCATGTCCTGATATGTTTCCAGCCTTATCAGAGGCACATCACCATACATAACAAGTATTTTATTATTTTTATTCTTTATTTCCCCAAAACCAACTTTTGTTGCCCCACCAGTTCCATTTCTATCATACTGCACAACAGTTTTAATTGTATCCGATATGTTTTTATCTATTTGTTCTTTATTTTCTTCCGAAACAACCACAACAATTTCGTCCGTATTCATCTGTTTTGCTGTATTTATCACATGATTTATCATTTCCAAATTACCAATCTTGTGCAGTGGTTTTGATATAGTTGATTTCATTCTGGTACCTTTTCCGGCACTTAAAATAATAACTGACAGATTATCTCTCATAAAATTCCCAAATTTTTTATTGAAAAACTAAAAATAAAATATATTATTTCCTCAAAATAATTATTTTTATAATATTTATGTTAATTTTAATTTCAAGTATAGTTTTGCTTCTAATTATTTCAATCATATTAGAATTCAAAGACAACAGAGATGTTTATTCTTTTAAAAGATTTAGTGATAAAATGTCACAGAACAGTATTGAAAAGGATGAAAAATACGACAATCTTGACATAAAAATTGACATATTAAACAACAAGTTAAGTGATATTATAAAAATCATAACGGACAATACTTTACTAAATTTAGCAACGGAAAGCAGTTTGAACCTAAAAAAAGTACTTGACGGTACCAATGCCGTAAGAGACACAATGAATTTAAACAGCGAAGTAATTTCCACAATAATGAAAAACACAAGCACCACAACTCCAAAAGACACAACCAACAATAATAGCGAAGTACTACAAAAGATCGATGAATACAATAAAAATGTTGCTGCATTAGTTGCTCCAATAAATACATCGCTAATTACTCTACAGAAAACAGTTGAAAATGTAAGTGTAAACAACAGTAATACAGATGCAAACACAAACAACGAAAATGCAGAAATTTTGAACGATATCAATGTAAAAATTGATAATATTAGCAATATGCTAAACGGCGAAGACAAAACAACAATTATGAATAATATATCTTGGATACAGGAAGACATTGAAAGCATAAATGGCAAACTGAATGATATTATGAATGGTGGTAGTGGTTACAATAACGAAGAAAATAACAATAACTACTATGAAAATAACGAAGAAAATAATGAAGAAAACACCGAAGAATATAGCGAAAACAATGAGGTTGAATCAGGTAATCCAGAAGAAAATGTAAATTATACAGAAACCGCCGAAGATACAAGTGTAGATGATACACAAAACTATGAAGATACACAAAGCTATGAAAATACAGAAGAATTAGCTCCAGAATCAACAACAAGCGAAGAGATACCAAGTAACATAGAAGTTGTTGATGTTAATGAAATGAACGATGACAATTATGCGGAAAATGAAGATAATGAAGATGAACCAAACATGGATGATGTGGATAATGTCGGCGAAGACGAAGAGGAGGAACAGAACAGCAGTAATCCAATGGAAAATTTCGACATTAATACCGTAAATAACACAACAACCGATGGCAGACCAGACGATGTGGATGAAGATTTTAATGTTGATACACAAAGTTTAGAAGATCTAGATGTGGACACTCTGACAAATGAAGAAGAAAACGAAACAGCTGATTTAAATATAAATAATTTTGTAAATAACGAACAGGATGAACAGCTAAAGGTAAAAATACAAGACCTAAAAGACAAGATTAATAACGTCTAAAAATCCATAGATTTAAAAGATAAAATTTGTAATATTTGACTCTTTCGCTCTGCCTTAGCAAACAACAGATGGACAACAAGTTACCAATAAAAGCTTACTTCCATTGGTCGTTCTTGTTTTTGGAAATTCAACACCACACTAAAGAAAGACTCTGTTTATACACACATTTTCACTCATATAATTCAAAAGTAGTTGGCAAAAATTTAATTTATTATTTTATAAACTATTTCTGGTATTTTACTGCTTCATATTGATCCTCTTTGAGTTGTTTTTCTTTTATAATTTATTTTTTTTATCTGTCCACTTTAAACCAAGGTTAAAAATCAACAGTTTTTTTGATGAATATGTAATATTTATTACTTCTTATTTTATTCTTATTTAATTCTTATTTTATTCCTTTTTTTATTCTCTTTAAATGATTAAATTACATTAATA
>JAFVEQ010000026.1 GCA_017475895.1 Rickettsiales bacterium
GGTGTACAATTATTAACTATTGCTGTACATTCATTATCTTTTCCTATGTTACTCTTTACTCCATCATCACAGGATAGTATTATGTTTCCGGTGAAACCCTGATTACAGTTTACCGTTAAAGTAGAACCGCTGGTCATGGTTTTACCTGCTATGGATTCTGCATTAACATAGTTATCTGAATTGGTTAATGTACAACCTTTACCATTTATTCTTTCTAATATATTATCAGTTACTTTACTGTGTTCTGTTGGATTTAATGTTCTTAATAGTATACAGTTCTTACCTTTAGAGTTGTAGACTATTTCATTACCCTGTCTGGTTAGACAGGAGGAACTACTGTTACCTAGGGCATAGGAGTTGGTGATGAGGTTAAGGGTGTTGGTGTTACTTATAGTACTATTAATATTACTTATATTACTATTGTTATTAATACTATTACTATTATTAATATTATTGTTACCCATTATGATTGTTATTACTACCATGGTTATTATGACAGTAATAACCATGGTAGTAATAATATTAGTATTGGTAGTATTAGTGTTAGTGTTATTACTATTATTTTTGAAGAATGTTCTGCTCATGATTGTGTTATATATGTAATGTTATACTTGTTAAAAATAGTGTAAAAAAAGTAAGGTTTAAATTGAACAGTGGAATGGATTATAAATATATGTGGTTAGAGAGAAGAAAATAATAAGAAAAAGATAATAAAAGAATAGTTAAATAATGATTAAATGAGAGTTAAATAAGAATTAAATAAGGATAAAAAAAGAAGTAATAAATATTACATATTCATCAAAAAAAGTGTTGATTTTTAACCTTGGTTTAAAATGAGCGGGTGGAGGAAAATAAAAACTCGCCGTTGCGGAGCGGCGAGTAAAAACAATTTTATTTTTGAGGATTTATCCAAGTAATATTGCCGTCACTTCTTTTATAAACAACGTTCATTCGTTTATTTTCCCTGTTTACAAACATATATGCCGGCAAATTCATCAGATCCATTTTCATAAGTGCTTCATCTATACTTAATTCTTCTATCTCCGTTTTCTTTTCCTCTATAACGTTAAAATCATATTTAATTTCATTATTACCGTTACCGCCTTTAGTTTCTTCAATATTTTCATCTTCAAAATTTTCTTTCATATTTTCCTTAAGTATAAATCTATCGGCCAAAATATACGGTAAATCACTATTTTTTGCCTTTAGTTCCGCTACCTTTTTTCTGTAGTTTCTTAGTTTATCCTTATGTTTTCTTAATTGTTTAATAACCTTTGTTAATGCTAAATCAAAAGAGTTATATATATCATCAGATTCAGCAGAGGCCTTCATTATAACCCCTCTTTTTGATCCATCATTTACAACGATATTTGTTTTAAAATTATTACCACTTTTACTAAAAAATACATCAGTATTTATAGCTGTTTCAAAGTACTTTGATATATCTTTATTGACCTTTTCTTTTATATAATCCGGCAGGTGAATACCTAGCGAAAAATTACTATTTATATTTACTAACATAGAATTAATAGTGTTTGTTTTTTATAAAAAGATATTCCAACTTTAAATATAAGTCAATAGTTTTGTTTGTAACATAAAATAAAAAATTATAAATACAAAATAACCACCAACAACCGTTGGTGGTTACCCCTCCCTTTACTTTTATTCTTTTTTGGTTGTTATTTATTTCAAAATCATCTTAAAATCAACAACCACAGCTCTGTCGTCTGTTACCAAAATTGGATTAGCATCTATCGATTTAATTTCCGGTAGAGCAATGACAAGCTGTTGAATTTTTGCCAATGTGTCAGCCAACGGTTTAACTGCCTTTGGAGCTTCACCTCTAACACCGTTCAGAATTGTTCCAACCTTTGTTTCTTTAATCATTTCATCAAATTCACCTGTTGGTAATACTCTCAAAGATGTATCCTTCATAACCTCTGTGTAAATACCACCGGTTCCGAAAATCATAACTCTACCAAAGGTTTTATCTGTGTTGACACCAACTATAACTTCCGTTGATTTTGTTATCATTTCCTGTATCAAAACACTAGCACCCTTTAGATTGAACTTGTTTATGGAAGCCCATAAACCTTCCCAACCCTCTTCGAATTTTGCTTCATCATTAACATTCAGGTAAATACCTTTCATTTCTGTTTTATGCAGAGCATCTGGAGCTGACAGCTTTAATACAACAGCCTTTGGGAATAATGCTTTGCAGAACTTTAAAGCTTCCGCTTTGTCTGTAAAATTGCCAGATTTTGGAAAATCTAGTCCATAGTATTCCATAATTTTATTAACTGTTGTTTGTGGCAGTGATGCTAAACCTTGATCTATTGCTTCTTTAACTAGATTCTTAATTTCTGCACTAGCTTCTTTTGTTTTAACGGTTGCTGTGGTTTTATTCTTCTCTTCTGCTTGTTTTTTCAATTTTCCAAGTAGATTTGCTGCCATATCGGAATCATCAAAATTTACTATATGATTTTGCGCTAAAATCTCAGTTCCTTCGGCAACCTTTTTACCACCTATGAATGCTGTAAAGATATTTACATCTTTATATTCTCTTGCTATTTTTACTATAACTTCTGCAGTTTCCTTTGGTTCTGTAACCATTTGTGGAGTTAAGAGAACCAAAACATTTTTGTATTCTTTTGATTCACAAATGACCTTTAAAGCATTTTCATATCTATCAGCTCTTGCATCTCCAACTACATCGATTGGATTTTTAACGGATGCTTCAGCTGTTAATACGGATTGCAATTTTTCCTTTGTGGCATCGCTTGGAACAGCCAAATCAAGTCCATATTTTTCACAGGAATCACTGGTTACAACACCAACACCACCAGCATTTGTAACTATTGCCAGTTTACCACCAAAATCTTTATGATTTGAATATTGTAAAATTTCCAATAGACCAAACATTTCACCGGTTGTGTATGCTTGAACTATTCCATTTTTTTCTAATGCAGATTCCATAACTCTGTAGTTTGGAGCAAGGCTTCCGGTGTGTGAAAGTGAAGCAGCCTGTGCCTTTGCTGATTTACCTGGCTCAAGAATAACTATTGGTTTTGTTTTAACAACTTCTCTTGCTGTTTTCAAAAATTCTTGACCATGTTTCAGACCTTCAAGATAGAATACAAAGGCGGTTGTATTTTTATCCTCGTTTATTGCCTCCAACAATTCCTTTTCGGATAATTGTGCTTTATTTCCTATTGAAATGAAGTGAGAGAATCCTATTCCTTTACCTCTAGCCCAATCCAACATTGCTGAACAGTAGGCACCGGATTGAGAAATAAATGCTACATTACCCTTTTGTGGAAAACCGTCCGCAAAACTTGCATTTAGGTTTGTAAATGTTGATATGTGACCTAAACAGTTTGGACCCAACAGTCCGATGTTATTTTCTTTACATTTCTTAGCAATTTCATCTTCCAGTTCGTGATTACCAACTTCACCAAAACCTGCAGTAATTATACTTATATTCTTTGTTTTGTTTACTATACAGTCATCAATTGCTGCCATTGTGAACTTTGCCGGAACAACTATAACGGCCAAATCTACAGCTTCCGGAACATCTTTAATGCTTCCGTAGCACATCTTACCGTATAATTCTTGTCCTGCATTTTTTGGATTGATTGGATATAATTTTCCATTAAATTTTGCGTCCAGTAGGTTGTTAAATACAACTGCTCCTAGCTTACTTGGGTTGGCAGAAACACCTATAACTGCAACGCTCTTTGGATTGAAAAAACTTTCTAACATTTTGATTAATAAAAAATTACTGATATGATTTGATGTTATACATTAATATTTATTTTTCAAATGATTTTTATAAAAATTATAAAAGTATGTTATTTTGTCATTTTTATTTCCTTTGACATTTTAAAAAGATTGTATATCATTTTGTTAAAATGTAAACTAAGGTTAATGAAATACTTTCGTAGATTTATCGTTATAAGTGTATTGCTGTCACTTTTTTTTGGTAATAGTGATGTTTTTGCTAAAAACAAAAGTAGAAAAATATTTTATCAAATCGAAAGAGATAAGGACAGAACAAATTATTTCTTATCTAAAGAAGATGAAAGTATCTATGAAACAATAAAAAAACACATAAAAAACGAAAGATGGTTTGATGCCTACAAACTTGAAAAAAGGATATCAAATGAAGGTTTTAGAAATGCCATAAATACAGTAATATCATTGAATAAGTTTAAAAGTATGAGCAATATGGCGCCCAGTGAGGTTATTGGATTAATCGAGTTTAATACTGAAAATTATTTTTTATCCGAATTTGAATTATTTAATAATAAGATAGAAATTTATTATTTAAGAAATATTGTTAAATATGAAAACGTTAAAGACTATTTTAAAAAGTTTACGACCAAAAATATTGATGTTATAATAAAGCTATTGAATGATAAAATAGATAATTTAAAAAATTCAAAAAAAGACGGTGCAAAAATTAACAATGACGTACACGATATTATTGTTAAGGTATGGCTGGAAAACGATTTTAATCAAAATGAACAAATGGCATTTTTGAAGGCTTTTGGTGATAGAATGATGGATGGAGATATAATAAAAAAAGCTGAAAATTATGTGTATAATAGAAAAATTGGAATGTTAGAAAACATTATACCTATGATATACAGCAGAAACCATAGAATTATGTTTGAAAATATATTAGAAATGGAAAAGAAACCAAAAATTATATCGCACCTAATAAAGATAACACCGAAAGAATTGAGGAATAATGATTCTTTCCTATTTGCACAGGCTAGATACCATAGAAAAATGGGAAATGATGATGAAGTTTTAAATATATTATTTAACATAAAAAACTATCAAAATACTGAATTGTATTGGTGGAATTATAAACATATCTATGTTAGAGAGTTAATAAAGCAAAAAAAGTATAGAAAGGCCTATAATTTAGCCAATAGTTATAATGGTTACAAAAATGTTGACTATACAGATGCGGAGTGGTTAGCTGGCTGGATTTCCCTAAGATACCTAAATGATTATAATACGGCTTATAAACATTTTGAAAATATACATAAAATTGTTTCCTATCCAATTTCCGTTGCAAGGTCGGCCTATTGGCTCGGAAGAACAGCGGTAAAACTAAACAAAGAAAAAGAGGCGGTTCATTGGTACGATTTATCGTCAAAGTATTCCACTACGTTTTATGGTCAATTATCACACTATGCTAAATACAGTATTTTAACTAAAAATGGTGAAGAATATAAGGATTTTGAACTGCCGGATATACCAAATATAACCCAAAACGACATGGATAACATAAATAAAAACGGTACTGTCAAATTAGCCTTATTATACTACAACTATGATGGAAAAAGAGAAGAGGCAAATATTATCTTTAAGGAATTAATAAATAAACTTCTAAAAAATAAAGGTGAGATAGCAGAAGTTATAGAAATTGTAGGACTATTGGATGATGAAAGAATATTGATACCACTATCAAAACTGGCAAGTTACAGACAGGTATTTTTTATCGACAACCTATTTCCAATATTAAGAATGGTTAGAAAAAATGATAAAAATATAGCCCTTATACACTCCATAATAAAACAGGAAAGTGGTTTCATAATACAAGCTGAAAGTTCTGTGGGAGCGATAGGTTTTATGCAGATTATGCCGGCAACAGCAAAATCTTTATGCAACCAGTTACACATAACATATAATCAATATAAATTAAAACACGATCCACAATACAACATAAAGTTGGGAACATATTATATAAATCAATTAGTTAATCAATTTAATGGCTCCAAAATATTAGCCATAGCATCCTATAACGCAGGACCAAAGGCCACCAGCAGGTGGATTAATGACTTCGGCGACCCCAGGGACAGCGAGGATATGGAATCGGTTATAGATTGGATGGAGTCTATAACCTATAAGGAAACTAGAAATTATGTTCAAAGAATACTGGAAAATTTGATTGTTTATGAATATAGACTTGGTTTAAATCAATAAAAATACAATTCATTAAAAATCATTGATTTTTGCTAAGTATTAAAAATATTTTAAAAAAATGGAATAATGTAAATATAATATTCAAAAAATCTGTTATTATTTTTTTGCTTTACTATTAAAATTAATATATTATATTCTGTGATAGTTTTAACAATTATATTTTATTATGAAAAAAGTTATATTGTCAGCTTTATTGGGGTTGTCAGTTGTTGCTTGTTCTGGTATTAAAAAGGACTATAACATAACAGCTGCTTCCTATTTACCAGAACCAAAATGGGTAAAAAAGGAAAAGTATAAGGCTTCAAAAAAAGATGAGTTTAAGTACTTTGTATCAAAGGCAGAAAACGTTAACCAAAGATTGTGTGAAAAAACAGCTAACTCAAGAGCTAATCTTGTTGTAGCATCAGAAATAGCTATGACTATAGAAGATGCATACAAGAATGCTATAAAATCAACAGATGGTGAAGCTAGCGAATTGAGTAGCGAACAATTAAAACAAACTGTAAAATTAAACCTAGCAGGTGTTCAAAATGAAGAAACATACTGGCAAAAAAGACAATATTTGGTATCTTTAGGAGCTAGTGAAGACATTACAAAATACCAATGTTATTCATTAGTTAAAATGACAAAAGAAAACTACAACAGAGCTGTTAATGCTTCCGTTGATAAAATAATGAAAGATATAACAATGGAAAACAAAGAACAAATTACTGAAAGTATTAAAGAAAAAGTAAGTCAAGATGAAAATTAATGGTATTTTCTACTGTCTACTAGTTGGTGTTTCACTAACTAGTAGTTTGTTCGCTAAAGACGTTACACCTACATGGATAAATGATCCTCAAAGTGAATGTGAAAACAGTAATATATGTGCTGTTGGAACCGGTGAAAAAAGCAGTACAGCTAGTACTGATGCTAAAAATAACATTTTAAGGTATTTTGAAACCAAAGTAAATAGTTCATTTAAAAACGAAGTTTCAAATACAAAAAGTGGTGTAAAGGAAACGTCTAGCGAGGTAATAATGGAGGATGCATCTGGAATCTTAAAAGGTGTAAAAATACTAAAAACCTTTAAAGGTAAAGATGGAACATTTTACGCTCTTGCCTCTTTGGAAACAAAAAAGGTAGCGGATGAGATAAAATTGCAAATTAACTCCATAGATGAACAGTCAACTATTTTGCTGGAAGAAGGTAAAGCATCATCTGTAGTGAAACTTGAAAAATTATTCAATGATAGACAAAAACTAAACGCACAGTATATGTTTTTGACGGATAAAAAAATTCCAGAAACTGTAAGTTATGAGGAAATTGCAACCATTAAGAGCAAAGTTATAGCTAATGCTAAAAACTACTTTATCAAAATTGAAGATAAGGAATTGCGAAGCATAGTTAAATCTAACATAAACTCACATTTTGGTAAAGTTGTTGGAAAGGAAAGTAAAGCTGATATAATAATTGAAGGTACAATCACAACGAATAAAGAATTCTTAGATGTTAAAGGATTCGAAAAATATTCCGTTACGGTTGAATTATCTTCAAATAAAAACGGAAAAACAATCGCTACTTTAAACGCAAAAGAGGTTGATACCGGTTTAGATTATAAACAGATATACAATAGATGTATGGACAAAATTTCTACATATATAGCAGATAATTTTGTAAATTTAATTGATTAGTTTATTGATTTTATTAATTTTATGGAGTTAGTAATGAAAAAAGTTATAGTGATTGGTATGGTGGCAATGGCAATAACAGCCTGCGGACCAACAATGAAGGCTGAAAGACTAACAACGGCCGCCGGTGATGAAAAAGCATTGACCGTTACAAATGAATGGGTTGCCACTGATACAGATTTAGCTGTAAAATACATTGTGGAGAAGCTACCGACTCACAGAAGATACTTGAGATATTTGTCAGAACATGGAAATAAAACTCCAAAAATATTCATTGGAGAAGTTGAAAATCAAACCTCAGAGGATAATTTTCCAATACAAGCTTTAAATAACAAGCTATTAAACGAGTTTTTTGATAGTGGTGAATTTGATTTAATTTCTGTTAAGGATAGAGATAGAATTTTAAAGGAAATTAAATATCAGAACAGCGGTATGGTAAAACAATCCGATATAAAAAGTATAGGTAAGGCATCAGGCGCTGATTTGATACTATCCGGTGAAGTTGTTATGGAAGATAAAAGACTTGGTGGTAAAACTCTAAAGGAATATTCTTTAAGTATTAGACTAACCGATATAGAAAGCGGTGAAGAAGTTTCCAGAGCTTTATATGAAACAACAAAATATTCTAAACAAAAAAAGTTTTCTTTGTAGTATATAGACATCTTTTAGAAAATTCCTTTAAAAAGGAATTTTCTTTTTTTAATCTGTAATAGAGAGGTTAATTTTTAAAATGAAAAAAGTTATTGCATTTATTACGTGTGTTTTATTGTGTTCCTGTGCCGCAAGTGGTAGTTATATAAAACTAAAGGAAGAATTAAGAAATGATCTGAAAGCAGGAAATAAAGAAAAGGCAGTTTTGACTGTAAATAATAAAGACTATTATTCCGGTAAAAATTCCATTTTGGTAAAAAAAATGGAACAGGGAACTGCTAATTATATAGCTGGAAATTATTATCAATCCTTAAAATATCTTGATGAAGCTGAAAAAATTGCTGAAGAATTATACACGGTTAAGATATCATCAAAGTTAAAGGGAGCCGTAAACGGCAATTTGGATGATTACAGAGGTGAAAAGTTCGAGGTATCTCTTATATATTTCTACAAATCATTAGTTAACTACAATTTGTATTTGTGTGGCAAGTATGAAAAGTATATTACTAAAGACAAAAAAGGGAAAGATGAAGAACATCCAGAAAAAATATTAACAGAAAACGAAAAACTAGAACATTTAAGAAAAGCAAGAAGCAACATAATGAAATGGGATAGCATTTTGAATTCGTATAACCTTGAAAGTAAAAGCAAAGAAGATTACGGTTTAGATCTACTGGAGAAAGTATGGGGTGCATTTATATTTGAAGAAAATGCCGGAATGAGCGATATGGAAAGAGCAAAAGCAATGTACAACAGTGCAAATAAAATCTTAAACAGCAACTACTCTAACTACCAAACATTCAATAAAGATAGAACCGGTGTAACATTCTCAGCTGATACAGATGATTTCATAAATAGAAAAATTTCAAAATCAACTAATTATGCACAAAAGGATAATGTTGTAGTTTTATTAAATGAAGGTTTTGTTCCGTTTAAAAAGACGAAAACAATTATGGTTCCAATGGGTTTGGTATTTTTGAAGGATACTTCAGTCGACTTTATGAGATTTATGACTGGTGTAGTAGCTGCAAAGTCAGCAACCGGAGAATTTCTATTTAAAATACAACTGCCGGAGCTGGAACAATATAGTATAAATAGCAATTTTGTTGCATCCATCCACAACAAAAATAATGAAAAAATCAAAGATGTTAAAATAAACATTCTAGAGCCAGTTAGTGACTTATCCTACACAGCCTTTGAAAAGAATAAAGCAGCATTATATGCCAAGATAACGGCAAGCACACTAACACAGTATGCACTCGCCTTGGAAACATCATATGCTATGTATAAGGCAAGTATACAAAACAACATGAACGAAGCTGTAGCCATGTTGTTATCTGTTGGCTCCTATGTATCAGCAACGAAGCTAATAGAAAAGAATGGTATTCCCGATTTAAGACAGTGGTCAACACTACCGTCAACAATCAGGTTTACAACTTTTGACCTACCCTGTGGGGAGTATATACTTAAAATAAATAAAGTTGTTAATGGTGAAAATAAAGAGGTTTATTCTAAAGAAATCAGTATCGAAGACACCGACACAACAACCTTTGTTGACGTAAACATCAATCAATAAAAACAAAAAAGTAAGGAAAATTAAAACAAAATACCACCGGTTATAGTAAATAATACTTGTCCATCTTTGGTTTGTGTTTTAAATTCCTTACCTATAAAACTAGTTAAACACTTAATGTAAAATTTATTAAAGGTTAAATTAACACCAAAATTTATATCATAAATTATTGGTTTTTTATCAATCTCAGTTCGTCTATCGTTCAAATTTCCATCCAAAAAGGTATTGTAAAACACTACATTTGCCCCAACGGATGTAAAATAATAGTAACTAAATGTTGTATCTCTGTTTAACATTCCAATCGTACTGGTATCTATTCTATTAAATGAAAAATCACTAAAAACATCATTACCAAATCTAAACTCAAAATATTGTTTTATGTCCGTGTACGGTGTTCCTAAATCTGTTGTAAATCTTGATATTATGTTAAATTTTTTATTTTGCAAATTCATCCTATATAATTCTTTTAAATTTGAATAGGTGAACATAAATAGTAATTCATTTTTAAGTTGTGTATCCCACCCCCTAGGTTTAGGGCTCCCTATTAGTTCATGTATCTTTTTTTGGGTTGCTTCCGCCAACGATCCCTTGCCGGTTAATCCTATAGAAAATCCAAATAAGTTCACATAATCTTCATAAAAAAAGTTTTTATTTGCATAAAAATATAGATAACCAGCATAGGGTCTATCATCTAATCTTGGTTGTGGATCCTCTATATCACTGGAGGTAAAAATTTTTTGTCCAAATCCAAAAGAATAGTTGTAAAATAGGTTACCATTACCACTACTATTGTTTTTACTATCATTATAGTTTTTACTTAAAAAAGAAAATTGTATTCCATTCGTATAATATCTATCACTTTGAAGCACTGAATCATTTTCATATGTCAATGACACATTTTGTAAAAAACTATCCTTAGCATATACATTTTTGCCCACCAGTAAGACAATACAAAGTATTATTTTTTTATTTTTTATAAACATAAACTAAAATCTAATATTTACAGCCACGTTATAGCCAAAATTTCCATTGCTATTAATTGTTGGAAAAGCCATAACATTTACATTATTATCTTTCCTATCCTTTATAAAAAATTCGCTAACTTCTGTTATTGGGTCTATTAAAAATGTAGTTATATGTCCCAAAACACTTGAATTAAAAACCTTGTGGTCATTTTTAATTATTCTTCTTTTTGCCACATATAAAGCCTCACCAAACAATGAACCAACAACCGGAGTTATTATTAAATCTTGTTTCGAAGGAATTTCTGCAAACGCTTCTACACCATATTCCCAGAAAAATGTTGACATAAATACAGACAAACCAAATGAAGGCAATATACCCAACCCAGCAGATCTGCCGGCAACATAATAAACGGATCCCCAATAGGGGTGCGTAACCCAGTTTAAAAACCAGTCATCATCATCCTGAACAGGGCCTTTTCTTACATTTCTGCCCCATTTTTTAAATATACTACTACTGTCATCTTTGTCCCAATGTGTAACACTTTCCGGTAATAAATATAAAATGCCAGCACCTAAAACCGAACCTCCCAACATAACATACATGTCGGTTTTCAATAATTTTTTATTAATTTCTTCAGTTTTAATTGAATATTCTTTATTATAAACACTTATATATTTATAATTATTAACATTTTCTGCAGAAAATGCTTTGCCAATACATAGCATAAAAATACAAAAAAATAAAATATACCTCACAAATATGGATTTTTTTATTACTGTTCGTTAGGATAAATTGCGTAAAAATAAAGTCAATGTATTTATTTTAGTATCAATATTAACTAAAATTGTCAATAATTACTAGCATTAATGTAAAGTATGAAATAAATTTTTCTTGACATTATTAAAAATATTTATACAATATATCGGAATTCAGAAGGACTACGATTTAATCATATTATTAAAATAAAAAAGAGGGGTTATATGTTCAAAAAAGGCAATGACACCAAGATGATTTCTGTTGCTAATAGCAAAAATAGGAATAACTTTGATAAAAAATTATTTTATTACGCTAGGTTGGATAATACACCTTTGTTAGACGAGTTAAACACTAACACTAGGTCTGGTTTATCCACAGAATTTGTAGAAAATTGGCAAGATGAACACGGTTACAACGAAATATCAAACCACAATGAATATGTTTGGTATATGAATCTATTGGAATCCATATTTAATCCGTTCAATATAATTCTACTTATAATAGCTGCAATATCGATCATAACAAAAGATAATATTGGTGGTATGATCATATGTTTCCTTGTGCTGGTCAGCAGTATAATAAAATACCTACAGGAGGACAAATCAAATAAAGCTAGTGAAAAATTAAAAACAATGGTGAAAACAACCGCAACAGTCATAAGAGATAATGTAAAAAGAGAAGTTAGTATTGAGGATTTAATTGTTGGTGATATAATCTATTTATCCGCAGGAGATATAGTTCCAGCAGATGTTAGATTGTTGGAATCTAAAGATTTGTTTATAGCACAATCATCTTTGACCGGTGAAGCTGAGCCTATAGAAAAATTTTCAAAATTAAAAAATAACGACCATAAAAATGTATTAGACTTAGAAAACATTTGTTTTATGGGAACAAACATAGTTAGTGGAACCGGTATTGCCGTAATATTGTCCATCGGAAATAATACATATTTCGGTTCAATGTCAAAGTTGATAGCAAAGAAAAAAACAAAAACGGATTTTGATAAAGGTTTGTCTGATGTTAGCTTTTTCTTATTAAAATTTATGATTATAATGGTTATAATTGTATTTTTTATAAACGGGTTAATGAAACATAATTGGCTAGAGGCATTTTTGTTTGCAACATCTGTTGCTGTAAGTCTTACACCAGAAATGTTGCCGGTTATAGTATCAACGAATTTGGCAAAAGGTGCTGTTTTAATGTCCAGAAAAAGAACCGTAGTTAAAAATATGAACGCTATACAAAACTTCGGTGCCATGGATATTTTATGTTCCGATAAAACTGGAACACTAACGGAGAACATCATTATTTTACAGTATCATTTAAACGTTAAAGGTGAAGAAGATCTAAAAATTTTAAGATATGCATATTTAAATAGTAATTTTCAAACTGGTTTAAAAAATCTATTGGATATTGCTATAATAAATAAAGCGGTTGAAAATGGCTTTTACAGTTTAAATTTTGAATATAAAAAGATTGACGAGATACCATTCGATTTCGTTAGAAGAAGAATGTCTGTTGTACTAGAAAACAAAGATGGAGAAGTTCATATTATTACAAAAGGAGCAATTGAGGAAATATTGCAGATATGTAAGTACTACGAATATAATAATGAAGTATTTGAGCTTGATGAGAAAACAAAACAAGAAATTGTTGAAAGAATTCTGAAGCTAAATCGAGATGGTATGAGAGTTTTAGCTTTGGCTACAAAAAAAATAAATAAAGATGAAAAAACAAGCGTTGATGCTGAAAATGAAATGACTTTAATGGGTTATTTAAGTTTTCTTGATCCACCAAAGCAATCAGCAAAATCCGCCATTAAGGCATTACGAGAAAACAACGTAAAAATAAAGGTTTTAACTGGAGATAGCGATGTTATAACAAGATACATTTGTAAACAAATGGATATCAACAGCGAAAGAATACTTTTAGGTAGTGAAATTAACAATTATACTGATGAAGAATTAATAAAAATAACGAGAGAGTGCGACATTTTCGCTAAATTATCTCCTCAGCAGAAGTTGAAGATAATTAAAACTCTAAAACAGGATGGACACACAATAGGCTTTATGGGTGATGGTATAAACGATGCACCTGCAATGAAGGAAGCTGACGTGGCTATATCCGTTGATACGGCAGTTGATATAGCAAAGGAATCAGCCGATATAATTTTATTAAAAAAAGATTTAAATGTTTTAGCTGACGGTGTTATTGAAGGAAGAAAGATATTTTGTAATATTATAAAATATATAAATATGACCATAAGTTCTAACTTTGGTAATATGTTATCAATAATAGTTGCCAGTTTACTGTTGCCATTTTTACCGATGTTACCGGTACAAATTTTAGTGTTAAATATACTTTATGATGTATCACAAATATCAATTCCATGGGATAATGTGGATAAAGAATTGCTTGTGAAACAAAAAAAGTGGTCAGCGAGAGCCATAAGAAACTTTATGCTCTATATAGGTTCCGTAAGCTCAATTTGTGACATACTGTTATTCTTTATAATGTATAAGGTTTTACACTACGACCAACACATGTTCAGCAGCTGTTGGTTTGTGGCAAGTATGTTAACACAAATAGTAATTATAAACTTCATAAGAACGAGAAAAAGACCATTTTTGGAAAGTAGTATGTCTCCACAGGTTATGTTCTGCACCTTTGCTACCGCTATAGTTACAATAGTACTGCCATACATTACCGTTGGTAGCTATATTGGATTGGTAAAAATACCAGCTATATTTTATCTATGGCTAGCGTTGATTGTTTTTGTGTATGTTCTGTTGATACAAATTGTAAAAAAGATATACACAAAAAAGTATGATGCGTGGCTATAGTAAATAAATAATAAATAATCTGAAATAGCAACTAATATTCATACTATTAGTTGCTATTTATTTTTCAAAAAAGTATCACTATAAACTAATAATAAGCATTATTTTACGACAATATATAATAATTTATTTTTACTTGATTATTATAATAATTATTATAATATGCTGCTAGGTAACAACCTTTATAAGACAAATGAAGAAATCTATTATATTACCAATGATTGGTGCATTTTGTGTTTTATCGAATCTGTCAGCTATGGAAATAAAGCCATACGTTGGAGTGGATTTAACAAAAACTCACTTAGGTTACGACTCATCTAAAGACTTTTCTAACGCAGACGCTAACTCTTATGGAATTAACATTGGTGTTAAACTGCACGAAAATTTTGCTGTTGAGGTATCATACCAAAACTCAGAAGAGAAAGTAGTTGCAAGTAATCAACAGTGGTATGTTGATAAATACACTATTAACAGTTTAAGTTTAGATTTAATAGGTATCCTTCCAATAAACGAAAACTTTGATATTTTAGGTTCAATTGGTGTTGCAAGCTATAAGACTAAAGATATAGCATTGAACTATGATGGTGGTATAGGTACTAACCACATGAAAGCTATAACGGTTGGTGCTGGTATACAGTACAACTTTGCTGATAATTGGTCAATCAGAGGTACAGTTAAATACTTAGGTATTGACGAAAGCTGGATAGACTACGGAATGCAAAGTAGTATTGGTTTGAAATATACATTCTAGTTTGAATATTATTTTATAATTTTAGGTTCCATAGCAATCTATGGAACCTATTTTGTATTAAAAATTTAAATTTGACAATGGAAAATATATTATTATACACATACCAAGCAAAATATAAAAAAACATGAATATATACGATTTTAAAGTCAAAACAATACAGGGTAAAGAAAAGTCTTTAGCAGACTACAAAAACAAAGTTTTATTAATAGTAAACACCGCCAGTAAATGTGGTTTTACTCCACAATTCGCAGGATTAGAGGAAATCTACAAAAAATATAAAGATAAAGGTTTTGAAATATTAGGTTTTCCCAGTAATCAGTTCTTAGAACAAGACCCAGCCTCCAATGAAGAAATAAGTTCATTTTGTCAACTGAACTATGGAGTAAGTTTTCAGATGTTTGAAAAGGGAGACGTAAAGGGTGAAAATATACAACCACTATTTAAATATCTCACGGAAAAGAAAGGTTTCAATCCAAATATAGAATCTCATGCTGTGGCAACATTTATGGCTAAAATATCAAAGTTAGTTCATATGGTGGACGATAACTCTATAAAATGGAATTTTACAAAATTTTTGATTGATAAGAACGGTGAGGTTGTGGAAAGATTTGAACCGGTTGTAACTCCAGAGGAAATAGAGAAATATATAATACAGCTACTGTAATTTCCAGCTATTACCTATTATCAATTGTTTCAAACAATATTTTGATTAGATTTTTACTTCTAAAAAGTTTTAAATGCATATAAAACAACATAATATGCTTGGTTTCATCGGTATTTTTTATAAAGAATATGTACTTTAGAAGTTGTTTAATTCTAATTTTAAAAACAAAATTCTTAAATGGTGTTTGTTTTAGATATTTAAAATAAAGGCGTTTTAGCGGATGAAAACAATCAACTGTCCAAGGTTTACTTCTATAGGAAAAGTGCACAACACAGGGATTTTTTACCGCTTCACCAATATCTTTTTGTGTCATTCTATTGTGACCAAAAAATAGTCTATTGAAACAATTAGGTTGTGCGTTGTATTTTGCGGGTAAAATCAGTGTTTTCATCTGACAAACACCGTTCAAAATATCCTGATCCTGCAGTGTTATCCTGTTAAAATTTTTGTTATAATAGTCAAAACACAATTTTTTGAAATTAACACCTCTTATCATCTTCAAATTCATCAGTAATACACCGGAGTTAAAATATGTACTTGATAAATTTAATCTTTTGGCATTGCCTATGGAACCCTCATCCTCTACAGCTCCTAAAAAATATTGTGAAATATCAATATTGTACAAATTTATCAAATCTTCATTTACAACAACATCACAATCCAAATATATACATTTATCAATATTATCGTCAAGAACATCAGCTATTACTAATCTATAGTAACAGGCAATGGATATATTTGGCCTATTCAACGGCAAAAATGAAAAGTCATAGCCACTTAAATTATGAAAAACAAGCTTATCTTGACTCACACAGGACAATATTTTTTCCTTGTTTTCATCACTTACATTCTGTTCCAAAATATGAAAATAAAAGTCACTCTTATTTTTAGTATTTTGTAAAATAGAAGTCATAACAACACAGGCATGCTGAACATAATTATCATCTAAACACAGCACAACATCAATTTTTGACATAATTTAAAGAGACAAATGTAAACAACTGATGCTATTCTAATTTATACAAATAAATTAGCAATTAAAATTTACTACTCCAAATCTATAGCTTCTTTTTGTTTATCAATCAATTCTTTTGTTCCTTTACAAGCCAGTGAATACAATTTATTAAATTCATCAAAAGAAAAAGGATTACCCTCCGCCGTACCCTGCACCTCAATAATTTCTTGCTTATCATTTAGAATAAAATTAACGTCACAATCGCTGTTACTATCCTCTTCATAATCAAAATCCAAAACACATTCACCATCAGAAATACCACAGGAAACCGCAGCAACAAAATTAGTAATGGGATCTTCCTTTAAAATTTTCTTTTTAATCAGATCCTGTATTGCCAAATACATGGCGACGTAACCACCGGTTATTGAAGCACACCTTGTACCGCCATCCGCCTGTATAACATCACAATCAATTATAATCTGTCTTTCTCCAAGCTTTTTCATATCCACACAGCTTCTTAATGATCTACCAATGAGTCGTTGTATTTCCAAAGCTCTGCTATTTACCTTTTCACCTCTATCTCTTTGAACTCTAGTACCAGTTGCCCGAGGAATCATATTATACTCAGCAGTAATCCACCCCTGCCCCATGTTTTTCAAAAAGAGTGGAACCTTACTTTCAACCGTTGCGGTGCATATAACCTGTGTATCCCCACAATATATTAAACAGGAACCTTCGGCATGTTTATTTATATTAGTTTGTATATCTATTTCCCTTAATTCATCGTTTTTTCTACCATTTTTTCGCACAAATACCCCCTATTCTTTCCATTTTATTTTACTCAAATCAACATTGTTTTCCATCATTTCCCAAAGCGGACTCATTTCCCGCAATCTTGGCAATTCTTCTTTAATTCTCTTTATAAAATAATCCACCTCCTCCTGTGTGGTAAATCTGCCAAGCCCTATTCTTATGGAAGAATGCGCCAACTCGTCCTCCGTTCCAATTGCTTTTATAACGTAGGATGGATCAAGTGTTGAAGACGTACACGCAGATCCAGAGGAAACAGCAACATCATTAACCGCCATCATTAAAGATTCTCCCTCAACACCAGCGAAACTAAAATTTAAACAACCTTTCCATCTGTGTTCCAAACTACCATTTAAACGAACTTTTTTCAATTTTAAAAACTCATTAATCATCTGATCAGCAAATCTATCAATTCGTTTTTTATCTTCAGCGCCCTCTGTCCTCATCAATTCAGCAGCCTTGCCAAAACCAACTATAAGAGGAACAGCTAGAGTTCCAGATCTTAACCCTCTTTCCTGTCCTCCACCATTAATAATCGCTTCAATCTTTACTCTAGGTCTTCTCCTTACATACAAAGCACCAATACCTTTAGGTCCGTAAATTTTATGAGCTGATATACTCATTAAATCTATATTCATTTCATCGACATTAAGCGGAATTTTACCAAATGCCTGAGCACAGTCTGTATGAAAATAAACACCTCTTTCTCGACATATTTTGCCTATAGCCTTCAAGTCTTGCACAACACCTATCTCGTTGTTTACACCCATAACGGAAACCAAAATTGTTCTGTCGGTTATGGCATTTCTTAAATCATCAAGATTAATTAAACCATCTCTATCAACCGGCAAATATGTGATGTCAAATCCTTCTTTTATATTCAAATATCTACAACTCTCCAATACACATTTATGTTCTATTTGTGTTGTTATTATATGATTCTTTTTGTTGGTTTTGTTAAATCTGGCAACGCCCTTTATGGCTAAATTATTTGACTCTGTAGCTCCAGATGTAAATATTATATCCTGTGATTCTGCACCAATAACACTGGCAACCTGCTTCCTTGCTTTTTCTACCATTTTTTCAGCTTCCCAACCAAACATATGACTTTTTGAACTTGCGTTACCGAATTCTGTCGTCATACTCAACATCATCTCATCAAGAACCCTTTTGTCCATAGGAGTAGTTGCCTGATAGTCAAAATATACCTTCATCGCCTAGAAATTTATTGCCGTTTATAAACTAAAAAATAATGTATATTTTTGATTTTTCAAGTTATAAATATTTATTGATTTATTGTAGTATACCACTTAAATAGTTGTAAAAACTGGTGGCACAATCTAAAATATTGTCATTCCAATCTTCAGATCCCTTTTCATCCAAACCATCCGTTATGTACTTTATTGATATAAAATCTATATTTTCAAGCTTACACACTTTAGCCAAAGAATAACCCTCCATTTCGCAGAGATCAACCTCCCTTATTTCGCATGGTTTTGTAGCAAAATTATCACCAGTTCCGCATATTCCATACTCCAAATCATCAATAACTTTTCTATGTTTTATAACATATAAATCCTTTTCTCTAGGTGTCTCTCCAAGTTTATATTCACCACAGGAACAATCCATATCCCGCTGAATAAATTCATTGCAGGCAATTAATTTTCCTTTAGAAAACTTTTTACTACCACAGCTACCAACATTTATAACATATTTTGGTAAATTTCCCCTAATTTTTCTCTCCGTTAGAACTTTTGTAAGATAATATGCAGCATTAATTTTACCAACACCAGTGTACAATATATCAACACCAAGTTTTTCTATAAGATTGTTGCTTTCCTCCGCACAAGCTATCACTATCAAACTCTCGTTTTTATTTAGTTTTACCATACAACCTGATTCTGTTATTGTCATAAATTAATTATATTATATCAAATTAAATTGTAAATAAAATATTTACTTGTTTTTTTATATTGTAAAATTATACTAGAGGCACTGTTATGGTGAAAGTATATGAAGAGAATAAAAATAAATTTGGCGACTTGGGCAATAATTTTGATACTGTTGTACATATTGACAGACATGTTCAGCGGTACAGATAGCGGACATAAAAAGATTATATTATCGGATTTTTTAGATAAGGTAAAAAGTAAAGAAATAAAAAGTATCGATATAAAAGGAACGACCATATACGGGGTAGACAATAATGATGAAAAATTTGTTGTAAACACAACATTTCTACTGAATCAAAGTGATACAATAAAAGAACTAAAAGAAGATAATGTTAAAATAAGCGTAACTCCAACCACCACAAAAAAAACAGCTTTCATAGATTTTATTTTAAGCTGGCTACCGTTGTTTATTTTAGCTGGTTTTTACATGTTGAGATTTTCATCCATAGGTGGAGGAGATGGTCCTTTTGGTTTTTCAAAATCAAAAGCAAAATTACTACACATAAAAAGTAAGGTAACTTTTGCGGATGTAGCGGGTATAGACGAAGCAAAGGAAGAGTTAAAGGAAATTGTGGATTTCTTAAAGGATCCGGAAAAATATACAGAAATAGGAGCTAAAATTCCAAGAGGTTGTTTACTAATAGGTTCACCGGGTACAGGTAAAACGCTATTGGCAAAAGCTGTAGCAGGAGAGGCAAATGTTCCATTTTATTTTATCTCCGGATCAGATTTTGTGGAAATGTTTGTGGGGGTTGGTGCCAGTAGAGTTAGGGATATGTTTATGGAAGCCAAAAAAAATGCTCCATGTTTAGTATTTATAGATGAAATTGATGCTGTTGGTAGACATAGA
>JAFVEQ010000027.1 GCA_017475895.1 Rickettsiales bacterium
GAGAGAGAGAGAGAGAGCATTATAAACCCCTTTCATTAGTTTTATTGTTATAGAATATTCATTATTATTTGACATTTCACCACCCTTTTTATAGCCACAAGTAAATATAGAAATAATTGAAATAAAAATCAAGAATATTTTAAAAATATCATATTATTATCAATATTCAACAAATAACAAAAATTCATAAATTAATTTGTCGTTTGACTTTTAAAAAAATCATCCTTACAATAGGTAAAACCAAACTTGAATCTAAAATGAGCGGTACAGACAACAAAGATCTAAATTTCAGTTTACCCGACAACATTGAGGAGGTACCATACCAAAATAACGACGGAGACATAATACAGGACTCACTAAAGGAAATTGAAAAACAAACAAAAAATCTACAGAATGAATTTTTTTCTTTTGAGGATAATAATATCATCAGTATAGACTTTGGAAAAAACAATGGTAAACAGCGTTAACATCAATAGTATATCCAGTGATTATTGTGGAATAGGATTAGTCGATGGTAAAAAATGTTTTGTAGATAATGCCCTGACCGGTGACGTGGTCAATGTAGATATCTATAGAGAAACAAAAAAATTTTGTTGTGCTAAAATCATAGACTTTATTAAAAAATCTGATTTAAGAGAAAATAATATAAAGTGTAAATTCTATGACAAATGTGGTGGTTGTTCACTACAGCATATAAAAAATGAATACTATAATAATCTAAAGATTGAAAATTTTTATAGAGACTTTTCACGGTTAGGATTCATTATTTCAGAGGAAAATAAACATTTTTTTACCGTTGGTTGTGGCAAAAGAAGAAGAATAAATTTAAAATATAATAACGGCAGTTATGGTTTTTTTGAAAAAAATAATAACAAAATCGTTGTCGTAGATAAATGTATAAATGTTGTGGACAAAATAAATGAAATTATATCACTCTTTAGGGAATTAAGACTTAAAAATTTAAATTCCGTTGATATTTTTGAAGGTTACAACGGAATTGGTGTAAATTTAATATTTAACAACGAACCTGACATAAAGGAGTTTGAAAAATTAAATATATTCAAGGATGAAGTTTGTTATATAAACTATACGTATCCGGATAAAAAGTCGTTCGTGCCAATAATTAAAAATGATGTTCTAACACTAAAACTTGGTGAATACATAATTGATCTGCCGGAAAGTTTTTTTATACAGGCAACGGTTGAAAGTCAAGACTTTATGATAAACACAATAGAGGATAAACTGATAAATTTCGAAAGAATTGTTGATCTATATTGTGGAGTTGGTACATATTCGTTTCCATTAAGTAAAACACACAAAGTAGATGGTTTTGAGGGCGATGCTAACATGGTTAAATCCTGCAGACATAATATAGACAAGTTAAATATAAAAACAATGAATGTGTATCAGAGAGATATCTTTAATCAACCGTTGTCGATTAACGTTTTAAATGACTATGATGCTGCAGTAGTAAATCCTCCCAGAAATGGTGCCGAAAATCAATGTAAATTTTTAAGTAAATCGAATGTCAGGAAAATAATCTATGTGTCCTGTGATAAAACTTCATTTCTAAATGATTTGAAGTTATTTAAAGATAAATTTACTGTTGAAAGTATAACGCTGGTGGATCAATTTTACTGGTCAAATCACATAGAAATTATATGTAGTTTATGTAAAATATAGTGATTATAAAAATTATAATAATACCAACATATTAAAAAAATTCGCATACATTATTGACAATAATCATAAAGTGAATTATAATAACCGCAAGTATCACAATGCACTGAGGCATAATCATGAAAATATATGAAGAAATCCTAAGAGAAGAAATGGTAAAAGCGCTAGGTTGTACTGAGCCAATAGCGGTGGCACTATGTGGCGCTAAGGCAAGAGAAGTTTTGGGAAAAATGCCTACAAAAATCACAATTAAATGTAGTAATAATATAGTAAAAAATGTTAAGGGTGTTGATATACCGACCACTAAAAATATGAAGGGTATAGACACCGCTTGTGTTTTAGGTTGTATAGCGGGAGATGCTAGTTTAGGACTTGAGGTTTTAAGAAATGTTAAGGATAAGGATTTAGAATTATTGAAGGAACTATTGAATAAAAAAATATGCAAGGTTGAAAAACTTGAATCTGGTGACAACTTACATATAATTTGTATGGTAGAAAATGGCAAAGACACGGCGGAAGTTGAAATTTTACATTCCCATTCAAATATAGTATTAATAAAGAAAAACAATGAAACAATTCTGGACACCAAAAGAGATAATATACAAAACAATAAACTAGATACAATAGCTTTAAAATTCAATGACATTTACGATTTTGTAAATGAATTTACTGTTGATAGCCTGAAAGACTTGTTTGAACTGGAAATAGAATGTAACAACAACATTGCTGAAGAGGGATTAAAAAATAACTACGGGGCAAATGTTGGAAAAACAATATTAAAAAATGGAAATGGAAATATAAAAGAAATCTGTAAGGCATATGCAGCAGCAGGATCCGATGCCAGAATGGCCGGCTGTAGTCTACCGGTGGTGATTAATTCCGGTAGTGGAAACCAAGGTATGACAATATTATCAACCGTTTATCAGTACTGGAAACACTTAAATTTACCAAAAGAAAAACTATACAGAGCATTATGTTTTGCTAATTTAGTAGCCCTATGGATAAAGCAACAGATAGGTAAACTATCCGCCTTTTGTGGAGCAGTTAGTGCCGGTACAGCCGCTGGTGCAGCAATAACATATATGAGAAACGGAACAAAACAACAGATAGAAAATACCATCATAAACGCATTGAATGGAGCTGATGGTATAATTTGCGATGGAGCTAAATCATCCTGTGCCTTAAAAATAGCTGTATCAGTTGAAAATGGTATCATCGCCAGTGACATGGCTATGGGTGAAAATGTTTTAAAAAACAATGAAGGATTAGTAAAAGATACTCTAGAAAAGACTGTGTCCGCCGTTTGTAGAATGGCCAGAGTGGGCATGAAGGAAACAGACGAGGAAATATTAAGAATAATGTTGGATAAATAATAAATAATAAATAATAAAAACAATCAGTATTTTTGACCACCAAAAATACTGATTGCAGCGAATTCTGGACACTGATTTTGAACGGTCTCTATATCGTTTAATCCATCGGTATTCTTTAGATTTAATTTTGCCATACCTCTGAAATACAGTGAACCGCAGTACATTAGTCTATTGCTTCCGGAGTTACTGCTATTGCTTAATAAATTTACCGCTTTATCTGCGTATTTTAAAACATTATTGTACTTTAGATTTTGATTTGCATTATCACTGGAATAGTTTATGGCTGCCAAAGTATAGTATATTTCACCATCCTCATAAACCTTTACTAAATCCTCATAGCATTTAATTGAAGCATCCGTATATTTTTTATTGTTCGCCTTTAAGCTGTATAAATACTCAGCTAAACACACGTTTTTTCTAGCTTCCAAATTATCCGGATACTGTTTTATAAAAGTTGTAAGTTTTTGAATTGCTGCCAAATACTGTTCACTATATATCATTCTTTTTGCAGTTATAAAATCACTCTCTTTAACCACTTTATTACCGGTTGTTGCTGTGGAAAAATTTGTCATAAGAAAAAAGTTACTTCCGGACTCTTGATTTTTACCAAGATACATCACTTCAGCCTGCAGCTGCGTACCGGATGTAATATTTTTCAATTTCGAAACTAATGGGGTTTGAATTATAAAATTATACAACTTTCCGCCATCCACCACGGTCATTTCTTTAAAGAAAATATCTACTTGATTACTAACCAACACCATTTTCATGTCCTGCTTATTGTTTAAACTATCGTCAATGTACCTTGCGGACAACCACCTTTTCATAAATTTTTTACTTTTATCTGATAAATTTCTTATCTGTGTACTGCTGTAGGCTATATTTATATAATACTTTTCCGTTGAAAACATGTACACCCTATCCGGCACTTGATCTATTTCCAATTTACCACTATCAATCTTTACCAATCGGTTATATTTATCCTGTTTCAAAATTCTATCCAAATCTTTCAGTGTATTTACTGTTGTATTCTCCGTTGCATACAAATTTATTGTGAAACAAAACAACATCAGAACAAATGTGTATATTTTTGACATCTTTCTAAGAAAATTTACTGTTCCTATGATAGAATATTGATAATAATTTTCAAGTGTTGAAATCTATTGATTTTTTATTAATAAAAAATACAATAAAATCATAATTTAACAAAATAGAAACTATGAACGTAAATTCAATAAGTCTAGGAAATGTTATAAAATACAAAGATCAATATTGGATTATAACAAAAAAAGAACATGTAAAACCAGGTAAAGGTGGAGCATTCATTCAAGTTGATATGAAAAATGTTTTAACAGGCAATAAGTCAAATGAAAGATTTAGAGCTGGTGAAGATGTTGAAAAAATAGCGCTTGAAGAAAAGGAATATCAATATCAGTATGACGAAGGAAATAGTATTTGTTTAATGAATATGGAAACCTATGACCAAGAATCCTTTGATAAAGAATTGTTGGGAGAAAGACTAGCATTTTTAACAGAGGGTATGGAGGTAAAAGTTTGCTACTGTGAACATATCATAGTTGACATAAAATTACCAGATACAGTTGTATGTGGTATAAGAGAAACAGAACCAACGGTAAAGGGGCAAACAGCAGCTTCATCATTTAAACCAGCTGTTTTGGAAAATGGCTTGAGGATAATGGTACCACCATTCATCACCAGTGACGACAAAATAGTGGTTAAAACTGAAGATTGCAGTTACGTTGAAAGAGCAAAATAAACCGGATATGGCGATAAAAATTTACGACGAAAAAGATTTTGAGGGGCTTAGGATTGCTGGTAGATTAGCAGCAGAAACACTTGACTACATAACAGAATTTGTAAAGGAAGGTGTTTCTACCTTAAAACTAAACGATCTTTGCGACGATTTTATAAACGCCAATGGTGGTATTTCCGCCTGCATTGGTTATAATGGATATCCAAAGTCTGTATGTATATCGGTAAATCACGTTGTGTGTCATGGAATACCCAGTGAAACCAAAATATTAAAAAACGGCGACATTTTAAACATAGATGTAACGGTTATAGTTAATGAATATTACGGCGACACAAGCAGAATGTATTATGTGGGAGAGCCAAGCATAAAGGCAAAAAGATTATGTGACGCGACCTATAAATCTTTAATGCTTGGAATTGAACAAGTAAAGCCGGGTTGTCATTTGGGCGACATAGGACACGTAATACAGGAATATGCCGAAGGTGAAGGTTTTTCAGTGGTCAGAGACTATTGTGGACATGGCACCGGAAAGGTTTTTCATGACGAACCACAGGTTTTACACTATGGTAAAAAGGGAGCTGGTGTTGAACTACAAAAAGGCATGGTATTTACAATAGAGCCAATGATAAATGCCGGAGATTATAGGACGGTCGTAAGTAGATTTGACGGATGGACCGTTACCACAAAAGATAAAAGCCTATCAGCTCAGTTTGAACATACTATGGGAGTTACAGAAAATGGTGTTGAAGTTTTTACGTTATCACCAAAGAAACTCAATAAACCACCATATAATTTATAATTAAACAATGGAGGAAATATGAAATTATATTTATTCAGACACGGAGAAACAGACTATAATAAAGAAGGCAGAATACAATGTTCTATGGATATAGAATTAAATGAGACAGGTATAAAACAGGCAAAAAGAAATGCTGAATTGTTGAAAGATGCTGGCATAGAACACATATATTCGAGCCCACTAAAAAGAGCATATAAAACAGGCAAAATAGTAGCCGATTTTCTCGGTGTTGAAATTGAAAAACTTGAAGGTATACGTGAAATAAACGGTGGGCAATATGAAGGCATGTTGAAAACTGAATTCAAAAAAGTTTTTGGTGAAGATAACTATGAAACATTTTTTCACACCAGAAATGGTGGAATGGATTTAAGCATTTCAGATGAAGAAACAAAGCAACAGATAAGAGACAGAGTTGTTAACACCATAAACGATATATGTAAAAATTCCAAATATAATACCATAGCTATTGCCAGTCATGGTTTAATACTAAGGGAATTTCTAAGAGGTTTTGATTTTGAAGATGACTCTGGAGTAAAAAATTGTGAAATCATTGAAGCAGAGTATAGTAATGGTAAATTAACGGTTTTAAGAAGAATAGCAAATCAATAGTTTGTTTGTCATCTTATGACTTTATCCAAAACAGATTGTAAAATTACCGCGGCGGCGTGCTTGTCAACAATATCTTTTACTTTTTTAGATTTTGTGCCAATACCATCAATAAAAAAATCCTCCACCACAAAAGACGATAGAAACTCATCTTCAAAAAATATCGGTAAATTAACAACTTTATCCAATTCCACGATAAAATTTTTTATATAATTACAGGACTTTGTATCATCGCCGTCGGCGTTCAAAGGTAGCCCAGAAACAATACCACAAACATCATTGTCCTGTATATATTTTACTAAAATATCCAAATCGTTTTTTGTGGATTTTCTTTGAATTATAAATTTTGCTGTAGCTATGTTTTTATCTCTATCTGACAGAGCAACACCAATGGTCTTTCTACCCACGTCAAGCCCAATAAGTCTCCTATTATTTTGCAACTGTTTTGAAAAATCGACAATGTTGTTGTAAATCATCTATTTTCAGTTTTGTTTTCAGTAAAAAATAAATCCGCCACCAGATAACCAAATGTTCCAATAAATACACAGCTATCAGCAACATTAAAAGCTGGCCAATGTAGTTGCCCTAAATGAAAATCTAAAAAATCAACAACAGCCCCATATAACACCCGATCGATAATATTTCCTATGGCACCACCAAAGATAAAAGAAAAACAAATAATCTCAATAGCTTTATCAGATTTCCAAGATAAATACATCACAAAAGCCGATATAAAACTTATCATGCAAAATATTATATTCCTCATGAAATCCACATCGTTAAAGACACCAAAACTTATACCTCTGTTATAAACTAACACTATATTGAAAAAGCTGGTTTTTTTAATGTGTGTATGTACTCCATTTGTTTTTCTCATAATTTCATTTATTATATTTACAGAATAATTTTTAGTTATCTGATCAATAATAATAATCAATATTGCCAATAGAATACCAATCAAAAAAAACTTTTTATCCTTTATAAACTTCAAAATTTTATTTAACATATCATCTACTCCATTTTTTATTTTTTATAATAGGTATATTTAATTCAACACTTAAGCCACCATATTCTTTTGATTTTTTAAAAAACAGTTTTCCTCTGTGTGCATTAACCACGCTTTGAACTATTGATAAACCAAGTCCAACATTTTCACAACCATTTCCTGTATCTTTTATTTTATAAAACGGCATTTTAATCTTATTAATATATTCTTCCGCTATTCCACAACCATCATCCTCAACATTTATAATTAATGTTTTATTGTTAGTTTTAACACTAACATTCACAAACTTTTTGTGGTACTTTATAGCATTATTAATCAAATTATTTATACATCTTTTAAAGGAATCCACATTTAGAAAAGTTCCATTAATCTTTAAATCATATATAATACCGATATTGTAACCGCTTCTACTATAGTTGTCAATTATTTCATCAAAAAATTCTTTTATATTTATCTGACTGAAATTATTTTCCCTTTCGCCCTTAGCAAACAGCAGATACTCATTTATCATTTTTTCCATTTCCTCTAGATCCTGCTTAAAAAACTCTGCTGTTTCCTTATCTTCAATAAATTCGGTCTGTAATTTCATTCTAGTCAACGGAGTTCTTAAATCATGGGATATCTGTGCCAACATGGTTGTTCTAGTTGAAACCAATCGCCTCAGCTTTTTAATAAGTTCTATAAAAGCCTCTCCAACCTCTCTTATTTCCTTTGCTCCAGTTGGCTTGAACTTTATATTATCCTTTTCTAAATGTGAAAACTCATTAGCAAATGTTTCAAGTTTTTTAATGGACCTAACCTGATTTTTAATAAATACAACCGATATCATCGTTATTACAGTCAAAGATAATATGTTCCAAAATATTATTAAATCTATTCTCTTAACAAAAAGTCTGTTTTTATTCACATTAAACAACAAAAAACCATCCTCCTTTTCTAGCTCTATTTTATAATAGTCCTCCGATTTATACACCTTTATATGTTTTAAATTATAGTCGCCCAATCTTTTTAAAAATAACCTTAATATCACATCCACATAATGTATTTTGTTACCATTACCACTATGATTTAAAGTATTCTTTTCAATAAAATTAACATCTACATTATAGAACATATTTAATTCACTCAGTAGAGTTTTTTCATCCAAGTTTTCATACCTTATGGCTTCGTATCTATCATTGACGGCGACAATTTCATTTGCTAGAATTTCCATGTTTTGTTTAAATATTGTTTCCCAATATCTATGAAAAAATATGTAAAACGACGATATTTGCAGTAAAATGAGCGGTAAAACCACTATCAGCAAAAATCTCACAAAGATTGTCTTTGGAGATATCAATTTAATGTATTTACCTACTTTACTAAACATACTAAAATTAAATTAAAAATCCGGATCCGTATAGTATGGTGATGGTTTAAAACCTGGTATCTTGTCATACAATATTTTCAAAAAACTTTTTTTTGACTTTATTACGCTATACCACTCCTTCAGTTTTGGATATTTTGACCAATCAATATAGCCTATGTAATCTACAACCGATAACTGAGCTGCCGCCGCTATATCAGCTATTGAAAATAGTTCAGAAGCAAGCCATTTCCTCCTGCTGAGTAAATACTCCATATAGGATATGTGTTTTTCAAGATTAACGGTTGCAACATTTATCTTATCTATGTTGGTATCTTCATTACCCTTTGCGGAGTTCAAAAAAGTTTCCTCTATAAAATACTTTGACACTTCGTTATAAAATTTTTTATCAAACCACATGTGCAACCGTTGTATTTCATATTTTTCCGGTAAATTGTTGCCCAATAAATCCAGATAGTCCAATTCATCATTTTTCTTATTTTCAATATCATCTATATAGCTACAGATCAAAAAACTATCACATATAACTTCTTTAGTCTGTTGATTCTTCAAAACGGGCGTTTCACTGGCGGGATTAAGTTTTAAAAAATCCCTACTCCTTAACCAATACTTAACCTCCGTCGTTTGATAGTCTACTTTTTTTTCATCTAAAAAAAACCTAACCTTTCTGGAAAATGGACAAAATATCGAACTATATAGTATATATTTAGACAACGTGCTACCTTTTGTTATTTACCTATAGATTAAAACAAAAAATAAAATAATCTATAGTTTTTTATAACGGATATCAATGCATATTTTTCCATTAATTTAAAAATAGGAACTATCCATAATGCCATAAACATTGACAAATAAAATAATATCTCTATATTAGTGACGTTAATGTAAATCAATAGGTAAAATGAAAGAAAAGGTAAAGATTCTCTTAAATAAATTATCATCGATGATTAAAAAGTATAGATTTTTGATTGCAATATTTATTGTATTGTGCTTTGGATATGTATACAACGTGTATGGCAATAGAACCTATGACAATGCTAAAAATGACGTTAAACACACACAGCCAATGGATACAAACGAACCAGCCACCATTATGATAAACACTGGTCTATATAACAAAAGTACAGAGGAAAAAAGAGAATTTCTATTAAGAGACCACAGTATGGACAATCTATTAGGTAATGAAAAAGCAAGAATATCAATAATAGAATACTCGTCTTTCACATGTATGTACTGTAAAAGAATGAGAAACACCATAAATAAAATTATTGAAGAATATGTTTTTGATAAAAAAGTAGCCAATTACGTCATAAGGCCACTCTACAAAGTTAAAACAATACCATTTGGTAACTTTATACAATGTTCCAGAAAGGAAGACAAGCAAAAAATAACTGATGTTCTATTTGAAACCGATGTTGAGAAAATAAGCGACATGGAACAATTTTTAATTAATCTTGGAAATCGTTTCAATATGAATGAAGAATATGTTAAAAATTGTATCTATGATAAAGACATGTATCAAAAATTAATATATTTACAGCAGGAAGCAAAAGATGTTTTCGATCTCAGAGCCACACCGGTTATAATAATAAATGGCAAAGAGTACATCGGTTTTAGAACCTATAAGCAATTAAAAGAAATTATTGATAAAGAATTAGAAGGAAAAAAGATATGATTAGTAAAGTTTTAAAAATATTGAAACTGACTACATTTTCAATTTTTATATTGATGTTTGTGGTTTTCATATTCAACAATACAAGTATGATTAAATTGAATCTGTGGCCATTTGCAAACAATATTGAAATCAGATTATTTCTACTAATTATATTAGTTTTCATACTGGGCATGCTATTTTCAATGTTTTTAAATGTATTTAAAAGTTGTTTAAATATAAAAAATAGTTACAAAATCAAAAATTTAGAAAAAGAACTAAATAATTTAAAAAATAATTATGAAAAAAACAAAACTAAAGAAACTAGTACTGGTATTAACTAGCGTTTTACTGGTATCATGTTTCAGTACTAATGGAGGCAAGAATTTAAACTACAGCAAAATAACTGGAAAAGCCAAAGTTACATATAATGGTGAAAAACACAAAATAAAACTAGACAAGAATCTAGTTAAAGGTAATGTATTCTACCATAATTATTTTGATGACTATGCTTTTATAACATCCAAAAGCAGATTTATAATAAAAATATCTCTAAAAAACAATAAAATTGATTGGATAAAAGAAATTTCCACAATTCCACAAAATAATATTGTAGCAGATAAAGAATATGTTTATTTTAACGGTGTCAACAACAATTTTTATATATTGAACAACAACACCGGTGAAATCGAGAGTATTTTTTTTAACAACAGCGATAAAACCGTGATGGATGCTCAAAAAGCTCATATTTACAAAGATTATGTCGTAGCCTTCTTTTCAAACAATGAAATATTTATCATAAATAGAGCGAATAAACAAATAATTGACATCCGAGAATACAAGGATATCAGCATTGACAAAAATATCATAAATATCGATAATGATATTATAAATTTAGATTTATTAAATAAAAATAACAAAAAGAAAAAATAGCAGTAACATGAAAAAATTTGCCTTTATATTAGCTGGATGTGGTGGATTGGACGGAACAGAAGTTCACGAGGCCACCTACTCATTTTTAGCCTGTAAACAACTGGGTTGTGATTACAAGTGTTTTTCAATGGATAAACCCCAAAAAATTGTAAAGAATAGCATAAACGGCGAAATATTAAATGAAAACAGGAATCTTCTAGTAGAATCCGCAAGGCTAGCAAAAAATGGTATGGAAAACATAAAAAATCTAAATGTTGATGATTTCGACGTGTTATTTTTTCCAGGTGGTGCCGGTTCCGCCATAAATATATCAACATATTTCCTACAGGGTGAAAATTATACGGTTGACGACAATTTTAAAGAAATAATATTAAAATTCAAAAGACAAAATAAACCAATTTGTGCTGTATGTATCGCTCCAATGATCCTAAATAGAGTTTTAACAAACGTAAAACTGACCATCGGAAATGATGAAAATATAGCAAAAATAATAGATAGTTTTAAAAACATACATATCAACACCAACAGCGGTAGCATTTGTGTTGACAAAGAAAACAAAATCATCACAAGGTCCCTGTTTTATGTTAACAAAAAACCCAGCAACCGTATATAATGAAGTTTATCAAGTGGTTGAAAACGCTTTAAAACTTTAAAATTTAACAGTCAAGCAACGTTCTTTATCTTCTCTATATCAACGCTGTTCTGTTTTATCATATTTTCTATATTATCCAACCTTTCATCAATTTTTTTATTTCTTTTTAGATCCCTCTGTCGCCATTTTGTTAGCTGTTTAATCAACAGCAAACTATTACTTTCACACATGTTATTTATAATGTAATAGAACACCAACAACGTTAATATAAACATTATGTACCACGCCGGCAATAGATCCATCAGCTTTAATATCATGTTTTCAAACTTATCCATTTTATTTACATCTTTATTTTTTAGCTAAAATACATCAGATAAAAAACATTGTAAGTACAAAATGTAAGCCAGCAAATTTTTATCCAGTAAGACCCCGCCTTCCAACTATTTTAATTTTACCGCTAAACCCCACTGCACCCAAATTAAGAACTAAACAACTAAGTTTTGCTATTATTATTTAATTATTTTTTAAAAGCAACATCACCAAATCTTAAAGGCGTGACCGTTTAGATGATATATACCTATCTCCTCCCCTACTTACCTAATCCACCTTTAAACTCATTCTGGAACTGCTGTAGTTCATCGGCACTGTTGGTTAGTAGTGTTTTAAGATCTGCAGCATCCTTTAGTTTTGTAACATTAAGACTATTGAATC
>JAFVEQ010000028.1 GCA_017475895.1 Rickettsiales bacterium
ACTTCTCTTAACTTTTAATTTCAGACCAACATACCTGTCAATAGCTGTAGCTATCACATGACCCCCTTCCTATATAGTTTATGGCAAGAATAGACTAGTGTAAATTAATAATAAAAGGATAAATAAACACTAGTATTCAATTCTATCACTTTTATCAATCCATTTTTTAAACACTTTTATAGCTCTATCTCTACACAATTGTTCCATTGGTATACTTCTATCCTTAACATCTTTTGCGAATTCTTCATAAATAAAATTATCATCAAAATCTATGTCAGCAGCATCCTTCTTTGTGTTGGCGTAGTATATCTTGTTTATTCTGGACCAATAGATTGCCGCCAGACACATTGGACAAGGTTCACACGAAGTATATAGTTCGCAACCGCTCAGGTCAAATGTTTTTAATTTTTTACAAGCATTTCTGATGGCTGTAACTTCAGCGTGAGCAGTTGGATCATTTGTACTTGTAACATTATTCCAACCTTCAGCTATCACTTCACCGTCTTTAACTATTACAGCTCCAAATGGACCACCAAAATTGTTTGTCATCCCGTAATCAGATAATTCGACTGCCTTTTGCATCAACTCTTCTTTTTTACTCACAATGTGCCTCGATTATATTAATAAAAACGTTGTACGTAGCATAAAATATAAAATAATAATAGTCAAGCAATTTTTGAAATAAAATCACCAATATATATATTCATAATGTACAATTTATTAATATGCTTTACCTATTGACAAATAAAAAAACAGGTCCAAAACTGACCTGTTTTCTTAATTCTAGTAAAATTTTGATTTCTTTACTCTGCGGAGACTATGTTTACAAAAACCTTTTCCATAGGTCCTTTCTTAACAAATTCCACAATACCATCCACCAGAGCAAATATAGTGTGATCTTTGCCAAGTCCAACATTAACACCAGGGTGCCACTTGGTTCCTCTCTGACGGCATATTATGTTACCGGCTACAACCTTTTCACCAGCATATTTTTTAATACCTAATCTTCGTCCCGCTGAATCTCGTCCGTTTCTAGAACTACCACCCGCTTTATGATGAGCCATATCCGATACCTCTACTTACTCTTTATTGATAAAATTTTTAATTCCGTCTTTGGTTGTCTATGACCATTTTTTCTTCTGGAATTTTTTCTTCTTCGCTTCTTAAAAATTATAACTTTTTCATCTTTATAATTTCTTAAAACTTCTGCTTCAACAATAACATTATCCAACGTCGGTTTACCAACTAAAGTGTTACCCTTATCGTCCTGAAAGAATAAAACCTTGTCAAGAATAACTTTATCTCCATCGTTTGCTTCTATTTTTTCAACCTTTATGGTATTACCTTCGGAAACTCTATATTGTTTACTTCCTGTTTCTAATACTACAAACATCTTATTTTCCTTGTTAATAAATAATAATAATTGCTAAGGGAAAAGCCGTTGTCTATATTAAAATATTTATTATTTTAAAATCAAGTAAAAAATTAACTTTTTATGTCGATATTATAATATTAAATGTGGTAATTTTATAAATATATATTAGAATAATCACCACAGACAATGTATAAAACATTACAAAATGAAAAACATATTGATTACCGGTGCCAGCAGTGGTTTAGGTCGAGAAATTGCTGTGGAGTATTCCAGTCAAAATACAAATTTATACCTAATAGCCAGAAATATTCAGGAACTGGAAAAAGCCAAGAAAATATGTGAAGATAGAGGTGCTACAGTATACATACAAGTAATAGATGTTAAAAATAAACAGGAAATGAAAAATTATTTAGAAAGTTTAAATGTAAACTTTGATATAGTCTTTGCCAACGCCGGAATATCCAGTGGAACCGCCGAAAATTTCGAAGAGGAAGATAAAATTTACAATATTTTTGAAACAAACATAATGGGAGTTTTGAATACGATTACTCCAATAGTTCAAAAAATGATTAAAAACAGGAGTGGCAGAATAGTTTTGATAAGTTCTATGGCTAGTTTTAGAGGTATGTCTACAGCTCCAGCCTACTCCGCAAGCAAAGCATGTGTAAGATTTTATGGCGAAGCTCTAAATAATTATCTAAAACAATACAATGTTGATGTTAATGTTGTTTGTCCTGGTTTTATAAAAACACCATTGACGGATAAAAACAACTTTCCTATGCCATTTCTAATGGACACAAAAACAGCTGTTAAAAAAATTGTCAACAGCATAAACAAAAACAAAAAATTTATAATATTTCCAAAAATATTATATTATTTCATAACTTTTCTAAATATTTTGCCATTTGGCATAGATGATTACATTTTTTCAAAGTTGTCAAAACATAAATTTATTAAAAAATAAATTATATTTTTATTTCTTATTTTTTATGCTGTTCATATAGAAGTTGAATGTATTTTCCATTAAACAGGCTATTGTCATCGGACCAACACCACCGGGAACAGGGGTTATACTTATGTTTCTATCCTGTTTCTGTATTTCCTCAAAATCGACATCACCGCAGACGGTACCATCTTCAAGTCTATTTATCCCAACATCTATGACTATAGCATCATCCTTAATCATACTGGACTTCAAAAACTTTGCTTTACCTATCGCCACAACTAGAATATCAGTATTTTTTGTTATGTTTTCAATGTTTTTTGTTCTACTGTGCGTTATAGTTGTGGTACAGTTTTCGTTCAACAGCAGCTGAGCAACAGGCTTTCCAACTATATTTGATCTACCAATAACAACGGCATTCTTTCCACTTAGATCCTCACAAACCGTTTTAATCAACTTTAAACAACCGTTAGCGGTACAGGGTAAGACACAATTATCGCTATTTTTCTTACTGGTGTATAATTTGCCAACATTAAATGGATGAAAACAATCAACATCTTTATTTGGATCTATAGCCAACAAAACTTTCTCTTCATTTATATGATTTGGTAACGGCAATTGAATCAGAATACCATCAACATTTACATCGTTATTTAGTTTGTCTATAAGTGTAAGTAAATTATCTTCGCTTACGCTTTCCTCAAGTTCATACTTTAAAGATTTAAAACCACAATCAACACAGGCTTTTTCTTTATTTTTAACGTAAATTTTACTTGCTGGATTGTTGCCAACTATTACGACAGCCAAACACGGTTCCCTGCCAGTAATTTGTGATATTTTATCCTTTATTGATGTTTTGATAGTCTTTGCTAATTCTTTACCATTAATTATTTTCATAATAATATAATTGATTATTAATCTTCAATTTTTTCACAGTCCAGTAGTTTTAGATCATAAAGCGGATGCTCAAGTCCCGAAACACTTGGACTTGACGAAAAGAACCAACCATAAAATATTAGTTCTTTTTTCTCACCATCCACTTCAAAAATCTTCAACAGTAACTTATTTTCTGTATTTTCTTCCGGATATGATTTCCAACACTTTAAAAGAGATATTTCCAGTTTTTCAAATTGTATACTTTCGCCAATTACTCCATTTAGTGTTGAGGTTTTACCCGTAATCTTGTTTAAACCGTGCAATTTAACTTTATCCACAAATCTATTTTTGGGCTGATTTTTTATCAAATTTTTTGTATTTGTTACATTTTCCTCATTCTCAAGCTCATTTAAAAAAGAGTTTATGTCGTTTGCCCTAGCTGAACCGACGATTAAAAAAAATAATACAACAAAAAACTTAATATTACTATTTATCATTGTTTTTATCGTTTGAAACTTTATTCAACATAAATCTTGTAATCATATCCTCCAAATCCATGGTGGACTCTGTATATTCAAAACTATCATAGTTTGTTAAATATTCTTCATCTCCACCAACATCAACTTTTAAATATTTACCACCGATTATTCCACTGGTAGATATCTTTATGTTGCTGTCCGTCGGAATTTTTATACTGCTTCTTATCTTTAGCGTTAATTTTACCTTGTAGTTATTGTCTATACTTAATCTATCGACTTCGCCAATGTCTATTCCACCAATTTTAACTTTACTACCTATTGTTATTCCCTCTATGTTGTCGAATGTAGCATAAACCTTGTAAAATTCGTCGTTTATTCTCCTATTTGTCATTTTCATTGTAAACAACACAAATAGTATTGAAAATATTATAACAAAAATTCCTATGACTATCTCAAAGTTATTTTTTTTCATAACAAAAATAAATTTGTCTAATTTAATAATAAACTTTAAAATTAAAAAATAAAGATAAAAATGCATTTATACTCAAAATGTTTACTTATAAACCTATCATTTTAGCATTGTATAAAAAAATAAACGGTATAAACGAAATGGAAAGATTTAAAATGGCAATTGCTGTGTATTTGGTACTAATTAAAGATGGCAAAATACTACTACAGAGGAGAGCTGGAACAAATTACTATCCAGGATATTACGGCATACCATGCGGTCACGTGGAGGTTGGAGAGGGATGTTTAAACGCTCTAATTAGAGAAGTAAAAGAAGAAACAAACCTAAATATTAAAGAAGAGAATATCACTTTACTTTACACATTAAACTATTTCAGTGATAAGGAATATATAAATTTATTTTTCACAGCAAAAAAGTATAGCGGAACACCAAAAATAATGGAACCACACAAATGTACTGAATTAAAATTTGTTGAGTTAAGTAACTTGCCAAGTAATCTTGTTCCGGAGGTTAGAAAATACCTAGCGGATGCCAAAAATGGTAAAGTCTACGGCGAACTCAGTTACTAGCTAACATTTTAATTAAATTTAGTATAGAATAAATTTTTCTTAAAATCTTTGTCACTGGACCAACTTAGGTATTCTTTTACATTCAAGTTATCCAGCGCATTCCTTTTGTCCTTTTTATTTCTATCTAAATCATTTAAAATATTTTTTCTTTTTTCTATCAATTCCACTTCAGCATTGGGTTTAGGTGGCAACAGTGGTTGACCACCTCCGTTTATGCAACCACTATTACAGTTCATAACTTCTACATATTGATATTCTTTATATTTACCGCTCTCTATAAATTTTCTAACATTTTTTGGTGTGTGTATTATAGCTATTTTAATGTTTTTATCGGCCACAGAGACGTTAGCCTCTCTGAAACTGATATCCTCAAAACTGACATCATTAAATACAACATTTTCGAGAGTTATACCCTCCAACTTTTTTTTCACAACTCTTAATGCAGACTCCATGACTCCACCACTTTTACCATAGATGACAGCACCACCACTATACTCACCCAACTGGTCGGCTTCACTTTCCTCAATATTTGCAAAATCTATATTCTTGTTTTTTATTAGTTTTCCAAATTCTCTAACTGTCAATGAATAATCAACCGCATTCATACCATTATAAACAAAGTTTTCATCTTTTTTTGACGTACATGGCATTACTGATACTACAACTATATTTTTTGGATCGATATTATTTTTCTCAGCCCACCATGTTTTGTATGCCATACCTGCATGTATATGTGGTGACATGGATGTCGTCAAATTTGGTATCAGTTCCGGTTTATATCTTTTTACAAAATTTACCCATGAAGGACAACAGGATGTGAACATTGGTAAATTCTCATTTTTTTCAAGTCTTTCCAGTAATTCCTCAGCCTCAATTATACTTGTTATATCTGCCCCAAAGTTTACGTCAAACACCTTATCAAAACCCATAACTCTTAAACATGAATTAATTTTTTTTTCTACATTTATGTTATGTTCCATTTTAAATATTTCATTTATGGAAGCTCTAACTGATGGCGCATACTGAACTATCTTAACTTTTGTCGGATCATTTAGTAGTTTTTCTACGTCCTCGACATAACTTTGTTCCACCATTGAACCAAACGGACATACCAATGTACACTGACCACAATTAACACAAGGGTTTTCTGTACTAAAGTCTAAATATCTTTCTTTACCTTCACCCTTCATCGATAGATGACAAATACCTATAGCGTTGCACTTTTGCACACATTTCGTACACTTCATACATTTTGTTCTGTAAAACTCTATTGATTTTTCTTTTTTTATGATGTCCATGTTGTCTTTAAACTTTTTATGCCCGAATGTTAACACTAAAAATAAATAAATCAATATGAAGTTTACAGTGTTAATTTAATCCTTGTTTTTTTATAATACCAGACTATTATTGTGGCATATAATATTTTTACAAAATGAAATTAACTCGCCTATTTCTTTTGAATATATTTCTAATTTACTTCAGCACAAGCATAAAAGCAATGGAAGTTAATAACAGTTCACATCTAACACTTTCGGAACTAATATATTTAGCCATAGAAAGAAATATAGACACAAGAAAAGCACTTATAAACATACAAATAGCAGAAAAAGAACTGGATGCGGGTAAGTCAGTCTACTATCCATATATATCAGCCACGGGTGGGTACACTAATAACAAAAGAGATTACAATGGAAAAGTAAAAATTCAGGATACCTATGGAACGATAAATATGGACTATGAAATCTTTACATTTGGTAAAAACACAAATAAAATAAAAGCACTACAACACTATTTAAATTCAATAAAATATCAAGAGGACTATATTACTCAAAACATCATCTATAGAGTAATCGAAAATTACTATAATTTATTATCTCTGGAATCCAAAAAAGAGGCAGCTATAGAAATAGAAAAAAGTAGTTTAGAGGCATTTAAGTCGGCATCGTTAAAACATAAAATTGGGGTTGTACCTCTGGTGGATAAGCTAAAATCAAGCAATCTACACTCAAAAAATGTTTTAAGCAGAATTAAAATTGAAAACGCCATTAAACAACAAAAAGCAGAACTAAACAACGTACTCAATCTTGAACCTAACTATGTTCTAAATGTTGAAAAACCGGAAATCAACATAAACAAAATAAATAATAACATTGAATATTACATACAAGAAGCACTAAAAAACAGACCGGATCTGAAACAACTTAAGGAAACACAAAAACAAAAGAAAAAAGAACTGGTGGCACTGCAGCTTAGTAGATTACCAAAAGTAAACCTATCGGGTTCCATAAGTAGCAATAAAGAAAAATATGATGGAAATTTGTTGGATAGAAAAAGAAATAGAACAATTGCTCTTACGGTCAGTATACCGTTATTTTCTGGTTTTTACACCATTAGTAGTATAAACATTCTAGAAAATGAAATAAAAAATATAAACCTAGAAATAGAACAACTGAACAAAAGTATTTCAAAAGAAGTGTGGAATGTGTTCTACGATTTCGACACGGCACAAAAAAGCTATTTTGTAGCAAAGGATTTATTAAATACAGCGAAAGAAAACGCTAAAATTCAATTGGGTATGTACAAAAATAGTAAATGTTCGATGTTGGATGTGTTGGATTCGCAGGATCAATTGGAAAATGCTAGATACGAATTTATAAATTCACAATATAGTCTATTGATTTATAGGATGAAATTACTAAAAACAATAGGTAAAATGAATTTGGAAAATATTATCAACATAGATAGGTTATAAGGTTATTATGTTTAAAAGTAGTAAAAATAAACGAATTAAAACATTTGTTGTGATGACAATTGCATTTGTGATCTTTATTTGCATGATAAAAATCTTGTTTAGCAATAAAAACAATACAAAATTTAACATAAAACATTTTGATGTGGAGACAATAACAAGAGGTAATGTAAAAAAAATCGTGTCAGCCACAGGAACAATAAACCCAATAAATGTTATATCCGTCGGCAGCAGAGTATCAGGAACAATAGAAAAAATATACGTGGACTACAATGATAAGGTAAAAAAAGGACAAAAGCTTGCAGTGTTGGATGTGGATGCATTGAAAAATGAATTAAATGAATATAAATCATATTTAGCACAAAAAAAATCACAGTTGAAGTATGTGGAGCTAAATACAAAAAGAACTAGAGAATTATACAAAAATAAATACATAGCAAAAGCAGAACTGGATCAGGCGGAAACTGAATTGGTGGAAGCAAAAGAAAACTACAATGTAGCAAAATTGAGATATGAAAAATCAAAGATAAATCTTAACTACGCCTACATTAATTCACCGGTTGCCGGAACAGTCATTTCAAGAAATGTTGATGAAGGGCAAACGGTAGCCGCAAGTTTTTCCACACCTACATTATTTACCATAGCAGAAGATCTGTCAAAAATGCAAATAGAAACAAGTATATCTGAAGCAGATATCGGTTTAATTAAAAATAACAAAGGTTTAAAAATATCATTCACAGTTGATGCCTATAAAGATAAAATTTTTGAAGGAAATATCAGACAAATACGATTAAATTCCACTATGGAATCAAATGTTGTAGTATATAACGTAATCATAGATATTGACAATAATGAAGAGTTACTTCTACCGGGTATGACAGCCTATGTGTCTATAGTTATAGATTCCGTAGAAAACGTTCTAAGAATACCAAACACAACATTACGCTTTAAGGCAACAAAGGAAATTAGACAAGCTATGGGAATGGATGAAATGACACAAAAAGAAAAGGACCAGTTATCAAATAAATATTCGGAAGGTAACTTTGCCTATATATATGTTTTAGAAAATGGCAAACCTAAGGCAATTTTGGTGGAAAAGGGTATATCTGACATCACCTATACAGAAATAAAATCAAATGAAATACGGGAAGGTATGACTGTTTTATCGGCATATATAAAATAATAAATCAATAAATTACAAATAATATCCAGATTAATAACAACCTACCCTATAAAGTATGGATTAACATCAATCTTTAGCTTCAGGTCATTTGGCATTTTAACCATATCCACAACAGATGAAACGAGTTTTTGTATATTGATTGAATTTTCAGTCTTAATCAATAGTCTAAATCTAAAATCATCGTTAATTTTATAAACATTCATCTGAACCGGACCATATACATCAACTTTATCATTAATTGGAAATAAACTAGCGATTTCCCTTAGTTTTCTATAAACCTTTATCTCACTTTTACCACTTAAAATCAACGAAATTAACTTACTGTATGGAGGTAACATACCTAATTTTCTGTTTTCCTTTTCAAACTCCACAATCATATCTTTATCATTATTTTTTAGTGCCTGTATTATCACATTATCTGGCGTATAAGATTGTATTATTGCTCTACCCTGAGTTTCTCGCCTACCGGCTCGACCAACCACCTGTGTCAGCAATTGATATGTTCTTTCACTACTCCTAAAGTTTGCTCCAAATAGGCTAGCATCCGCATCTAATACCCCCACAAGGGTAATTTTCGGAAAATCATAGCCCTTTGTTATCATTTGTGTTCCAATAATAATATCAACTTTACCGGCGGATATATCATCAACAATTGCTTTTATTTTATTAACATTTTGTATTGTGTCACTGGTTATAACCGCGATGTTTTTGTTTGGAAAATACTCTTTAACCTCATCTTCAATTTTTTCCACACCGGGGCCAAAAAATATTACGGTGTTTTTACCACCACAGGAGGGACAATCATAGGTTTCTTTAGTTTTATAACCACATTGATGACAAACAAAATTATTATCTTTTTTGTGAACGGTTAAAGTCGAAGAACATCTTTTACAGGTGAATTTATAACCACATTCTCCACACATTGCCACTGGAGAATAACCTCTTCTATTCATAAACAACAAAACCTGATTGTTTTTCTCCAATTCTGTATTCATTTCGTTAACTAGAGTATGCGATAGATATTTATTTGACTTTAACCTTTCTTTAGTCATATCAACAACATTAACAATTGGTTTTATCGATTTTCCAAATCTATTTTTTAAAAAAACATAATTGTACTTTCCACCATCAACATTTATCAGACTTTCCAACGATGGTGTAGCACTTCCTAAAATAATGTTACAATTACATATTTTAGCTCTCAGAACAGCCATATCTCTGGCATTATAACAACCATTATCCACCTGTTTATAGGACAAATCATGTTCCTCATCCACCACCACCAACGATAATTTTTTGAATGGTAAAAACAAGGACGACCTAGCACCAACCAATACTTTTATTTCACCAACCAAAACACCTTTCCAAATATTTCTTCTGTCGTATTCAGTTATATTCGAATGCCACACCGCAACATCGGCACAGGAAAATTGACTTTTTATCCTATCTATAAATTGACTGGTTAACGCTATCTCTGGCAACAAAAATAATATTTGTCCATCTCCACTCTTTAAAAGTTTTTCAAACAAATGAAAGTAAATTTCAGTTTTTCCGGAACCGGTGGTACCCTCCAACAGTACTGGTTTATTATTCTTTTCAAAAAAACTAATAATATCATTAAAAACTGCATTTTGCTCTTCGGATAAGGTATTTAATTTTATATTTTCAGTATTTATGCCATAATCACGCTTTTTGTATTCCGTTTGTTTTTCCAAAACAACACCATTTTTAACTAATGTCTTTAAAACATTAAGGCTACAAAATTGCTTTAACTCATCAAATGAATAACTGTTATCTCTGTTTATTCTAAGAAAATCAACAACGTTCTGTTGTTTCTGTGTTATTTTTTTATTTTCAATGGAATAAAAATAATATCTATTAACTAATTTTACGCCATTATTCACATATTTTTCCGAAAATACAAGCTTAAACACTGCACCAATCGGAATTAAATTGTAGTCAGCAACATATCTTATGAATTTTATAAAATCGGCATCAAATGGTCTATAGTTTAAAACTTCTATGATTTCCTTTAGCTTAAATTCACTTTCAATTTCATTTTTTACCCTCACCACCAAGCCAATGGTCTGTTTTTTAGAAAAATTCACCACCACCAAATTGCCACAAACGACATCATCGCCAGCCCAATAGTCAAACTCTTTATTTAAAGAAAATGGGACTACAACACTTACTATTTTCACAATTAATCAATTACTTATTTTTCTTTCTTAAATATGATGGTGTATCGCTGTAGTATTCAATATTAACATCGATGTCTTCGTCATCAAAATCATCGTTGTTTTCCTTATTGGATGACCTATTTCCAAACAAAGAGCTAAAAAATCCCTGTTTCTTGTCAGTTTTTACATTAGTTCTTTCGTCACGACGTTTTGTATTATTTTCCACATCATCACTTCTGGTTTTACTTACCCTACCGTTCAAACCTGTATCAGCATTTATATTAAAATCTTCTTCATCTACTCTTTCTTCAATATCTGATCTTTTCTGTGCATTTTTTTGACTTGTATTACTTTTTGTAAAAGAATCATAGGTTGCAGATTCACCCATATCAAAAAAATCATCAACTACATCTTTATTTTCATATTCATCATCGGCTATTTTTCTTCTGGTGTATATTCTTTTAGTAAAACCAACCGGTTGCTGTTTATTATTTTCAGTATCTATAAAATATTTTGCCTTTATAGCATTGTTATTTCTTTCGATATTTTTATAAATATCATCCTCATCAGTAACATCTTCGCCAGCACTTCGCTCCACTTCCTCTTCAGCTCCGATATCTTGTTTTGCTTCCTCTTCATCATCACCTATACCGGTGGCAAATATTGACACCCTCATCGTATCCTCAAGAGTTTCATCGAACACGCTACCTATTATCATGTTAGCGTATTCATTATCAACCTCTTCTTTTATTCTCTTTGAAGCATTATCATATTCAAACAAGGTCATGTCCGGTGAACCGGTTATATTTATTATAATTCCCTTTGCTCCCTTTATTGACACATTATCCAAAAGTGGATTTGACATTGCCTCATCAACAGCCTTTTGCGCCTTATCTACACCGCTTGCTTCGCCAGTTCCCATCATGGCACGCCCAGCCTTACTCATAACAGTTTTTACATCAGCAAAATCTCTGTTTATATAGCCAGGTTTCGTTATAAGATCAGTCACACCCTTTACACCATATTTCAATACATCATCAACCATCTTAAATGATTCCTTCAATTTTGTATTTTGGTTTGCTATTCTTAATAGATTTTGATTTGGAATAATTATTAAAGTATCAACATATTTTTTTAACTCCTTTATGCCATCATTGGCAGTATCCATTCTATTTGCTCCTTCACTGGTAAATGGTTTTGTAACCACTGCAGCCACCAGTATACCCATTTCCTTTGCTTTTTTTGCTATAACAGGTATAGCACCTGTTCCGGTACCACCCCCCATTCCAGCGGTCAAAAATACCATGTTAACACCTGATAAAACATGTTCAATTTCATCGATACTTTCTTCAGCTGCACTCTTACCAACAGCTGGATCTGATCCGGCACCTAGTCCGTGTGTACTTTGACTGCCCAACAATATCCTTATTTTTGCCTTTGATGAGCTTAAACTTTGAGAATCTGTATTGGCAACGGCAAATTCAACATCATCGAGATCATCACTATCTATCATACTATTAATAGCATTAACACCACCACCACCAACACCAAACACTAAAATTTTTGCCTTAAAAGAATCATATTTATAACCAATTTCTTCCAATGAACCATCTAAATCTATATCATTTCTTATCATTTTACCTACCATTTCAAATTTTATTGCTAAGATATAAACAAATTAATTAAAAAATTAATTACTTTACTAAAAATACTATTGCTGCCTCTATAATCCTCTATATTATTATTTCTGTAGAACAAATTAACAAAATTTATGAGTCCAACAGCGGTTGCGAAGGATGGTCCTTTTAACAATCTTTCGTCCATAGATGATCCCACGTAAAAATCCGTGATAAGTCCTATCCTTGATTTTATTTTAGTTATCTTTGTCACATAGGCATCAAGTCCCTGTATATTGGAGCAACTGCCAGTTAAAACTATACTGTCAAAAGAATTTGTTAAATCTCTTTTATCAATTATATCTAAAACAACATCTATAATATCATCAATTCTAGCTTTGGCTATATCGTTCACAGTACCTTTCTTGGTGGATGCCACTCTAAAACTTTCTTCATTGTTAATGTTTATTTGTATTATTTCATTCTCATCCATCTTGTCTAGGTAAAAATTTGTATTCAACAACTTTATCTTTTCGGCAATTTCTGTAGACACTCCCAACACTTCAGCTATATCTTTTGTTATGGAATCACCAGCCATCTGGATTGAATTTCCAAACAGTAATCTATTGTTCTTTACTATACTAAACGTTGTCAAGTTAGCACCTATATTTATAACCAAACTTCCAACTTCCTTTTCGTGATCATTTAGAACACCCAAAGCCGAAGCGTAACCACTAAATACGAAATTATCCACCTTCAAGCCAACCTTATTGAAACAATTTCTTATATTGTTTAGCTTTATTTCATCAACATACATTATGTAAAAATCAATGTCCAAACTGTTAGCCATCATCCCCACTGGGTTATCAACTTGATTACCGTTTACAAATGATGCTATCGGAACTATATGTATTGCTATCTTATGTTTTTCCTTTAGACTATCGTTTAGAGTTTTCGCCAGTGAAAAAATGTCTTTTTTTGTTATTTTTTTAGATGTAGCATAGTTCTTTGTGCCTCTGATTGTTTTTGATTTCACCAGTATTCCGGATATATTAACCACCAACGTACCAATATTTCTTCTGGCTATTTTCTCAGCCTTTATAACGGCATTTAATATCGATTGTGTTACGGATTCAACATTGACTATATTTCCGCCTTTTATGCCTACCGCCTCCTGAACGCTTGCTCCCCTTATAAATATCTTATTGTCACTATTAATGGTCGATATCAAACATACTATATTGTTACTTCCAATATCTATACTTGATAATACTTTTGACATAAATAAAAAAAGGGTTGTAAATATGTTATAAAGACTATATATAAAATAATTTTTTTCAAGAAATATTTTAGTTAATACAGCAAAAATTATATTTAAAAAACAATACCCTCTACAATTTCTTTCCATAACATAGCCGGCAAGTTACCACCCATGATTTTATTTGTCGGTGTGTTATCATCATTACCAAACCAAACACCCACCACAAAATCATTAGCAAAGCCTATAAACCAAGCATCCTTATTGTTTTGTGTACTACCGGTTTTACCACCTATAAAAAATTTATTATCCCTATTCATCATGTTATAAGCTTTTGTTTTTTCCACCAAACTTTCAATTCTGGCATTTTTCCCAGTACCTTCATTTACAACACTAAACAACAGATATTGCATATTTTCCACCGTATCCTTTTTAAGCATAGACCTTTTTTCACTTACACTTCTTCTGTAGACAACATTGCCATCAACGACAATATGTTTTATTGAATAGGGAAAAACCGGTATTCCACCATTTGCCACCATAGTGTACACCGATGTCATATCAAGTAAATTACTTTCCTGACTCCCAAGTGCTATAGTTAAATCATTTTTAAAATCATTGACAATACCCAATTTATTAGCCATTTTTACAACCTTATCTATGCCAAAATAATCAGCAATTTGAACCGCCACAGAATTCGAAGATAGAGCGAACGCCTCTTTTACGGTCAATTTACCATAATACTTTGAATTATAATTCTCCGGATACCAATTGGCAACTTTAATGGGTTCATCAATAAATACGTCGTTTATCTTTAAACCATTTTCAAAACCTGTTAGATATATAAATAACTTAAAAAGAGAACCAGTTTGTCTATAGGCGTATAGAGACCTATTAAATTGGCTTTCGGCATAATTTTTGCCGCCAACCATTGATAAAACCTCACCTTTTTTATTCATAACAACAACAGCTAATTCACTTTTATCAATTTTTTTCTTATTTTTCTCAATAAAATTATCCACAACATTCACAACCACATTTTGAATACCATAATCAAGCGTTGTTAAAACGGTTATTTTTCGTGTACCAACATCAAAATACATATCCTTAACCTGATTATATACCCAATCACTAAAAAAGTAATTTTGACTGCCACTTCCACCATTTCGTTTAAAGTTACCTTTGGAAAAATCTAAATCCGGTATTATATACGAAAATATGTCATTTTTGTCAATAAAACCGGCATTTTCCATATTTATTATAACCTGTTTTGTTCTACTCTGTGTCAAATCCTCATCATTTGTTGGATTATACTTTGATGGCGCCTTTAAAAGTCCCACAAGCATAGCACATTCCTCAAGTTTTAATTCGTTTAACTCCTTGTCAAAATAAAATTTTGATGCATCCTTTATACCGTGTTGCCCTGCTCCAAAATAGGACGAAGATAAATAAATTGACAAAATATTTTCCTTTGTCAAAACTTTTTCTATTTTTTTTGTTAAAATTAGTTCCTTAAATTTTCTCCGAAAAGTTTTACTGTTATCGTTAAGTATTGCCTTTGCTAACTGCTGACTTATGGTGCTTCCTCCCTGCCTCAGATGCTTATGTCTTAAATCTACAATTATAGCTCTTATTATACCAAAATAATCAACACCTTTATGACTAAAAAATTTTCTGTCCTCCGTGGCTATCAGTGCATTAATCAAATCATTTGGAATACTAGAATATGGAATGATATCAAATCTTGAGCTGTTATAACTTTTTATTTTATCAATGTTATTTGAATACAAAATATCCACCGTTTGCTTTTGGTTTATATTTAAAATGTCATCAATACTTGGTATCGTCCTACTGTAGTAAAAATACAGCCCACCAAAAAACATTAAGGAAATCAAAAGTAAAATGGAAAGTATTTTTACAAAAAATAAAATTATTTTTCTTTTCATAATCTTATTAAACTTTTCATAAAATCCGTTAAATACTCACCATTCAACATTTTTTCAAAATTATTAACCTCGTAGTTACTTCTTAAATCTTTAATTAGTTGATATGGATGCAGAACATAATTTCTAACCTGATAACCCCAACCATTGTTGGTTTTTTTATCGTTCAACCTATCCTTTTCTTCCTGTTTTTTCTGCCTATCCAATTCATATAATCTTGATTTTAAGAGTCTCATGGCCTCATCTTTATTTTGATGTTGTGATCTTTGATTTTGGCACTGCACCACTATCTTTGTTGGAATATGTGTAATTCTAACGGCAGAATCTGTTTTATTTATGTGTTGACCACCGGCTCCAGACGATCTGTAGGTATCAATTCTTAGATCGTTTTCATTTATTTCTATTTTTATTTCATCATTAACGGCAGGATACACCCACACACTGGAAAAACTTGTCTGTCTCTTACCATTTGCATTATAGGGTGATATTCTAACAAGTCTATGAATTCCACTTTCATTCTTTAGCCACCCAAAAGCATTCGTGCCTTTTATCTGCAAAATAGCGTTTGTAATACCGGCTTCATCCCCCTCTTGAATATTTATTACATCCACAGAAAAGTCATTATTTCTACACCATTTTAGGTACATGTTTAACAACATATTCGAAAAGTCACAGGCATCAGTTCCACCAACTCCAGTATTTATTTCCAAAAAACAATCGCTCTTATCGTCTCTGTCGGTGAACATGGATTCCACTTCAAAAACTTCCACATCTTTACACAATTGTTTCAATTTTGTATTAATTTCTGAATCCAAATTGTCATCATCTTCCGCCAACTCCATTAACTCATCGTAATATAAAGTATTGTCCAAAAAATTCTTATATTTTGAATATATTTCCTCATAGTGAGTCTTTCGTTTCAATATATCCTCAGCCTGTTCTCTATTATCCCAAAGATGTTCATCATTTGACTTTTCAGTCAATTCTTTTATTTGTTTTTCAATGTTATCAACGTCAAAGACAACCTCTTACGTTTTCTAATATTTCCTTCAGCTTCTTTATTATTGCTCTGTTTTCTTCACCGTACATAACTGCTATTTACCTTCTTTTCCCAATTGTATAACCGTTTCTATAAAATCCGCTCTTCTTTTTATATTTTTAAAACCAACCGTATCATAAAGTGGATACAAATCAACCTTATCTATGCCACAAAAGTAAAATAATCCATCCTTCAGCTGTAGGCCAAACGGATCACTGTAATTGGTTCTCATATTATTTTTTGGTCCACCATAGGTGTATATGACTGTTGCGGTTTTGTCGTTCAACATTCTAATCAATTTTCTCTCCGGATGAGATTCCACTCTAAAAGCAAAGTCTGGTAAAAATGTTCTCTCAACAAATCCTTTTAGAAGCGCCGGCATACCGTACCACCATACTGGCGAAACCAACACAATATGGTCACACCACTTTATTAATTTTTGAGCTCTTTTTAGATCATCCTCCAGTGTTTGGTGTCTAGTATAACCGAAATGTAAAATACAGTCAAATGTCATATCTCGCAAAATCAACGTCTCCACCTCAAAACCACTTTTCTTAGCATTTATTTCATATTCTTCCGCCAAACAGGCCGTATAGCTGAATCTTGATGGATTAGCATCTATTATCAATATTTTCTTCTTTTTATTTGATTCTTTCATATCCAGAACAACATATTGGAATATTAAGTGCAAATATACTCCACCTTTTTAAAAAAACAAGCATTAAATTATTGACTTTAAAACCTCAAAAGCTATTATGATAACAGTTTCAATAAAAGTTAAATTTTCTATGTTGGATTTTACAGGACAAAAGGTATTAATAACCGGAGCAACCGGTGGAATAGGACAAAAAACAGCGGAATTATTTGCTAAACAGGGTGCCACCGTAGGACTTTGCGGAAGAAATAAAGAAAAATTAAATAAAGTGGCAACGGGTATCGGTGGTAATACATTCACATTTGTTTGCGACTTAGAAAATATGGAAGATGTGGAAAGTTTTTTTGAAAAGGCAGATGCTGAAATGGGCGGTATAGATGTGTTGGTGTGCAACGCTGGAATTACAAAAGACATGTTATCCATAAGAATGACAACTGCAGATTTTGAAAAAGTTTTAGATGTTAATTTGAAAGCTGGATTCATATTGAACAGAGAAGCGATCAAAAAAATGATGAAAAGACGATATGGTAGAATAATCAACATCAGTTCCGTTGTTGGTGTTATGGGTAACGCTGGACAGGTAAATTATGTTGCTTCGAAAGCCGGATTAATCGGCATGTCAAAAACACTTGCCATAGAAAGTGCCAGCCGAGGAATAACGGTTAACTGCGTTGCTCCTGGTTTCATAGAAACACCAATGACAGACGTCCTAACCGATGACCAAAAAAATAAAATATTGTCAGGCATTCCTATGGGTAAGATGGGACAACCGGAGGATATTGCCAACACCATCCTATTCCTAGCAAGTAAAGAAGCCAGTTATATAACGGGACAAACAATACATGTTAATGGTGGTATGTTAATGATTTAAGATAATAACATAATACATTATGTTGCGGGAACATGTTTAAAATATTCAGAAAATTTAGAGTTTTTTTTAGAAGTGAGGATAGAAAAGTTTTTCCCATATACATAATTGCCTTTAAAATAATAATTTCACTGGTAATAATGTTATTGTTACCGGTGATATTTTTTATCGCTTTCATAGCAGGAGAACCAAGAGAAATACCATCAATAAACAGATATATTGAAGATAAAATTAAACAACTGGATATAGGGGATGTAGGATTTGAGAATGCAAAAGTAAGTTTCAATAAAAAATTTGAAATTGTTTATTTTGTGTCAAATTTCAGGTGTGTGTTAGATAACGTTGCAATAAAATTTCCAAATATCGTATTTAGCATAAAAATTAAGGATATTTTAAAAAGTAATTTTTCATTACATAATATTGAACTGAGAGACTTTGTTGGGTATTTTGGATATGACAACAATAATTCAGAAGGTTATTCCATAACATACGACGAAATCAATACCATTATACACGACACATTAGATTATTTTATTGACAAAAAACCAATCTTCAGTCAATTCATAATTAATAACAGTAAATTTTATTTCTACGACAAAAAAGCAAATAATATTGAAAAAATAAATATAGACAATAGTTCAATTCAAATAAAAAAGAATGGTAAAGATATAAAATTGTTTATAGACACAAAAGTAACAAATGATGGAAAGAAAATAAACATAAATAACAATTGTCTAATAACAAAAAATAAAAAAGTTAGTTGTAGCACAAATTTACAAAATATGTTTATGTTGGATCTAATCAAAATATTTACCAGAGACACTGAGATAAATAAATATTTTGAAAATACAAATGGGGTTTTTGATGTCAATATTAATACAAATTTTGATAACTACACAACACCACTTAAAAGTTCGTTTATAATAAAATCGAAAAGTGGAAGCGTTCTAATAAAAGAATTTTTTCCAAATGAAATATATTATACAAATCTACAGCTATTCGGCAGTACTACGAACGATAATCATATAACCTTAGATAGACTCAACACAACAATAGGTATAGATAAAACACTAAATGAAAACAATATGAATTTTAAGATGTTTTTGGATTTTAAAAACAAAGAATTTATGAAAATAAACATTGATATTGAACAGGGAAAAGTTGAAAATTTGAATTCATTTTGGCCTCTACCACTTGATGATAATGGCATAAGAGATTGGGTTGTTGAACATTTTAAAAGTGGTGATATAGAAAGTGCTTTTGCCTACATGGATTTTAAATATTTAAATAACAGTTTTACGCTGGATAAAATAGACTCAAATGTCAATTTCAACAATACATTCTTAAACTATGATAACGATTTTCCGCCAGTTAGTAACCTAAAGGCAAAAGCTGTATTTACAGTTGACGATATGAATATATACATAGATGACGGAAATATTTATGATACAAAAATATTAAGTGGTAAAGTTTACACTGACTTTAATAAACCGTCAATAGACATAGAGGGTAAAACAATCGGAAATGCTTACGAATTATTTTACTTTATAGGCAATAATGAAAGAGATAAAATAAAAGATATTGTTGAAAACTACGTAAATGGAATAGCAACATCCGATGTAAAGGTTGATATACCATTATATAAAGATGTATCGATTGATTCTGTATTTGTCAAAGTTGATAGCGAAATTAAAGAAAATAATACTTTTATTTTCAATGATAATTCAGCCTTCAAAGCTAACGTATTAAAAAAATATGATTCAAGTACTTTTACAGTTAAAGCTAATTTAAAAGATAGTATTATTAATTTTAATAATGTAGATTTTGTAAAAGACAAAAAAGATAGTTTGGATGTAAATTTAGATGTTGTAATTGAAAATAACAGAAAAATACTATTGAATAACATTATTTCAACTGGAGTTGTGAATTTTAGTGGTAATGGTGTTATTTTAGATTCCTATCTAAGCGAATTAAATATACAAAATGTAAAATATAAAAACAGCGATTTTACCGCAAAATATTTATATTTTGATAACATGGCTCATCTAGACATCACGGGAGAAAAAATAAATATAAACTTAAATTCAAATCCACTTAAAAAAGAAAAAATACAGCAAAACAAAATCAATAACACGGTCGGCAACCTAGCTATTAACTCATTTTTTAACAATGTAACCGTTAATGAAAAATACAAAATTAAAAATTTAAGTGCATCGGTAAATTTTAAAGATAAATTTGATAGTCTATCAATATTCATAGATAAAGAAGATGAACGTGTTGTTGATGTAAATATAAAAAAAGATAATGATGAACAACAAAACAAAACTAATACAAATAGCAAAGATTACAACATAAATCTAGAACTTAAGAATATGGGGAAATTTTTAAGTGATGCAAATATAACAGACTCGTTCCTATTTGGAGATTTGTATGCGAATGGCTACATAGATGTAAACAAGGATGTTCATGTGGACTTACGGATAAAAAATAAATTTGGTATTGTAACAAAGGACATGAAGGATATAAAATTCTTTAACTACATTTTGAATAGTGATTTAGTATCAAATAAAACAAAGAATAAATTAACAAAAGAAAATTCACTGATGTTTAATAAATTATCCGCCAGCATAATTTACAATAACGTAGACAAAACAATACAAACAAACAACTTCATGTTAGAAAGTGATAACATATTCGGGGTAGGTATAAGTGGAAAGGGAAAATTTTTTGTGGACACTGGAAATGCTAAATTTGGAGGAGTCGTAATTCCGGCAAATAAAATAAACAAATTATTTGGTATCAATAATATTCCAATAGTTAATAATATACTATTCGGAGGTAAAGATGGTGGACTTTTCACAATAGGTTATACATTCGATAAACTAGACTACAACAGTAATTATGAATTTAAGTTGGTGCCAATAGGCGCATCAAATTTAAATTCCACAAAAAACCTACTGTTATTGCTGTTACTTTTATAGATAGTCAATATTCAACATTCAACAGATACAATCCACAGGCCGGCGCCATCTCTCCAGCTTGTTTTCTGTCACAGGATTCAAGTATTTTCACAAGGTCATTTTCATTTATTTTTCCAGTTCCAACATCTCTCAGTGTACCAACAATATTTCTTATCATATGATGCAAAAAAGATTTTGCTGAGAACTCAAAATAAACAAACTCATCCCGTCCATACACATTTATAGCCGACATAGTTTTTACCGGGCTATTTGCTTGACATTGACTGTCCCTAAAACTTGAAAAATCATGTTTTCCAATTAAACACTGAGCACTTTCATATATCTTTGTAACATCAAGTTTTTTTCTTATGTGCCACGCTTTATTCTGCCATAATGCTGTGGGTCTTTGTCTATTTAAAATTATATATCTGTAGTGTCTCATTTTTGTTGAAAATCTAGCATGAAAACTATCATCAACAACTTCACATTCTTTTACGACTATATCCTGTTGTAAAAATGGTTTTAAAAAAACATTATTATTATTTTTTTGCCAAATATCTATTAGTTTTCTATTTTTTTCGCCCAGATAAAAATTTAAACCCTCAATAATCGTATCGGTTTTATATAACCTATTCAAATCAAAATGAATAACCTGATTAATAGCATGAACTCCGGCGTCTGTCCTTCCGGAGGCAAAAACCTCAACTTTTTCACCAGATAGATTAAAAATACAATCTTCCAATGTCTCCTGTACCGTCAACCTACCATCTTGCTTCTGCCAGCCAGCATAATTTGTACCGTCATACTCAATCGTAAGTTTATATCTAAACATTTAACAATTATTGTCTTCTTATTAGATCTAACAATTTATAGTTTACCTTAACGTTGTATTTTTTATTAGTCAAATAGCCAGTATATTGTCTTTTAATATCATCCAGCATTGATGCTTCTAGATCCTGTTCTACTAAATTTATACTGACAAAAGAATCATCGTCTTCACCAACAATTCCCTCATCGTTAACAAAAGCAAAATATACATCGTTTTCATTTAAAAATACACCCGTTGTCTCCATATTTTTTGAAGCCAATACTTCATCAACAAAATTTTTATCGTAATTGCTTTCCTTATTTTTTGATACCTTATCCTTCTTGATTTTAAATCCCTTAACGGTCAAAATATTATTTTTATAGCCACCATTTCTGTAATCATTTATGTAATTCAACACAACCTTTTTATAGTTGTTATTCATAGCTTCCGTAACAATTATATTCCTTATATCGTTCTTAACCTCTTCAAGAGTTTGTACTCTTTCATTTTTTATATCCACAACCGAAAAGACATACAGAGCATTATCAACAGTCTTTACGCCTGAAAAATCATTAACTTTATAGGAAAAAATGTCACCGATGTTATATTTTTTCAGTAAATCATTAGCTTTCGTTGCATCAACATAATCAAAACTATTAACCTCCAAATTGAGATTTTTAGCAACATCGGCTATATTATTACTGGTTGAAAGTAATTCCTCAACTTTACTAACGTCGTCCGCCTTAAAGTCATCTATTTTAATATAGTCAACCTTTCTGCTTTCCAAAATAGTAAATTTATCAATGTTTTTATTATAGTATTCCTTTATATCAGCTTCTGAAGCTTCAACATCATCAACCTTAAGTAATTTTTTATTTATACTAAACAATGATATTTCTTTATATTTATTTTCAATATTGAAAACACCGACGGCGATAAGATTATTAACTCCAATGCCAGAAATTAAAGACTCCAAAAACTCAATATTGTCATTAATTCTAATCATTTCCATATAATCATATTCCGTCATGTTATAATTTTTCAGTAAATTACGAAGTTTTGTAATATCGAACTTATTATCCGTGTAAAAGTAATGTTCCTTATATATCTTTGACAAAATAATTTCATTTGGCTCATTTATTCTATAGTTTTCGATTTCTTTATCCAACAAACTACTATTTACCACATTATTCAGAGTCATAATCATAAACTCTCTTGAATTTAAAAAATCAATTTGGCTCATATCTTGATTGTATGCAAATATTTTTTGCTTTTCACCATTCAGTACTCTGACAAACTCATTTATATTAACCTTTTTATTATCAACAACTACAACATTATACTTATTAGTCATAAAGATAATACCGCTAATACTCGACAAAATAAAAGCAATAATCAAAATGCTCAACAAGCACTTGCTGACCCAATTATTTTTAATGTAACTGTTAAAATTCATAAATTCTCCCTAAATATTATCAATGTCCAATGGTTTTATTGGATTCACGTAAACTATTCTACCTTCATCCGCCTCCAACATTTTCTTCTTCCTTCTTCGTCTTTTGTTAACGATTATGGATCGCATATTCTTCCTATCTTCCTCCATCTTCTCCTTCAGATATTCTCCGATGAGAGACTTTAACTGCCCCAGTTCTGTTTTATAATCCCTTTCAGCATTATAAACAGTCATGTACTTTATTTTTGACTCTGTTTTTGTTATGAGTTTTTCCTGCAAATTAATGCAGTCCTCCTCCAAAAACCTCAGGTCCTCAGACCCCCTAACCAATAACCCCGACGCTGAACAAGGTACTATAAAATCCAGATCATCTTTCCTTATGTTAGGTGAAACCAAAATATAATTTTCTATTTCTGGTCTCCTCATAACAAGCTGTAAAGTTGCTATAACACCAGTATCCAACCCACAGACCCAAAAACTCTTACTTTCTATATTTTTACTATGTAACCAATCTAATGCTGTAGTCAAATCCAAAAGGTTATCCGCTTCTTTTTCGGTGTCCTTCTTACCACTAATCGTTAGTTCCCTGAATGAAAACTTCAATGTAGAAAAGTCATTTTCTATAAATGTTTCCGCTATAGCATCAGTTGTTTCAGAAAACAAATTACTCTTTGTCCTGCTATCCATGGAAGAACTGCCAACAACTATTGCCACGGGTGCATTCACATTTTTGCTATGATGATACAGGGCATTTAACTTTCCTATACTGCTTTTAAATGTAATCTCTAACATTTTGTTTTTGTCATAACCGTTGACGTGATTTTATTATTTTGTTTTGAAAAAACAAGAAGAAAATTATGTCACGCCTAATACTAATAATCACTAGACTATTAATAATGATAATAGTAACAACTATTCTTCAAATCTGTTTTTTACATTATTTACGACTCCCATAGCCTGAGCCACAACGGAGGCAATATCCGCAGGATTTGACGGTATCAACATAGTATTATTGGTTTTAGCCAAATTGTTGAACGCCCCAATATATTCCTCAACTATTTTAACACTTGCTGCATCTTTACCACCCTTACTCTCTAGGGACTTAGCAATCAGATTGTAGGATTCAGCCGTTCCGTTAGCCATTAAAAGCATAGCTTCTTTTTTACCTTTAGCTATATTTTCCGCCTGTACCATTTCCGCTTCAGAATTTAAAATACTAGCCTCTTTTCTACCTTCGGCTTCATTTATTTTTGCCAACTTTTCAGCTTCGGACGCCAATATAGCCTCAGCTTTTTTTGCCTCCGCATTATTAATAAGAGCCTGTTTGTCACCCTCTGACATCAATATTTGCGCCCTCTTTTTTCTTTCCGCTGCCACCTGCAACTCCATAGCTTCCCTAACATTTTTGGGCGGTGTAATATCTTTAATTTCATATCTCATGCATTGAATTCCCCAATTTTTAGCCGCCTCATTGATGGCCTGAACTATACTGGCATTTAGATGTTCTCTTTCCTCAAAAGTTCTATCCAAAACTATTTTACCAATCTCTGATCTCATGGCCGTCTGTGCCAATTGTGAAACGGCGTACAGCGGATCATCAACACCATACGAAGCAGCGACGGGATCCACAACCTTTACATATATAATTCCATCTATCACCAGTGTTACGTTATCGCTGGTTATGGCCGTCTGTTCTTTAATATCAACAACTCTTTCTTTTAAAGACTGTTTTGCAGCAACCTGTTGCATAAATGGCACCAAAAAATTCAAACCAGCACTAAATTTTCTAGAATATTTACCGAACGTTTCTATAATCCAAATTTCCTGCTGTGGTACAACTTTAACAGATTTGCTTATGGTAATTACCATCAAAATCAACAAAACCAGTATAAAATTTATCATAAATCCTCCTAATTAATTTTAGTAACTATAGCAACATTTCCTTTAAATTCGTTTATCAGAACGTTATCACCAACCGATATTTTATCAACATTTGAATCTTCCTTTATTGCGGCGTTAAATATTGTCCCACTCCATTTTATTTTTCCATCAACACCCTTCCGCAGATCTTTTTCAATAACTACCGCCACCATATCCTCTTTAAAATTACTGTCCTTTGAACTCTTTGATTTTTTAAAGTTTATGTAGAAAAATATGAAACCAATTATACCAAACAACAGTATGATTAACAGTTGGCATAGATAGTCAGATTCAACAATAACACCCGTTTGTAGTAAAAATGCAATAATTACCGAACCAAATGTTATAAATATAAATCCGAATGACACCGTCACCAGCTCAGCTATTAAAAATATAACAGCCACAATTGACCAAAACCAAAACATACAAGTTCATGTCATAATTATATAACTTTATAATAAAGACAACAAAATATAAATCAACAAAAAGTTTACTCACAATTTTATTTCTTGATTTTTTTATATTAGGGTATACACTCGGACCAATAAGTAAAATAAATGAAAGCAATTTGTTTTCAAAAAACATCATTACAACGTTGCCCATTGATGTTCTATAGCAGGTGGTGTTTGTATTATGTATTCGTAGCAAATTGAAAACAACTAAAAATGTATAATATAAGACGTAATATAGATTTATCAAAATACAGTAGATTCTGTGTTGGGGGTACAGCCGAATACTTTTTTGAACCAACAAACATTGATGAGCTTGTAAATTTTATAAAAAGCAAAAAGTACAAAGAACCATTAAATGTAGTTGGTGCCGGATCAAACATATTATTTTCAGACGGTTTAATAGAGGGAACAATAATATCAACGAAAAAATTAGACAAAATAGTTCTAAAGGATAATGTGATAAGTTGCGATTGCGGTGTATTAAATTTAAAACTTTTTAATTTCGCCAAAAAAAACCACATTGGTGGTTTTGAGTTTTTAGGTTGCATTCCAGGTACAATCGGGGGCTCCTGTCGCCTGAATGCTGGATGCTATGGCTCTGAAATTAAAGATATTTTGTTGGATATAACCACCATCGACCATAACGGAAATACAAAGACATTTAACAACGAACAATGTAATTTTTCCTACAGAAAAACTGGGCTTGACAATGAATTGATTTTTTTAACCGCTAACTTTAAATATACTGAATTTACTGAAGAAAAAGACATTGAAAATAAATTCAATGAAATGATGGAAAAAAAGAAGCAGACACAACCGATAGCAGAAAAAACATGCGGTTCCACATTCATAAACCTACCCGAAATGCCGGCATGGAAGGTTATACAGGAGTTAAAACTACAGGGTGTAAATTTTAATGGAGCAGAATTTTCAAATAAACATGCAAATTTTCTCGTCAATGCCGGTTGTAAAAATTCAAAACCCCTGATGGATTTGATTAATCTGACCATCAGAAGAGCAAAGGAAGAATTAAATGTTGATTTAGAATTAGAAATCAAAACAGTTGGTAACAGATAATGAAGGTACTTAAGACTGTAAAACTATTGTTAAGACTATTGATATTGTTTTTGATAATTATAGCATTCACAATAAAAAGCAAAAAAAATAAAATCATAGAATATAAAAGTGAATTTTCTAATGCTTTCACCAAAATGTGTCAGGAGAACACCATAAAAACCTACAAAAGCCTAGACAACGTCAAAGATGAAATATTCAACGGAAAAATAACCATCCTAAACACATACAGTATTAATGACATAAATTATTTATACAATCTAAAATTGGTGGACCACATAAAACACAAATTAGATAGTTCAAACCTAAATATTGTCGATATTTTTCTAAATACAGACACAGAAACAAACGACAATTCATTAATCGATCTCATAGAAGACAAAAATGACATATTCATAAACAAACACAACATAAACAGACCAGTACTTTCCCTATCGGCAGATGTATTTAAACAATATTTTAATCTAGACGATATTACAAATAAGGTATTAGTTTTGGATGAATTGGGAAATTTAAAATTTGTTGAAAACAATGACATCAACATAGATGAATTCATACAAAAAATAATAGACATCTCAAAAAATAACAAAAAGATTCACAAAAATACAGAAACTCTAAACAACGATACAAATTCTACAATAGATGACATAAATTTTATTGGAAAATTCAATAAATTCATACTTATAGAAAACTTCAACGGTTATGATTTTCCGATTTTTGTAATAATTGACGACATAAACAACAATATTTTTATAACAAGAATTAGCGGAGACATACTATACAGCATAACAGACAAAAATTTTTGCAAAATCAGTAGCATAAAGCGTTACAAGGGCGATTTATATGTTTCGGACATGTGCAACTACTCCATAGGTAAAATTAACTTTAAAGATCAAAAAATCGATATTATTTTCAAAGATAAACAACTATTTGGCATAAGTGACTTCGAGTTTCTAGACAATAACAATATTTTAATTTCAAAACAATTAAATAACGGTATAGGCATTTTCAACACCAAAGAAAACAGCTATACATCACTAAATGAAACACTAAAAACAGACAATTTCATCGGCAGTGTGAACAGAATCGTACATAAAAATGGCAAGTACTACTATTTTGACGTGGACAACAATATTTTGTACTGTTACGATAAAAAAAACAACAGGACCACAAAGATCATAGATTTAAACGCCGATAAAAACATAATGATATTTGACACCATCAATAACTTTTATGTGGATTCAAAGGATAACATTTACTTTATGGACACGCAAAATCACAGAATTCTACACTACAGCTACGGCAACATTTATGAAAAATATTTTAAAAATACTTTATATTTTCCAAATGATTTAATTATATATAAAAACATACACTACGTTCTATCAAACAACAATATACAGTTCATAAACACCTATGGTGGTAAAAATCGTAACATAGAGTTATACTATTCCAACAATAGACAAACTTTTTTTAACTTAGAGGATATAATAGATTTAGATAAGTTGCACTATAAAAAATTTACCCTAAACAGTGACACCATAAACACCAGCAACATAGTTAATGAAATAAACATCATTCCATATTCTCCAAGTTTCATTATGATTTTTGAGAAAAATAAAAATAAAGTGACACCGGTCAAAGTTTTCTACTACAATTCCATAATCAACAATGATGGTTTTACGATAGACAAAAATAAAGACTATCTAATCTACGGTAGACTGTATTACAACAGCAACACCGATAACTGCATAAAAATAAAAAATGTCAACATTTTGATACCCAAAGAAAACTAGTCAAAAAATACATACAGCGCAAATTATCATTGACAAAAAAATTATAAATTATATCCTAGCAACAAGGAATAATATTTATTTGATATATGGAGATTAGCAATATGTTTTTGTTTGTGCTACAAATAATAGTGGCTATATTACTGATAATTGTAGTTTTGATTCAATCTTCAGACGAAGATTCTCTGAGTGGAATTGGTGCCGGCGCCAGCAAGACAAGTATATTAACACATAAATCGTCCGCTGACCTAATAACGAAAATAACAATTATTTTAGGTGTTATATTAATGATTAATTCATTCATTTTAACAAGTATTTCCACACACAAATATTTAAAAAATAAAAGCCTAGTTAAAGATTACATAGAAGAACAAAATAAAAATGCCGTTGATACCGACGCCATAAAAGGCAACGATGCACTACAGAATATAATAGATAAAAGTAGCAAATAGTTTTAATTCATTTGAAAGACACCGGAGATAAATTTTATTATCTCCGGTGTCTTTCGTTTACAACCAATAAATCCTATTCAATCACCAACTGATGGTTACTGACCCATAACCCGTGGAGTTACCGCCGGTTGTTCCACTACAGCTAAAATAGCTGGTGTTACAGTAACCGCTTCCACCACCAGATGATGCTGGGGGGTAAACGTTTATTCTGCCACCGTAATAACCTCCTCCGGCACCATTTAGATTAGCTAGAAGAAGACTACAATTAGTACTGTTGATAGCACAACCAGTAGCATATAAACCAGCACCACGGCCAAAATCACTAGAATAAAGCATTCTAGAAAAACTTGAGAAACTTTTATCCGCCCCCACTTCAGTAGTTAAGCCACCGTTATCGGCACATCTACCACTTCCGCCAGCATTGTTTCCACCTCCACCAGCTCCACCAAAAACTGTACCACTACAGCTATCATTGCTAATAGTTATTGAACTATCACCACCTCCACCACCATATCTTGTTGAGTAACCTCTACCTCCTCCGTTATATCCACCAGTATTAGAACCTGTACTTCTTCCCACGTAAATATACAATTGTTTTGATAAAGATGATATCTTACCGGAAGCCATAACTCCCTTTGTGTAACCACCTTTACCACCAGCGTCGCCACTTCCGGGTGCTCCATATAGCTCAAATGTTACGCTTTTTCCAGTCAGTAAATATTCGCTGGCTGTAAAAGTCTGAGAATCTCCAGTGTAATCATATCGAATACTCCCAGTTAAGTCCCATGTTCCACTGCTGGTACAGGTTATTGTGGAACTTCTGGTGGTGGAACC
>JAFVEQ010000029.1 GCA_017475895.1 Rickettsiales bacterium
GGCGTACTCGTAGTTTTTATCATAGTAATCGATTTTCCAGATAATTTTCATACCCTTATACTCAAAACTAGAGCAGTCGTGTTCGCTATAAGGATCGTTAGCGGTGGTAAAATCGTTAAACTTAGACACCCTCAACATTATCTCAGCTATATCATCTTGAGGTAATGCCCTAATACCACGAGTTAGTACAACTTTTCCACCTGTTAAGGTTTTTCTAAAATTATCGTTGATTAGTTGTATGATTTTACTGCTTTTCCACATACTATTTACACTCTAATTATCAATCCTTATTATGTCCAAAGTTATAGCACAGTATTGTTTTTTCAAAATGTGGCACTCCTCCATTGCGTCTCTTAAGCTTGGATAGACTTTATCAGACAGCAATACTCCGTTAATTTTGATCATATAAAACATTGTTATCCTCCCATTCATATTGTTTTTAAGATAACAATATAGCATCGTTTCTGTATTAATAGAACTGGTTTCGTTACAATTAATTTGGTTTGTGCAGGATTAAATTGTCACTTTTTGATGGGTAAAAAGAAGTGCTAATACATCTTTTCGTTTATTTTGATCTATTGAAACCCTACCTTCAATAAACCAAATTTGAGGTACCTTGGAGATAATGTATTTAAACAACTGAGAGCTAATTGACACACTTAGAAGAACCACTATGTTTTCACCCTTCATAAAATCAAAAAATGCCTGTTCAACTGCTTTTGCTTTTTCACTCTTTGTTTTGTTCAATAAGTTTATGATACGGGGAAGAGAAGTAACAGATGGAACTTTACTTGATGAAATATGAAGAAAGGAATTAGTGATATGTTCGGTTACTTCTCTTATGTTCATTGTTATTACTGCTACAAAATTTTACCCCGTATCATCGTATATATAGAACTAAGTTGTTTCAGATGGTGTACTTCTTAAAAATTTTTGGTGACAACTACAGCAAACTTCTTCCTCAAATGATATAATCAAACACCATCGCAGGAGTCATTTTTAAAGCCGTACAGAGCCGAAGCATATTTTTAAAGTCAACTACACTAAAATTTAAAACGATGCGCTCCTGAGTCTTTAAAACAAAAATAAACGGCATCAATATTATAAACTTGATTTACTTTTTTGATTTACATAAACCTTCAATCTGCTTTTCAAGAATATTCAAAGTGTTTTCATCTAATTTTTTCAATAATTCGACGATATGATTTATGGTTGTTTCGTTTGATTTTCTGTAATCCGAATCATTAACTTCATCAACATCTAGAATTGCCAATATACTAACATCTAAACTTTGGGCAATTTTTTTGAGTGTGCTTATTTTTGGATCGCCTAAGCCACGTTCTAAGTTTGAAATTGTATTCACCACTCTTTCACATCTGGCAGCTAATTCTTCTTGACTAACACCTTTAATTTTACGTAAAGAAGCTATTTTTCTACCGATGTTGTATATAAAATCATCTTTATCCATTGGCTATACTCCATAAAAAGATACTACTACCAATGTATTTCATGTTCCACGCATTGAATTTGTAATTTTAAGGTATTGACAATCAAAAATACCAATATGTTATGAGTTATATAATAATTTATTTGGAGATTTTAAGATTGTCACTTATTACCATAAAGAAAGGTACGTATTATGAAATTAAATAACAAACTAATGCTTTTAACCGCTGTTTTTTCAGCATTTTCTTATATGGCTCAAGCACAGTATTTATCGGCTAAAGATATATATAAATATGCCAAAAGTCGTAATTATAACGCATTATCACAAATATCA
>JAFVEQ010000030.1 GCA_017475895.1 Rickettsiales bacterium
AAAAAAATTAAAAAAAAGATACTTTACTATTCGAAACGTGTTTCTATCATAGGATAAGAAAATAAATCATGTAGGAATGTCAGCTACAAACACAAATGAATGCAGTACACAAGAACAGACACAAAAATGGAATAAGGTTTGTGGCGATCTATACAACGAGTTTGGAAGAGACATTTATAATGTATGGATAAGCAACTTAGATTTGGTATCGTTGACAGAGTTTGAAATAACAATGTCCGTACCAACAGCATTCATAAGAGACTGGATATTAAGAGAGTATTTTGATGGTAAATTTAGAAATATTGATGGCGAAAAGATTTGTATTAAAAAGGGTATAAAACAGGTATTGTTGGAAACCTTCACAAAGCTAGTATCTTTTCAAATAGTAGTTGATAGAAGTAAAAGTAATGAAGAATCAAGTGACAGTAATACAGATAATGTCAAAAGTATATCACAAAATAACAATCTACATAATATAGGAATACAGTTAAATGAAAATTATACATTTGAAAACTATGTTGTGGGAGACAGTAATAGGTTGGCTTATCATGTAGCAAAAAACATAGCAACCAGCGATAAGATAAATCAAAACACTAATCCGCTTTTTATGTACGGTGGTGTAGGACTTGGTAAAACACATTTGTGTCAATCAATAGCATGGAAAATAAAAGAAACACAACCAAATAAACGGGTTGTTTATTTATCTGCGGAAAAGTTTATGTTTTTGTTTGTTCAATCTCTACAGGAACAAGATATAAATACATTTAAGAATAGATTGAGAAACATCGACATACTGATAATAGATGACATACAGTTTATAGTTGGTAAAGATAAAACTCAAAAGGAATTTTTATATACTTTTGAAACATTAGTTAGCGAAAATAAACAGGTGGTACTGGCGTGTGATAAATCCCCCATTAACTTGATTGAGTTGAATGAAAAATTAAAGTCTAGAATAAATGGTGGTTTGGTGGTGGACATAAAGGAACCAGACTACAAATTGAGGCTGGACATAGTTAAAAACAAATGTCAGAAATTGCAGTTAAATCTGGACGAAAAACTAATGGAATACATAGCGGAAAAAATAATATCAAATGGTAGAGAAATTGAAGGTTGTTTGAAAAGATTACAACTGAATCAAAATGTTATGAACATGACAATAACTAAAGACGATGTAAATAACATATTGCACGACAATATAGTTGATAATCAAAAAATTGTTACATTTGACACCATACAGAAAAAAGTTGCCGATTACTTTAAAATATCAATAACCGACTTGAAATCCAGCAAAAGAATAAAGGAACTTGTTATGCCAAGACATATAGCAATGTACCTATGTAGAAAATTAACCGAAAAGAGTTTTCCTGACGTAGCGAAGGCCTTTAACTGCAAAAATCACGCAACTGTTGTGTATGCTGTAAATAAAATAAATGACAACCTGCAACAGGATGCCGAATTAGCATTAAATATCAATAACATTAGAGGATTGTTTTAGTTTAGTATAGTTTTCAATATTTTATAGTAGCTGCTAAACTTGTATTGTTTTATCTGTATTTTCTCATATTTATCGTGATCCAGAAGAGTGTTGTTGTATGTGGGTTCCATCGGTACTAAATTATTTTTTATGCCAAACATAATGGAATTTAATACACAATATAGAACAAGCTTTATATCACTATCCGAAGAAGGAACTCTAAACTCTATCCTTCTATTGTTTTTGCTTTCAGAAATATATTTATCCACATCACCAAAATTTTTTGCCACCGGTATTCTGATGCTACAGGTTCTATTGTTTATTCCCCAATTTATGCAGGTTGGGGCTGGAATTTTACCGCTGTTATACAAATTATTGTTTATAATTCTGTTATATCTTATCATACTTTTATTTTTTGCCAAATAAAACGATAAAAACATATTTGTAGTTTTCATTAATCCCGCCACAGCACTACGCAAAATATCACTCTCACAATCACCATCTTTAGCGAACAAATTATTATTATTTTTATCAAATAAACTAATATTAATTTGCAGTGAACTGCCGGCATCATTCATAAATGGCATATCATCAAAATTAGCGTTGAAATCGTCAATTAAAAAAGATTTTAGTTTATTATAATCCGTAACTAACTTATCAATATCACCATATGGTTTAAGTTGTATTTCAAATTGTCCAATTCCTCTTTCTTTTTCAATACCCAGAATATCTATGTTATTTGCTTCAGTAAAATTTATAACTCTATCATAAAAAAAATTTTCCTCCATCGCTTTACTTTTCGTCAAATAAAATTCAATTTCCACACCCATTTTAATGGAATAATCATTATCGTAAAAACATTTTTTTACAAGACCAATTAAATAATCCACATTCTGCTCTATATAATATTCATATGGCTGTATATTATATATAATCTTAACATCAGATCTATTTTTTACACCCTTTACCTTTTTTTGGTATTTTTTTAATTTATTAACGGCAACATTCAGCCTTCCTATGTTACAATATCCTTTTGATCTTTTTATGGAACTGGTACAAAAATATTTTAATAATTTATCAAACATTGACTTAAACTTAAAAATAAAAAATGGCAATGAACAACAGATTCATCACCATTATTACTAAACATTACTATATACAATTATATCTTTGATTCTATCCACTCTTTAACGGTAGCTTTTGAGGCAGCACCTGTGGATATATCAACTATATCACTATTTTTAAACAATATTAAGGTTGGTATGCTTCTAACGTTAAAGCTTGCTGCTATATCCGGAAGTTCGTCCACATCACACTTGTATATATCCACCTTATCCTTCATCTCTTCGCTCAGCTCATCCATGATCGGAGACAACATTCTACAGGGGCTACACCATTGTGCCCAGAAGTCAACCACCACAGGCTTGCTCGACGCTATAACGTCCCTAAAATTATCCTTACTAATTTTATTCATAATACACCTTTCATCTTTATAGTAACAAACTTAAAGCAATTACTGCAGACACCCGAGCTATTCTTCTTCCTCTTCTTCTTCCTCTTCGTCCTCAGAAATACCAATTTCTTCAAGAGGAATATTGTTGTCTTTAGCAGTCTTAATGAGCTCCCTTTTTTCTTTTTTTAACAATTCCGAGCAATAGCTTTTCAATTTTTCCGCTTCTTCTATCTTTTTTTCTACTTCATCGGGATCCATTTTATCACTATTTGCCTCTAAGTCATCTAGAATATCCTCCAATTTGCTCATGGCTTCATCAAAACTCATTCTTTCCATATCAAAATCAGATTGTTGTTTACCATATAATAAACTTATTTTTTTAAAAATAAAGAAATATTTTAATATTATTGTTTAGGTCACAAATTTGCATTTATAATATTATATTAAAATAAAAAAACTGGTCCACAAAGTGGGCCAGTAAAGTAACCAAATAATATCGTGATTATCTTGAGTAGAATTCCACCACCAGATTAACATCCATAACCACTGGATATGGAACTTCATCGATTTTTGGAACAGCATTAAACTTAACAGAAAAATTATCTTTATCCAATGTCAAATATGGTGGAACTTCTCTTTCCATTCTAGCTACAGAATCAGAAATTAAAGCAATTTTTCTTGCTCCTTCTTTAATTTCGATAACATCTTCTGGATTAACTAAGTATGATGGTATATTTACGGTTTTTCCGTTAACCAAAACATGTTTGTGGTCAACCACCTGTCTAGCTGCATACATGGTCGGAACAAAATTTGCTCTGTATATAACAGTGTCTAGTCTTCTTTCCAAAAGACCAACAAATGTCTCAGCAGTATCACCCTTCTTTGACTTAGCCTTCAGGAACAGATTTTTAAACTGTGTCTCGTTAATATTAGCATAATACTTTTTGAGTTTCTGTTTTGCTCTTAACTGGGTTCCATAAACTGTCTCTCTCTTTAAAGCATTACCGTGTTGTCCAGGTCTAAAATTTCTCTTAGCAAATGTATCATTTGCTCTTCCCCACAGATTAGCACTAAGCGATCTGCTTGCTTTTTTCTTGGTACTTATTCTTTTTGTCATATTTATTAAATAATTCTTATTAACTCTATAATTGCCGCGTAGAGGTAGGATTATGATGATATGTTTTTTATAAAAGTCAATGAAAAATACATCAATGCACAATAACATTTTTAGTAAATCTGCAATTAAAATCATAACACATTTATAAAATTCAGTTATTTTTGTTAATATTACATATTAATACTAAAATAATACACAATATTTCAATATTACCACATATGTGTATTTCTTTGATACAAAATAAATTATATGTTATACTTGTTACAGTACTAACTACAAAAATAAACTAGTGGTAAATAAAAGAAACAATTTTATATTAAAATTACTAGCAGGCTTAGCAGTATCACTCGCAGGTATGAGTCATCCAGTTGTAAACAAGACCGACCCTACAGGCTATAAATACTCTTTCTTCGGTCAGGCTTACGCTACCAACAAAAATAAAAATGATATGCGTATGCCGAGGCGAAAAAATGAAAAGTTTCCGGAAGAAGACATTGGGAAATTTACTGAAAAAGATGGTAGTAGCCGAAAGGCATTAAACAGTGATAGCAGTAAAAAAGAGACAAACAAAGGTCCTGAAGTACATATAAATAGTTTTAAAAAAAATATCAGAAGTAAATACAAAGAAAGTAACAAAAAGGGAAAGAAAAGTGAAATTGAGGAAGATCAAAAGATAGAAGATGAGAAAATAGAAGACAAAAAAATAAATGATCAGAATAATCAGAATATAGAGAATATAAAGAGTGGAACAGGTACCACAACCATCAAAAACAAAATAAACGATGGTGATAGTTACAACCGTGGCTTAATCCCAATGCCAACATCAGAAAGAGAAAAAATTAATAATGAAATAAAAAAAAGTCTTTTTGAGGGTCCGTATGAAAAAAAAATAGGTGATAATGAAAATAATTCAAATAATGAAAAGTCACTGAATAAACAAATGGAAGAATTAAAATCATACAAAACAGATGCCAAAAAACATGGAGAGGTTCCGTTTACTGGTGTCGAAAATCTGGATGATATAGCGAATGATATAAAAATATTTAAGTCTGAACAAAAAAATACCAACAAAAAATTACTAAAAAGCAACAGTATTGGTGGCAAGAAAAAAGGCAAGCACAATGCACCATTAAGTGAAAGAAAAATGACACTGCTCGAATTGATCAAAAACACTGAATCAGCGCAGGAAATTCCAATCGGCGACTTCCTTGACAACAAGCGTGGATTGTCTGAAAACAATAAACTCAGTCAGTCTTATGCGGACAAACCTTATACTTATACGGATGAACGTGGAATCGTAAACATTGATATAAAAATGTCTAAACTTAGTCACAAAAATACTAAAAAAATACAGAATAATAAAAATACTAAAGAGATACAGAATAGTAAGTCTTATAATATTATTGATGAACTTAGACAAATTAAAAGGCGACATAGTGAAAAAATAGAAACAACAAAGACAAAAACTACACAAGTTACGCCATACCATAGAAAAAAAGTATTTGCAAAACCTGGATTTAACTTCGCCTCACAATCTGGTGAACATAATGAATTTAATAAATACTACAGCTTTAGCGAGATAAAAGGAGGAAATAATAAATTAATTAATATGGGTTTAATAGTGGAAGAAGCAGAAGAAGATGACAAGGAAAATATCTCAGATGCATATAAATATAATACACAACCATATAATACACAAACATATACACAAAGTGCACGACCATATGTACGAAAAATAAACAGTAAATTGTTCACAAAAAACACTTATGGAAATGCTAAACTTGATTACAATGTGAACATACCAAACAAAAATACAAACATCCTTGGTTCAAAAGGTAACATATTTCTAGATTTGAATGAAGATGACGACAAAAACCGAATATTTACTGAAGTACCTACTAACGTAGAAGAAAGAAATACTGAAAACGTGTCTACCAATTTTTTACCACAATCAAAATCAAAATCAAGATCAAGAAATAACATAGAAAATAAAAAGGATGACATTGAAAATGAAATGGATATTAACAATATCAAAATAGAAAAAGAAATAGCCAGCAACAATAACATCTTTTCTAGTTTCTCCAATAATAATGCACAAAAAAAATTAGAGTTAACCAATGAGCCAGAAAACAATAAAGATGAGGCAAACAACAACTTAAACAACATAAGTATGTCAGAAATAAATAACAATAACGCAGAAAACTTAAATAACGACAGTGGCTTCTTTTCTGAAAATAAAAGTGAAATTAAAAATATTGAAATAGAAGAAGAAATAAAGAATAAAAACATGCTAACAAACATGTTAACCAATAATCCAGAAGAGAAAGTGAACAACAACAAAGAAGAAAACAACGATAAGCCTAAAGACAGCATGGTTAATCCATATAAAAACAATAATAACAATGAAGGTGAGGCAAACAACAACCTTAACAACATGAATATACTAAACATAAATGCACCAAAAATAGACAATCTTTTTACTGCACAAAACAGTTTCACTGATGTAGTAAAAAATAAAAGGAAAGGAGAAAGATCAAACATAGACAACCTTTTAGATAGTATAGATAATGACAGTAAAAAAGACATGAACGCTGGTGAAAATACAAACAACATAATTAATGAGAAGCTTAACACTCAAAACCCACTCAACACCAACCCCCTACTTGAAAGTGCTTCACTCATCAAAAACCTAAACAACCAAAACAACGACAGCAAAAATAATATAAAAATAGAAGAAGAGAAGGAAATAAAAGAAGAAAAGAAAGATGAAATAAAAGAAGAA
>JAFVEQ010000031.1 GCA_017475895.1 Rickettsiales bacterium
ATTATTGAATGTATTAATGTAATTTAATCATTTAAAGAGAATAAAAAAAGGAATAAAATAAGAATTAAATAAGAATAAAATAAGAAGTAATAAATATTACATATTCATCAAAAAAACTGTTGATTTTTAACCTTGGTTTAGAATAAACCATTAAAAACCGAAAAATCAACGCAGAAAATGAAAAAAATAAACAAAAAAAATTAAATAATGATGAAAAAATAACAGAAAAAATTGTAAATATAAGCAATTATTGGGTAAATTTTGATATTTGACTTTTAAAAAAAATACATTTATAATTAGGTTGATTTGTGGCGAGCGTGGCTCAATTGGTTAGAGTAGCGGGTTGTGATTCCGTTGGTTGTGGGTTCGAGTCCCATCGCTTGCCCCAAAGGCCTCCATGGCGGAATTGGTAGACGCGGTAGACTCAAAATCTACTGTCGCAAGACATCTCGGTTCGAGTCCGAGTGGAGGTACCAAATCATTTAATAAATCATTTATATTTATCGGATTTCATATTATGAATTTTTGTCGTCTCCCGTTTCCGGTAGCAGTATCTTTTTGCTGGTTACAATTCCATAATCTTTCAGCTTTTCTGCATTTCTCATGACGTTATCCCTGCCAATATATAATTTATTGTAAACGTTGTTGTAGCTATCTTTGGCGTTATCTATGTTTTTTTCTAACTTTTGCATATCCTCCTGAAAGCCGCATAATTTTTCGTAAATCCTTTTGCCTAAATCTGCAATTTCTTCGGTGTTTTTATTGTACTTTTCAATGCTCCACAGATGTTCTATTATTCGCAAAATCGGCATCAGTGACGACGGCGTGGCTATTGCCACATTATTTTCATTGGCACATTTAAAAATATCAGTGTTATCCTTTTTAGCATGATCCAAAACATCAATGTACGCCCGCTCCAGTGGCACAAACATAAAAACATAACTTAGTGTTTTTTTTATTTCTTTATCTTTGTTGTAGTTTTTATTTCCCAATTCCTTTATGTGACTCTTCAAATCACCGATATAATTTTTCAAATATTTATCTCTGTCGGCTTCGTTTTCGGCCTCCAGATACAATTTGTAGTTGTTTAGAGAAACTTTGGAATCAATAATAATCTGCTTATCATTCGGAAGATTTATTATAAAATCCGGTCTGTGTATTTCTCCATTTTCGCCGCTGGTGGTCTCCTGCTTCACATAGTCAAGCCCCTCCTTTAGATTTGTAATTCTAAATAGATTTTCCAGTTGTATTTCACCCCAATTACCCTGTGTTTTTTTATCGCCTTTAAGGGCGTTGGTTAAATCTCTAGCCTCCTTTTGCAAATTGTTGTTGTTGTCGGTCAATATCTTTATTTGAGCCTCTAAACTTGTTTTATTCTCAATGTTTATTTTGTTTATATCTTCAATTCTACTTTTAAATTCTGTTATTTGCTGTTTAAAGGGCTGAAGTGTATCGATTTGTTTTGTTTCAAAATCTTTCTGCTGTTGTTTTAATATTTCGCCGGAGATGTTTTTAAAATTTATTTCGATTTTTTCGTTTAAAGATTTGTAATATTCCTCTCTTCTGCTAACTTCTTGACTAAATTTATCCTCCAGTACACCATTTTTAACACTTAAAATATTATTTTCTTTGGTCAAAGATTCATTCCGTTGTTTTAATTCAGCAATATTTTCATTTAATGTTTTATTGTCCTGCTCAATTTTAGCTAGTTCTATATCCCTATTCTTATTTTTAATCGTATGGGCAACAAGCAAAACATTACAAAGCATGGAAATTGTAAAAATAATATAAATCATAGTTTGTTCTCCTCTTTTATCTTTTTAATTCCCATTCTTGCCAATTCATCGGCTCTTTCATTGAATTCGATGTTGGCATGACCCTTAACCCAAAACCATTCAACATTGTGTTTTGATATTAAATTATCCAGTTGCTCCCACAGTTCTTTATTTAAAACATCCTGTTTTTTTGATGTCTTCCAGTTATTTTTTTTCCAGTTGTGAATCCATTCGGTTATTCCGTTTTTTACATATTGGCTATCGGTGTAGATCTCCACGTCGCAATTTTCCTTCTTTAGTGCCGATAATCCAGCTATTACGGCCTTTAATTCCATTTTGTTGTTGGTGGTGTCCTTTTCTCCATCAAAAATTTCTTTTTTATGTTCTCCATATAATAAAATAGTACCCCAACCGCCAATGCCAGGATTTCCGGAGCAGGCACCATCAGTATAAATTACAACTTTCACGACAAAAAACTATTATTAAATTAAATAATAATCAACGTTGACCTTTAGATCTTTTTCCAAATCTTTACATTTTTCCAGAAGATCATTGACTGAACATTGAATATTAAGTGATTTTTTAATTCTGTTATAGGTTACGCTATTTTCTGTAAAAACCAATAAATTTTTTATGTTGGAGTTTTTGGCGCCTAAAATATCGTTTTCCAAGGTGTCGCCGATCATTATGGTTCTATTTTTATTAACTTCAATGCCTTTATGTTTTAAATCATTAAAAATGCATTCATATGTATTTTTATCTGGTTTTCCAAAAAATAACGTTTTGAAACCTTGCTTTTCAAATCGTTCATTGACAACCGCCGGACCTTTTGCGAAAATATCATCAAATTTTATCTCTCGGTCATTGCAGGCGTTAATTACCGTGGCTCTGTCGTTAACATTTTTTATATTTTCAACCAACACATCAAACACTTTTTCATTTAAACAGAGATGAACCCCTTTGTATAAATAGAAATCTTCCTTTGAAAAATTGTATTTTGTAATGAATTCATTTACTTCATTTTCCATAAATATTGGCACATCCACATAGATAATGTCCGCCTCAGCTAAATTTTTAACCTCAACACAACCCGTATTATTAAGCATATTTGGATTATAAATGGGCCAAAGATTGAATATTTTTTTGTCTTTAAACTTCGGATTATTTTGTATGTTGTCCAGCATAACCTGTCCGGATGTAAACATAAAATTGTAATATTTTCCCTTAGTTAAACCTTCTGATTCGTAGTGTTTTTCCGCTTCAACCGAAGATTTTGGCATATTGGTTAAAATGCAAACGGTTTTTCCAGATTTCACCAAATTTTCCATGACCTCCAGCGTGGCATCAATCAGTTTTCTACCATCCCAAAACACTCCATAGGCATCAAAAAGATATAGATCAAAATCATCTTTGATATCTAAAATACTATTTACAATCATTAATCCTCCAAGAAATAATTCACCACATATTTTTTCAAATCACCAACAGATATTCTTTCCTGTTCCATTGTATCTCTGTTTCTGACGGTAATGGTTTCCTCGTTTCCTTCAAATGTTTCAAAATCTACAGTAATACAAAGCGGAGTTCCAACTTCATCATTTCTTCTGTAGGCTTTACCAACATTTCCGGTGTCTTCATATTTTATTCTACCAATTCCAAGAGATTGTAAACTGTTTTTAATTTCGTGACATTTGGCAACTATTTTATCATTGTTTTTAGCTAAAGGTATTACAGCAACTTTAATTGGTGCTATATGTTTCTTTAGTTTTAGAACTATTCTGCTGTTTCCATCGCCTAAATCCTCCTCAGTGTAGGCTTCAGTTAGAAGCGCCAAAATACCTCTTTCAACTCCGGCAGACGGCTCAATTACATACGGAACATAACATTTTTTTGTTTCTAAATCCTGCATCACAAGTTTTGTGTTGGAATCTTTATTTTCTTTTACGTGCGAGTGCAAATTTAAGCTTTCCTGTTCCTTTGTGTGAGAACCTAGGTCAAAATCTGTTCTATCAGCTACACCCTCCAATTCTTCAACACCATGAGGAAATCTGTACATAATATCTACAGTGGCCTTTGAGTAGTGTGCTAAATCCTCTTTGGCAATATGTTCTAAAATTATATTCTCTCTACTCAAACCCTGCTTAACCCACCAGTCAACTCTGCTTTCAACCCATCTGTTAAACCACTCTTCATCGGTGTTTGGCTCCACAAAAAATTCCATCTCCATCTGTTCAAATTCTCTGACTCTAAAAATAAAATTTCGTGGCGTTATTTCGTTTCTAAAAGCTTTACCGATTTGAGCTATACCAAACGGCAACTTTCTTGACGTACTATCCAATACATTTTTGAAATTAGTAAATATGCCCTGTGCCGTTTCCGGTCTCAGATAGCAAAAATTTTTACCATCTTCAACTGCTCCCATTGTGGTTTTAAACATTAAATTAAAATTTTTAGGCTCCGTTAAATCTTTGCTCCCGCATTTATCGCATTTTCCGTTGACAATATGATCAGCTCGCATCCTATTTCCACAATTTTTACACTCACATAGTGGATCCGTAAATGTTTCTTCATGTCCTGAATGTCTTAAAGTTAATTGATGCGTTAAAATTGAACTATCTAAACCCTCCACGTCATCTCTTTCATAAACCATGGATCTCCACCAAGCATTTTTTAAATTATTTTTTAACTCAACTCCCAATGGACCAAAATCATAGGCACCCTGCAAACCACCATAAATCTCTGAACTCTGAAATATAATTCCCCTTCTTCTGCATAATGATATTATGTCATCCATTTTTATGTCTTTTTTCATGCCAAAAGTATTTTTAAAATCTTATTTTAGAATATTATTTTTTTTATAAAAGTCAAACGGGAAATAAATTTCACGTTTATAATCCAAACCATTTGACTTTATAAAAAAATGTTGTAAAATACAAAGTATCCAGAGTAAAGAATGGAGGCTTCTATGGCAGAAAATAATAACAATATATTACACACACTAGCAGAGGAGTATTTACCTGAAATAAGACTCGCTAGAGTTGGAGTACCTCTTTCAAAATCAACCATAAGCAGTTTAAAGGAATTATCTAAAACAGATAGTGAACTTAGTTACATTGTTGAACTAGCTAACTCCAATATAAACATCGCTATAGATGAAGAGAGATTAAAAAAAGCAATACAAAGACTTGAAACAATTAGAAATGAAATAGAAGTTAGAAAACTAAAATATTATGAAAATGAACAAGAACGGGAAAAATACAAAGTTTATTTCCACGATGATAAACTATGTTATTTGAGAAAAAACAAGTTTGTTCCGATTGATACAGAAAACGAGTACAAAGACGTTTTTGGTAGACTTCCGTTGGAGGACGAAGATGAGAACATACCCGAACACAGAAGAGGAAAATCTTGTTTTTCCTGCTGTGTTATAGACGCGGGGGGGGGGATGTATCTATTTCCGTATAAAGGTGACACAATGCAACACACCTTTATTACAAAAGGACAACCCACACAATTTGCCGGTATGATGAGAACGAAAAATGGACAAATTTGTTATATTGATAACAATAGTGGACACTACAAATTCGGTAGTGGTGCTATACCAGTGCTGTATGACAAAATACTGCAGCTATCCGGAAGTGAAAATATTCCTCAACAATTGTTTGCTAAAGGTTTTAACCCAAGAAGAACAGAGTTTCCTGAATCAAAACGAGATTGCAGAAACACAAGAGGAGTGAATTTTACGAATGGTTTTCAGGTTGACGCCATAAATAAAACACAGGAACAACTCAACGAAGAAAGAGAAAGGATAATAAGATACCATATTCAACAAGTTAATCAAGCTAATGCACTTGGTAATAGATTGTTAAATATGATTGGACAGTTAAATACGGAATTTAATAGAATACAACATTTTCAAAGTATTGCAGTACAATAATAATTTATTAACTTATTAATTAAGAGGTAAAATGATAGAAGAACAAGTTGATATTTTTGATTGTGACTATAACCACTTAGGGGTTGTCACAAAAAAATTGGCACATAGACTAGGTTTATGGCATCAAAGTTTTCACTGTTGGATATTTAATCCAGAAACAAACAAGCTATTAATTCAATTAAGAAGTAAGGATAAATCAACACATCCAAATCTTCTGGATATATCAGCTGCCGGACATATCTCAGCAGGAGAAAATATTATTGATGGAATGAGAGAGTTGGAAGAGGAATTAAATTTGTTCGTGGATGAAAACAAGCTTATATATGCTGGTTACTGGAAACAGGCAACAAATTTAGGGAAAGTTGGTGATCCAAATTACAAAAATAGGGAATTTTGTCACACATACTTTCTTTTTGAAAAAGATAAAAAACTTTCCGACTACAAAATTCAAGAGGAGGAGTTGGATGGTCTCTTTGAAGTGGAACTAAATGACCTAAAAGACTTGTTTTTAAAAAATAAACAAACAATAATAATTGAAGGTTTCACAAAAGACAATGGCTACGGCTATAAATGGGAGGTATCCCTAAGTAATTTTGTTGACCGCGGTAATATTTGGCTAAAGGCAATTAATATAATAGAAGATACAAAAAACAGCAGAAAAAACGTATTTATATAGTCAAAACGGTAAACATTCATAGGGTTGTAAAAACAACAATGAATGTTTACCTTACAGTACATCTATCTTAATCTACAAATCCCCAAAGTGTTCACCCAGATAAACCTTTTTAACCAAATTGTTTTCTGTGATGTCATTTTTATTTCCAGATATAAGGATTTCACCATTGTAAACTATATACGCTTTATCAACAATAGCTAATGTTTCTCTAACATTATGATCAGTTATCAATACCCCTATTCCCTTATCTTTTAATTTTTTAATTATACTCATTATATCATTCACAGCAATAGGATCAATGCCGGCAAATGGTTCATCTAAAAGTATAAAGGATGGATCAGATGCTAATGCTCTGGCTATTTCAACCCTTCTTCTTTCGCCTCCGGATAAAGAAGAACCTAAAGATTTTCTTATGTGAGTTATTGAAAAATCTTCTAATAATTCTCTAAGCTTTCTAACTCTTTCCTTTTTATTATTTTTAACAATTTCAAGAATTGAATATATATTGTCCTCAACGGTCATATTTCTAAAAATTGATGCCTCCTGAGGCAAATAACCTATTCCAATTTCCGCTCTATCATATATGGAAAAATTTGTTATATCGTTGTCATTTAAAATTATCTTTCCGTTGTCGGGCTTGACAAGTCCCACAATCATATAAAAAGACGTTGTTTTTCCGGCACCGTTTGGTCCAAGCAACCCCACCACTTCACCGCTTTTTATTTCTAAATTGATATTTTTTATAACCAACCTATCTTTATAACTTTTTTGTAAATGTTCCACTCTTAAAACACTAGTTGTCATATCTTTCCTTCAAATCATTAATATTTTCTAAAATTATTGTAATTCTCTCCTTTTTGTCATCATCCTTCTCGTCATTGCTTTTACTAAATATATCAGTTTCTCCCGTCAATGTATTATAGATTAGCTTTTCACCGAATATAACCGCATCGTTTTCGTTTATTATTACGTTATCCTCCAGGGTTATCAGATTTTTATTCAAATCATAAACACCTTTATCACCTCTAGCTGTTATTGTTTCATTTTTCAACATCACATTGCCAAACAATTTTATATTTTTTACCTCAATTTTTTTATCAATTTCAGCATATCTAACATTCATCCTATCAGCAAATAAATCAACGTTGTCCTGTACAGCTTCCACTTTACCCGTAAATATTATAATATTCTTTTTTTTCTTCAGTAAAATTTCATTAGATTCTATTTGTATCGGTTTACTTGGATCTATCTTGGTTGTAATATTATTGGCAAAAGCATCTAAATTCAAACCACATATGAGCAAAAATAACAGTAAATATCTATACATTCAATAGCTCCTTAATTTCATTTACTATTTTTACAGACGATGGATTACTGTTTCCATAACCTAATTTTTGTATTGTCTCCACATTATTCTTGATCTGTGTCAACCTTAAATCCTCATTCTCCAGTAGTTTGTTAACTCCATTGACTATACTCATTTCTTTGCATCTATCCAACAGATACTCCGGGATAATTTCCCTGTTATTCATTATGTTTATTATAGTGGCATACTTTACACTTGATCTGGCCCGTACCATCTTAGCAATTATATTTGTTAAAAAATTAAACCTATAGAAAACCACCATAGGTATTGAAAAACCAGCCAACTCAAGTGCATTTGTTCCGGATTTGGCGATAGCAAGCACAGAATTTTTTATTATTTCATCCTTTTCATCAGTATTTTTTACAACGTGTATATAGCTTATGTCTCTTTTATTTAATTCATCAATCACATAATTGTACGTATACTCTGTGGCCAGAATATAATACTTATATCTTTCCTTATCTTTTATTTTGTTCACAACACCTATTGCAATCGGCAGAAGATTTTTAACCTCGCTTTTCCTGCTACCAACCGTAATGGATACTACTTTGCTGTTTTTATCATAATGATTGTCAGCAACAACATCATCAAACACGGGATGACCAACAAAAACAGTCTTCAACCCATACTTTTCAAAATATGGTGGCTCAAATGGCAAAATACATAGCAACAGGTCGTATATTTTTGCTATTTTTTTTGCTCTATTTTTTCTATAAACCCACACACTGGGAGCAATCAGATGTACTTTTTTTATTCTGTTATTCAAATCCAATTTTTTAACCATTTTCATAACTCTAAAGCAAAAATCAGGAGAATCTATTGTCAACACCACATCCGGTTGCAATTCCATTATTTTTTTAGCTGTTTCTTTTATTCTTTTTAGCAGGGAAAATATTTTTGGTAATATTTCAAAAACACCCATAACCGACAGCTCCTCCATCGGAAATAAACTGTTTAATCCCTCACTCTTCATGGCTTCTCCGCCTATACCATACACATCAAATTTGTTTTTATCCAGCCCTTTCAGTATCTTTGAGCCCAACAGGTCACCAGACTTTTCACCAGCAATTATAAATACTTTTTTTTTCATAAACCACTTCTTAAAAACTGTCAAAATAATAATTTTCTTTATTAAAACATCAATAATTATTTTTGAAATATGTTTTTATAATTGACAAAGAATATAAGAAAAATTAATATAAAACCAAATTTACAAAAAAACAGATATGAAAAAGGGTTTTATCTTCTGTATTTTAATAATATTTCTAGTAAACACAAAAACATCATTTGGAGACGAAGTACCAACAAAAGTATATGGTGATTGGTATATATTCAGAACAGTTAACAACAAAAAAAAACTACTTTGCTACATGGTGTCCATACCACAGAAGAGATACGATAATTTCAATAAAAGAGGACAGTCATTTTTCAGTATAATATACGAAAAAGATAAACCGAATCCCGAAATATTTTTATCGTTCGGGCAAATATGGAAAAGAGGTATAGCAAGTGCCAAACTTGATATAGTTAAAAGAAAATTTCCGGTTTATACCTATGATGATAAAGCATGGGCCTACAATACTTTTGATGACAAAAACATAATTAAAGAACTGTCAAAATCGGCCATATTTACAGTAAATATAGACTTTAATAATAACAAATCATTGATTGACATTTATTCACTGAATGGTTTTAACGAGGCATACAAGGAAATAACAACAAATTGTGAATAAATGTTTACTTTTATAAATAATTTAATAGTCTATAAATAATTAAGTTTTTACTGTAATATGTTAAATTTTATCGAAAAAAGACCTAAAAATACAACAAATCCATATCTACTAATAATGTTGCACGGTTGGGGCAGCAACAAAGAAGATTTAATGGCATTATCTGATGCTTTTGGTAATGAATTGGATAATATACACTACATATCCGTTGAGGCACCATTTAAATGTGACAGTGGCAAAGGTTATCAGTGGTTTTCATTGATAGATACAAGTCCAGCTTCCGTAATGTTAACCATAAAAGATAACTACAAGATTTTAGAAAATTTTATTGAGGAACAGTCAAAAAGACTTAATATTGACTATGATCACATATTCCTATTGGGTTTTTCACAGGGAGCAAGCATGGTTCTACATACCGGAGTAAGGCTAGCTAAAAAACTTGCCGGAGTTATAGTTCTGTCCGGAGTGTTACCGGAAACACCACAAACACTAAAAAATAATTTAAAAACAAAACAAAAAATTTTAATGATACATGGCACTGACGATAAAGTTGTTCCCTATGAATACTTTTTATATGGTGAAAAAATATTAAAAATGTTAGATTTCGATTTAAAAACAAAAACAATTAACGGGATGTCACACACAATAAACAATGAAGAGGAAAAAGTAATTATTGATTTTATAAAATCCATTTGTATACTGTAGTTACTAGTTATTTACAATAATTTTTAAAAAAATGAATGCTATATTGGGAAGTTGTTTTCTATCTTTCTTAATATCTTTTTTTGGTATAAAATACCTGATTTTTCTACTGAACAAATACCAAGAATTTCAACCCATAAGAACAGATGGTCCGAAATTTCATCTTCTGAAAAAGGCAAAAACTCCCACCATGGGGGGAATTGTTATAACAATATCCATATTGACCAACATACTATTGTTTTGTAACTTAGCTTCGCCCTATGTACAAATAGCAATCTGTATAATTTTAACATTTTCTATAATTGGTCTTTTGGATGACGTCGTAAAGGTATTTTTTAAAAATACCGACGGATTTGCCGGAGCAAAAAAACTAGTGTTGCAACTGCTAGTAACATCAGCCTGCGTGCTGTACATGGTATCACAAAATACAGATTATCTAAACCATCAAATACATTTACCGTTTTTCAATTTTGAGTTAAATTTTTGTGTACTGATAGCTCCTATATATGTTTTAATAATTTGCGGATCCTCTAATGCCACAAACATAACGGACGGATTAGATGGTTTACTATCATTACCGATTGTTTTTATATCTTTAACACTTATATTATTTTCAGTACTGATGATGAATGGTTATCATTTTTCCAAAATAACATTAGACTATGGGCTGTTGCATGATATTATAATAGTATTAACCAGCACAGCAACATCCTTTGCCTGTTTTCTCGTGTGTTACAACAGAAATCCAGCAAAGATATTTATGGGAGATGTAGGAAGCTTAATGTCTGGTGCTCTACTGTGTTACATAGCAATACTACTAAAAGTTGAGGTATTGTATGGTATAATGTCAATTCTTTTTGTGGTTGAAATAGTATCTACTATCCTGCAAGTTTTGTGCTACATAGTTACACACGGACAAAAAAAGTTATTTAAAATGGCGCCATTTCATCACCATCTAGAAAAGTGTAACTGGAGTGAAAGGAAAATAGTAATAGTCATGTGGCTATTTTCTTTCTGCTGTTGTCTGTTGGCAACAATTTTATTTTTTATGTAACAAAAAAATGGTTTAGTTATGGATTTAGAAAAACTAAAAAAATTTATAATTGAATTTCTAGATAATTCGAAAATAAGTGATATAACAACAATAGACGTTAGTAAAAAAACAACTATAACAAAACTAATGATAATAGGTACAGCCACAAGTACAAAACATGCTGATTCTACAATACACAACCTAAGAAGCAAACTAAAAGAGACATTTGAAACGATACCAAACAAAGCGGAGGGTAAATCGAGCGGTTGGGTACTGCTAGACCTAAATGATATTTTTGTAAACATTTTTACCGAAGAGGCACGGCAGGAATATAAGCTGGAGGAGTTATGGACGAAAGAAATAAAATAACAAAAAGAAGTAAATTTATAACAACACCCATCTACTATATAAATTCAAAACCACATCTAGGAAGTGTTTACGCAACTTTGATGGCGGACATAATGGCCAGATTTTATAGGTTAAATGGAATTGATACCTATTTTCTAACCGGCACAGATGAGCACGGACAAAAAATTCAACAGTCCGCAGAAAAAGCTGGATTGCAGGAACAGGAATTTACCGACAAAATATCACAAATATTTAGGAACGTAGCTGACTTTATGAAATTCACAAACAATGATTTCATAAGGACAACAGAAAAAAGACATACAGTTTTTGTCCAAAAAATATGGAGAAAACTAGTGGAAAACGATTGGTTGTATAAGGATAAGTATAAGGGTTGGTATTGTGTAAGCGATGAGGCGTACTATACTGAAGATGATTTAGTAAAACAAGAGGATGGAACGTTTAAAACAACACTTGGAAAAACCGTAGAATGGAGGGAAGAGGAAGGCTATTTCTTTAGGTTGAGCGAATTTCAACAGATACTACTGGAACTGTATAAAAATAAGGATTTTGTACAGCCTGAGGTTAGAAAAAACGAAATTATGGCGTTTGTTGGTGGCAATAGCATAAAAGAAATAGAAAAAGGTAATTACGTTAAGGGTTTTCTAAAGGATTTATCCATTTCCAGAAACACTTTTTCTTGGGGAATAAAAATACCGTGTGATTGCGATGGAAAAGAACTACTGAGCGATTACGACACTTGGAAAGACGACACAAAAGATGAAGAAAAACATGTAATTTATGTGTGGCTAGATGCTTTGTTTAACTATCAATCAGCTCTTGAAGATCGCGGAATTATAGATAGGTTTTGGAATAATGCTGATGTTATACATGTATTGGGCAAAGATATAATTAGATTTCACTCCGTCTATTGGCCAGCATTTTTAATTGCCACAAAATATAGCAGAAAAGAAATTGGTAACATAACAGTAAAAAACATATTGAAGGACAATATACTACCAAAAACAATGTTTGCGCATGGATTTTGGATTAGTGAAGGTAAAAAAATGTCAAAATCCTTTGGAAATGTTGTAGACGCAGAAAACGAAGTTGAATGGCTAATGAACGATTTTAAAATTGAAAAAGATGTAGCCATTGATTATCTGAAATATTTTTTACCATTTGAAATGCCGTTTGGAAATGATGGAGACTATTCAAGAGCAAAACTTGTTGATAAGATTAATGCTGAATTGGCCAATAACATCGGTAACTTAATTCAAAGGGTTTTATCTATGATCTATAAAAACCTTGGTGGTAAAATTGATTGCAACGGCATTGGTGAAATTAATAGAGTAGAAAAAATCAAAGACAAAATAGAAAAAGGAACAATTAATGTTTTTGATTTTCTGGGCTATAAGGAACTGATATTGGATATATCAAATGAATCCAATGACTATATGGAAAAAATGGCTCCGTGGACGTTAAAAAAAGAAAATAAAATCGATGAAATGAAACAGGTTCTGTTTACGGAGGTTGAAAACATAAGAAAAATTGCAATTTTGATGCAAATTATATGTCCGTATACCGCCAAAAAGATTTTAGACTTTTTACAGGTTGAAAATAGAACATTTAAAAGCCTATATGATGAAAAATGTTTAATAAAGAATATAACCATCAGTGAACCTGTGGGTTTTTTCCCTAGATTACAAAAAATATAGGTGTTTAAATGCATTTTTTATTGATTTTAAACAAAATTATTATATTGTAGGCAGAGTAGTAAACGAAGTGGTCATGTTTATAAACAATATTTATAATAATTTGGTGGTTTGATATTATTATTTTACTACAAAAACAAACAAATAATAATAAAATGGTATGAAAAAATGAAAAAAGTAAATAAATTATCAGTCTTAATATTAGGACTCAGCTTTTCCTTTTCTAGTCTTGCACTTGGCGTTGAAAAGAAAGAAAGTTATTATTTTCCATATATAACCGGTAATGTTCTAGGAGAATACAATTTTTCAAAATTAGACTCCAGAGACGACGGAAACAAATTATATGATGACAAAGACACAATGTCATATCTGCAAATAGAAGGAGACATAAATATTCATTTGTTTAACAATTTTTCAATAAAAACCGGAACCATAATCAGACCATTCATGGATAGAATGACCAGTATAAACAATGTTGACAATGATTACTACGGTAAAGAGGATTATTTTAGAAGAAAAAACTATTTCAACAAATACGATTTAGTTTTTGAAGAATTAGCCTTCGAGTATAAGGAAGAAGAATTCTTGTTTGGTTTAGGTAAATTTAATCCAAGTTTTGGAAAAGCATATGATAAATCAAAGTACCATCCAATTTTTGGAACAAAGATTGCGGAAGAATACGAATTAACTGAAAAATTAGGTTTCTATGTTGCCATGACATTGCCTATGTTTACATTAAGAGGTAATTTCTTCTACAACGATGATAGTTTTTTAAGCAGAAGTCTTTTTGATAACAGAGGTAAATATAAGGAAGATAATATGGTTGGTGACAAAAGAAACTTAGAGAACTTTTCTGTATCAGTCGACTTTGCTGTAAGCGACTATAGAGTAAATTTAGGTATTAGAAGAATGAAAGCAAGTGATAGAAACGGAGTATCGGAAAAAGGTTACGTAGTGGGAATAGAAAGACTAATAGAGGAAAGTGAGGATAGTTTCGGCTTTATTCCATTTGCAGAATATAGTCTTATAAAAAATTATAGAGGTAATGAGGATAGAGATATGCACTTCCTAACCGTAAGGTTGCCGGTGGTTTACAACAATTGGAATTTAATAGCTTCCTATTCAGCAAAATTTGATAAGGAAAAACATTTTAAAGACTATAAAAGTTATTTAGCACAGTTTGGTATTGGCTATAAGTTTAACAACGGTATAATGTTAGATGTTTCAAAGTATTCAGAAAAAGAAGCATATAAAGTTACTTCAACCAAAAAAACATCATTCAAATCTGATGCCTTTGGAGTAAGACTATCGTACATGATAAATTTTAATGAGGATTAAGATTTTTCTTGATAAAATAAAATCTTTCTTTGAATATGTAACTAACAGTTTTATTGCCGAAAAAGACAACTACGTGCTGTGGTTGTCGGTGTTTTTTGTTGTTGGTATACTGCTTGGATTTTGTGACAGTAGTTTTAATTTTTATCATCCAATTCTATTGATAGAAATATTTCTGCTTCTTCTGTTTATACTAAACAAAAAATTATACTGTTTAAGATTAATAAACATATCGCTTATATTCGTACTACTAGGATACATCAGAACCTATTACTTCATAAATAACCATAACTACAACATGATAGATTATCCACTGGGCGAAGTAAAAATTTATGGTAAAATAGAAAAGGAAATAATAAATAAAAAATACAAAGGAGGATACAGCAGAGATATTGTTGTTAAAATATACAAAATCAAAAGAAATAATAAAGAAATCAAAAACATTCCAAGTAAATTACAAATAAAACTAAAAAATTATAAAGAAAAAATTTATATCAGCGATGTTATACTAACGGCAAAAGTTTTTCCCGTAGAGGATAAATATTTTTCATCAAGTTTTGATAATAAAAGATTTATGTACTTTAAGGGTATAGGTGGTATCGGCTACGGCGGAACAATTATATACAATGATAAAAACGAAAATGCTAATATAAAAGAAAAAGTCGATACATTAAGAACAAAAATCGCCAATAGAATAATAAATGTCAGAAAAAATTCAAAATCCACAAGTATAATAGCGGTTTTATTAACGGGTCAAAAAACTATGGCAGACAAAGAGGCTGTAGAATACATGAATTATTCCGGTTTATCACATCTTTTGTCAATATCCGGACTACACATGATGACCCTAATATATATGATAATGTTTATTGTCAAATGGCTGTTGCTGAGATTTGAATATTTTGCCACACACTGTAATGTCTTCAAAATATCAGCAATCGTTTCACTGGTTATAAACTTCATTTATCTACTTTTAAGTGGTCTATCGGTATCAGCCATCAGGGCTTACATAATGAGCGTTGTTCTACTGTTAAGTATCGTATTAGGTAAATTTAACACATCCATCAGATCCGTAATGTTTGTTATGTTTATAATGACTTTTGCCAAGCCCTATATTGTGTTTAATGCTGGCTTTCAAATGTCATTTATGGCAGTTATAGGATTAACATCATGTATTGAATATTACTACAACTATAAAAACAACAATACTAAAACAATATTCAGTGAATACTTTAATGGTAAAATCTGGCAATATCTGCTGCTGGGTTTTATAACCTCGTTGGTTGCCGAATGTGCCACTACACCCTTTTCAATATATCACTTCAATAACTACAGTTTTTACAATATTTTTGCCAATTCATTCCTGACTCCTTTGGTGTCATTTATAGTTTTACCGGCAGGATTATTTTCACTACTGTTGTATATCTTTCACCTTGATTGGTTAGTTATATTACCCGTATCCTACGTTATGGATTTAATTTTGTATATATCAAAAATAATAACAAAGTTACCAAAAGCCGTTATATTTATACAATCACCAAGCCCGTTTGCCATGTTTTTCATGATCTTTGGTTTTCTGTGGTTTTGTCTATGGAAGGAAAAATGGAGAAAATTTGGCATTTTTCTTTATGTTTTAGGTTTGATACTAGTTTTATCGCAGAGAAAAATTGATGTGGTTGTGGACGCTGTGGATAAAATAATCGTCTTTAGAGACGATAAAATATCTTATGTGTACAATTTAAATAGTCACAATAAATATAAACTAACTAAAATATTGAAAAAACTAACAGTCACAGATTATAAAAGCATTGACGATACTGAGCAGACCGATTGTGACAAACAACACTGTATAAAAATTATTAACAACAATGACAAATTGACATTCATCAAAAACGGTGGAGTTGTAAAAATTAATCTACAAAACTATAATGTACTTGAAAATTTTAATTTAAAAATACACGAAATATACAGAGACGGAAAAAATACAAAATTCAAAACTTACGAATAATTACAAACTATTGATTAAAACAATGTTTTTGTCAAAGGAAGACATGGTATCATTTAATATTAAAATTTTGCTGTTCTCTTTATCCGTAATTTGCTCTTTAACACATTCCAGAGCAGAAGAAAGGGACATTTTAACTTCATAATCTATATTATATTTTTGTGCCTGTCCGGTTATATAATCAAAATACCTATTATTTTTAAAATAAATTATTAGTTTAAATGTATCTTCATTGAGGACCGATAACTTTTTAAAAAAATCTATATCTTTTCTTAGAATTTTTTTACTGTTTGACGTATATACAACGTAACTATATTTATTATTTTCATTTATAATATTTATGGTATCCTTAACGCCATCGTCATTAAATTTTATAAAGCCACTATAAATATCAACATCTTCGCCAAAATACTTTACATAATCACCTTCAGTAATTTTTTGCAACCTACCAACAAATCTAGCATCATCAATGCCTCTTTGGGTCAGTTCATCATCAAGTTTCACATTCAACCTACAAAGCGTAGCAAGTGCCGTAGCTATATTTTTAGTCTGAAAATCCTCAAACAAAACTTTATTCTTATTAATTACAATCTCTTTATTATAGCATCTAAATACAAAGTCACGTTTAGTTTCCTTTTCCACAAACCAATCCCTATCATATTCAAATGTTTCTGTTTTTACTTCGTTTTTTGCTATTCTCCTTATTTCCTCCAGCACATCATCAGTCTGGTTTGCCACAATCATCGGAACATTTTTTTTACCCAACATAGCTTTATTATAGGCTGTAGCTCTGTTGCTGTTTTCCTTTTCTCCATTTTCATTTATCATCCATAAAACACCGTCATTTGAACCTATACCATATTGAATATAGGTTAAAATTGTTGCTATTGTTTCATTTTCGGTAAACACGTTCGTTACATCTCGAATTCCACCATTTCTAACTTCAACAATGTTATAATCAGCCTCATTTTCCAAAAATGCCATACAAAACAAAACGCTCCAAAAAACCCATATATTTACACCAGCATAACCATTTGTCGCAACATTTTTACCAACAACATTCAAATCATAATCATTTGCATCTTCAACTTCTAATTTATAATCATCCTTTAAAATAACCTTATCATATGCCTCTTTAATTTTTAACATCAATTCATTGTAGTAATCATTGTCTATTTCTTTACCACGTATAACAAAATTTTCATTATGTCTCATTACCGATGGATTTGTAAAACAATTTACACTGTACCCGTTAGCCTCCAGTATATACCTCAAAAACGTAACAGTAGAGCCTTTGCCATTTGAACCGGTTATATGTATTACATTTTTCAATTTTAAATTTGGATTGTCCAACTCCTTCAGTAAAAATTTCAACAAAACTCTATCTCTGGAACAACCATAGTTTGTTTTTCTGAAAAAATTATCGGGAAAAATTTTTTTAAACTCTCTTTTGCCGGTTAATTCAATATTTAGTATGTTTTTATTTGCCCCACATTTTACGACTTCATCTATAAAAGTTTTATCCACACCATTTAATATACTTTCAACTAGAATTTCATTGAGTTGCAAAATATTAAATGTTTTTAAAATACCTTTATATTGTTCTAATGTTTTGTTAAAATTATCATCCTGTTTGTGATTCCTGATATTATATAATATTAAATCCACAAGATTAAAGTGTTCCTCCAATTTATCCTCAAATCCCGTAATTACAGCATTTGTACCAGATATTAATAACATTTAATTATTAATCAAGATTATTGATTTTTATAAAAAAAGTTATATTAAAATTAAAAAAAACAGAAAAAAATTATGATAAAAATCATTTCCGGAAACTGGAAAATGAACGGTTCAAAAAGTGAGTTAGACACTTGGTTCAAAGATTTTTTTGAAAAAGCCGTACAGTTCGAAAAAGACAAAAAATCCAACCATATGCCAGATATACTGCTGTGTATACCATCAATATACATACAATATGCATCAGAATTAGCAGAAAAATACAACAGCAAAACAAAAACAATCAGAGTGCACATAGGTGCTGAAAACTGTCATCAGGAAAATAAAGGAGCCTTTACCGGTAACATTAGTCCATTAATGTTAAAAGAATTTGGTGTTAAATACACACTGGTTGGTCATTCCGAGAGACGACAATCCGACTTTGAAACAAATGAACTTGTTGCTAAAAAAGCCATAAGCGCTTTAAATGGCGATATAACACCTATAATTTGTGTTGGTGAATCTTTAGAAATAAGAGAAGCAAAAGAACATCTGGACTTTATAAAAAAACAAGTTTTAAATTCAACCAACGGTGTTGATTTAGAGAAATCCATAATAGCCTATGAACCAGTTTGGGCCATTGGAACGGGAAAAGTTCCCACGTTAGATGAAATTGATGAAATGAATTCACACATTAAGAAAATTTTATCCAAAAAAAGTGGCCTAGATGAAGATAAAATAAATGTACTATATGGAGGTTCTGTAAAATCATCAAATGTAAAGGATATAGCCACAATTAAATCCGTAAATGGTGTTTTAGTTGGTGGTGCTAGCCTTAAGGGTGAGGAATTTTTTAACATAGTAATAAACACACTATAAATTATGAAACCATTGGCTAATAAAATTAGACCAGAGGAGGTTGGCGATTTCGTAGGACAAAAACATCTATTTGGAGAAAGCGGCATATTAACAAGAGTTTTGGTTAATAATGGAGCTGTTCCATCAATGATATTTTGGGGTCCAGCCGGAACCGGCAAAACAACAATAGCAAAAATGCTACTGAATAGAAACGATTACTTTTCTGTAGTTATATCAGCTACAAACACCGGCGTACCGGAACTAAAACAAATATTTCAGGTGGCCGAAAATAAATACAAAGATTTTAACAAAAGTACAATCCTGTTTATTGACGAAATACATTGCTTCAAAAAAAATCAACAGGATGTACTTTTGCCCTATGTGGAAAATGGAGTAATAGTTTTAATCGGTGCAACCACAGAAAACCCGTCATTTGAATTGAATAATGCTCTATTGTCAAGGTGTAGAATTCTGATTTTTGAAACCCTAAACGAAGAAGACTTAGAACTAGTATTAAACAGAGCAGAAGAAAAGGAAAGTAAAAAACTACCATTAACCAAAGAAGCAAGAAAAATGTTGATAAATCTTTGCAATGGCGATTGCAGGTATCTATTGAACATGTGTGAAGAAATATTTGCAACAGAATCAAAGAAAAAATTAACTGTTGAAGAATTGCTAAAGGTTATAAACAAAAGAAAAGCTAACTACGACAAAAAGGACGAAAATCACTATAATTTAATTAGTGCCTTTCACAAATCAATCAGGGGATCAGACGTTCAGGCCAGCCTATATTGGATGGCTAGAATGTTAGATGGAGGCGAAGAATACCATTATATTTTCAGAAGATTAATAAACATAGCGGTTGAAGATATAGGAATGGCGGATCCACAGGCATTGGTTCAGGTTATATCAGCTCTACAGGGTTTTGACATGATGGGGCCACCGGATGGAATATTATGTTTGACACAGGCGGTTATTTACTGTGCCACCGCACCAAAATCAAATGCCGGATATGTGGCACAGAGTGAAGTATTCAATGATATTAAAAATAATAATTTTCAAAATCCACCAAAGCACATACTAAATGCACCAACTAAATTAATGAAAGAAATTGGCTATTCGGCCGGTTACATTTATGACCACGATACACCCTTGTGTTTTTCCGGTCAAAATTATTTTCCGGATGGCATGTCCCGCAGAGAATATTATAAACCAAACGAAAGAGGTTTTGAAAGGGATATTAAAAGAAGAATTGAATACTGGGATAATCTTAGAAATAAAATCAATGAAGAGAAAAAATAATTGTTCGTTTACTGGACTTTAGATTTCAAAAATTCAATTGCTTTATAAACATCATCATAGGGGATTTGTTTTATAATATCGTCCGGTAAATTCCACCATTTAAGTTCCAGTAACTGCTTTATAATATCATCACTAAATCTATAGCGTATTATCCTTGCAGGATTACCGCAGACGATAGCATACGGAGGAACATCCTTTGTAACCACAGCATGTGCTCCAACGATTGCTCCATCTCCTATGGTTATTCCGTTTTTTATAAAAACACCACTACCAATCCACACGTCATTTCCAATATGTACCGGCTCCATAGATTCATATTCATTATGTGAAGGAGTATCCTTGTTTTTGTAATATAGTCTATCCAAATAGAAATACGGTGAAGTCGATAAATAGTTTGTTGGATGTACCCCATGTCCTATGTGTACATCCATACCAATGGAAGTAAAGGAACCTATGGTGGTTTCTGGATTTGCTATATACGGACTAAATGTATCAGTCACAATATAGGACCGTCTGCCCAATATAGCCTTTGACATTGATGTAATTCCCCTTTTTTCACGAATCTTTATGTTAAAAAAGTACAGCTTTTTGGTTCCGTTTGTGCTAATTTCCCTTCGTAATACAGTTACACCAAATATTTTATATTCTCTTATTGTGGCTGCACCATTGTGAGTATTTTGCTTTTGGTAAATTTTCATTTTTATCATCAATTTAGATGACATCTAGAATAAACATGTTATGCTAAAAATCAATAGTGCAATAATATTATTTTTGTTTTCCGTCAGTTATTTTGTTCCAATTTTTAGCGTAACCACTTTTAATCAAACCATCTTTTTTATCCACCAACAACCAATATTCTTTTCCGGTTCTGTTTATTGGATAAAAACCTATATATGGAAATCTTTCGCTGTTAAATATTAAATCAAATATACTGGAATGAATATAGTATACATACACAACCTTAGTTTCATCAACAATATTCTTCTCCGCCGGTTCACAGGAAAATACATTTTTCCTAATTTCCTCTTCACTTAAACCATATTTTAGTTTATTTAAACTGTAGTTACTGTTAACGCTGTAACAGGACTGCAAAAGAAATACTAAAAACACTAAACATTTAGCCCTTAATCTCATGAATATATAAATGCAATTTTTTATGATTATATCTATTGTTTTTTAATTTTTCAATAACTCTTTACATATATACGATAAAAAACCACAACATTATGCATCATGTCATATGACTTTAAAAACTCTTGACAACAATATTCATAAATGCTAGCATTTAATTGTTAATAATTATTAATTTTTAATAGGTAAATAAATGAAAATTAACATAAAACACTTATTATCAATAGCTCTGTTGGTTGTTACAGTAAATGCCACAACAGCATGTACAACCCTGTGCAAAAATCACGGAGAACACGAACACTGCCACAAATGCAAATGTGACTGCAAAAAAGGTGAAGACTGTGAAAAATGCAAAAAAGAAAAATGCGACAAAAAAGACTGTAAGTGTGGTTGCCACAAATGTGACAAAAAAGATTGTGACAAATCTAAAGAAAACGTAAAAAATACCGGCGATGTAAAAGCTAACAGTGTAAAAACACAAAAAACACAAGCAAAAACAACAGTTAAAAAATAGTTTTAAGTGATAAATAAAAATTCAGTCTCCACATTTGTGGAGACTTTTTTATTATTTTTATTTATTCACCGTAATATATTTCTTTTTTGTTCCCTAATCCCTCTTTCTTTCTACAGTTCGCCATAGATAAAGTTAATACTTTTTTCTTTTACTCCTCGTTCGTATTCAGTATTAGGTTTTTGCAATTATTGTCTCTTTGTATTTCCTTTAATATCTTTTAAATTCATAGTGAATTTCGCTAACTTTATCGGGACCAAACTTACCGCTACCAACACGATTCCAAGACTTATTACCACTACCATCGTATTCTTTTGCTGTCGAACTTGGTGGAAGACACATAAACGCATCCTCCAGCGAGTTACTACCACTCTGTTGCCACTGGTGGGAACACGTGTTGCTAACTCCCTCACCAGAAAATCTAGTTGTTGTACTACATCCCCAGTTCCAACATACAGCAATCTTTTTTGAACACCAACGGCTGTAATCAGTTCCGTCTCTGTGGTTTGCGGTGCTTGACGGTGTACCATCCGTGCTATTACAAGAAACAGTAATATCAGCTTCATGTAAATATCTTCTGGTGGTTGTACAACTATACTGAGCATGAGCGGCAAAGTGTGCTGATGCAGATTTTGTATATCGTAGATTATCAACACATATTCTTACATCCCACTCACCATTACCCGTTGGATCAAGTTTAGTTACATTCGAACAACCACTACACCTCTTCACACATTTAGGTTTATCCAGAACCTTCCAGCCATCAACAGTACACTGCATAACCATAAACAGACCGGAGTTATATTTACCAGATACTTTGCCATAACTCTTTTCTGCTTTAAAGTAATCTGCATA
>JAFVEQ010000032.1 GCA_017475895.1 Rickettsiales bacterium
CATATATTTTTTGATTATTTTTTATCAATTAAATTATTATTATATATTAAAATGAATACAATGAAAATTGAAGCAGTTGAAAATGCGGAAGTTTTGAAGAAACCGGTGGATAAAATTTATGAAATAGCAGACAAAGAGAAAGGTGTTGAAGATATAAAATTCAAGTCTTTTTCTTATGCTGTAAAAGATCAAAACAATAATATAATTGGCGGAATCACAGGTTGGCGAGCATTTGATGAAATATAAATCGACGAACTTTGTATTGATAAATCAATAAGGGGACAAGGTATAGGCAGAAAATTAGTTGAAATTGTTGAAAAAGAAATAAACGATGGCACTTGCGAAAATATAAACTTGATTTTAAAGTTGAATTTATAAGAAAGCACAAAAACAGTAAATTTAATAAATATTATATGGTGAAAGTTATAAAATAAATACAATAAGATTACGGTTGTAATGTACTATATATTATGTAATATTATATGGATAATATATATTATGGAACTATAAGTTATACATTACACTGTTATATATTATAACACCTGTAACTTATACTCTATCAATATCAATTATTTTTTTGCTCCGTCTTCTTTTCTGTTGTTTTTCAGTTTAGTGTTGGGTCTCTGAACTTTTTGCGGTGTTGAATCTTCATACCTAAACACCACAAAAATACAACTTCGATAAACTAAATGGTACAGCATAAATAATCAATAAGTTATGCCATTTTGTCATAAAATATCTTGACTTTTTCAAATATACATATTACACTTGGCGAGTAAATATTATAAACATTCGGGTTTGTAGCTCAGGTGGTTAGAGCGTTGCTCTGATAAAGCAAAGGTCGGTGGTTCAAGTCCACCCAGACCCACCATTCGGGTGGTTGATTTTTATATGTACATTTAAGTAAATGTCCTTGTCAGAAAAAGTATATCTTGATTTAAAAAACCAATATAATAAATTAAAACAGCCTATAAATTATATTGACAACAAAACGTCTTTTAATTCAATATCTTCTGGTACAGCGTACCATAACCAAATATATGTAACAGATTTATAAATTTGTTAATGTTGTTGTTTTTTATGATCTGTTGTGAATAGTGTATAGCCTGTTCCAATAACCCAAAATCATTATTTAAATCAGCAACCAAATAGTCCTGCTGTCCACTCTGTTTCAGTCCCATAACTTCACCTATTCCACGAATTTTCAAATCCTGCTCCGCTATCGTAAAACCATTATTTGTACTTCTGATTATATTTAGTCTCCTTAAAGTATTTTGTCCACCATTTTTATGGTTGTATAATAGTATACAGTATGATTGTTTATCTCCGCGACCTACCCTACCTCTCAACTGATGCAATTGTGAAAGCCCAAATCTCTCCGGATGATCTATAACCATAACTGTTGCATCCTTAATATCAATACCAACCTCAATAACCGTTGTGGATATTAATATCTTTTTATTAGGATTAACGCAAAAATCTTCCATAATTGTATTCTTTTCCTCTTCTTTCATCTTCCCATGAACTAAAGATACTGCACTTTGACCAAAAATTTTGCAAAACTCCTCATATTTATTTTTAACATCGGTCAATTCAATGTTTTCACTCTCCTCCACCAGAGGACAAATCCAGTAAATTTTCTCATTATTCTTAATTTTTTCCCTAATTCTTTCAATTAAACTATCATATTTATCTGTGCTTATTATAGTAGTTTGTATTTCTATTCTATTTTTTGGTTTTTCCTCTATAATACTTAAATCCATATCATTATATATAGTCAAGGCAAGCGTCCTTGGTATTGGTGTTGCTGACATAGCTAAAATATCAGTATTTTTATCTTTATTTATAAGAGTTAACCTTTGTTCAACTCCAAACCTATGTTGTTCATCAATGACCACAAAACCTAAATCTTTAAATTCAACATTTTCCTCCAGCAAAGCATGCGTTCCCACTAAAATATCAATATCTCCAGTTTTCAGCTGTTCCAAAATTCCCTTTCTCTTTTTACCCTTAATCTTACCGGTCAACAGTTCAACTCTAACACCAATTTTTTCACATAGGTTTTGTATATTTACAAAATGTTGATTTGCCAATATTGATGTTGGTACCATCAGAGCACATTGTTTTTTATTATCAATGTAATTTAACATACTGATTAGAGCAACAATGGTTTTTCCGCTGCCAACATCACCCTGCAACAATCTAACCATTTTTTTATTAGAAAATGTATCTTTTTCAATCTCTTTAATAGCTTTGATTTGATCATTTGTTAAAGCAAACGGTAGAGTATTTTGTATAAAGTTATTCTTTAGCTTTCCATCTTTATTGTGTAAAATATTTTTATCAATTTTATTTTTATTTTGATTTCTAACAATACTCATAACCAACTGCTGTGCCAACATTTCATCAAACGCCAATCGTTTTCTATATTTATTGTTAACAGCATCAAAATCAACAGACGGTTTATGTAAATTTATTAAACTATTCTTCCAGCCAACCCAATTGTTTTTTATAATTATTTCATTATCCAACCATTCGGGTAAGTCAGGACAATTTTTTAATATAAAATCAATATTTTTAATTAAATCTTTATTGGTCAAACCGTAGGTCAGCGGATAAATCGGTTCAAGTCTCGGTATATCATTAATGTTATTGCTTATATAATCCGGATGCACTATTTGTATTTGTGAATTATACATTTCAACTTTACCACTTACAAAAACCTCTGAATCAATCCTAAACTTCAAATTTATATAATTTTCAAAGTATTTGTAATACACAATATTCACAAAATTATTGCCCAAATAACAATTTATAATAAAAGGCTGTTTTGATCTAGATGGTTTTGAGTAGCTAACAACCTTAATCTTTGCTATTACAATGTCTCCATTCTCAATATCTCTTATGTTTTCAACATATTTTCTTTTGATAAATCTATCCGGCAGATGTAACAGCAAGTCCAACATCTTTGGAATTTTCGTTTCATTCGAAAATTTTCTTTTTTTGTTTAATAGATTTTCGTAACTTTTCAGTGTCTTTTCACCCACTCCGGCAAGATTGCTAACCGAAGTAAAGAGAAAATTCAGTGCTTCCGGTCGCATTATTTATTTCATACAATGTTTAACAAGACCCACAAACAACGGATGAGGATTTTCAAGTCTAGATTTTAGTTCCGGATGAAATTGCGAAGCAATAAAAAATTTTTTATCTTTTAGTTCCACCATCTCCACAAGTTTACCGTTTGGAGACAAACCCGAAAACGTTAAACCATTTTTTTCTAGAATTTCCTTGTAATTATTATTTACTTCGTACCTATGTCTATGTCTTTCGCTAATCGTATTTTGTTTGTAGCAATCCTTTGCCAACGTTCCGTCAATAATACTACAATCGTATGCCCCAAGTCTCATGGTTCCACCCTTATCAATTATATTCATCTGTTCATCCATCAACGAAATCACTGGATTTTGAGCTTTTGCATCAAACTCCAAACTTGTAGCATCCTTTATACCGACAACATTTCTAGCAAATTCTATGACAGATAGTTGCATTCCTAAACATATACCCAAAAATGGTATATTATTTTTTCTGACATATTCTATCGCCTGTATTTTTCCTTCGATACCTCTGTTACCAAAACCACCCGGCACTATTATACCATTACAGTCTGATAACTGTTTTTTGGCATCATTCTGTGATTTAATATCTTCAGAATCAATCCACTTTACCTCCACAGCACAATCAACACTTGCACCGGCATGTTTTAAGGCTTCCACAACAGACAGGTAGGCATCGTGTAATTTTACATATTTACCAACTATTCCAACCTTCACTTTATTTTTTGAATTAAGTATTTTATCAACTATATTCTCCCATTTTTTTAAATCCGGTTTCTTATCCTCAATTTTAAATTTTTTCAGTATTTCCCTTGCCAGCCCCTCCTTTTCAAGTACCAATGGAACTTGGTAAATGCTTTTCATATCTATACATTCTATAATGGAATTTCTGGCAACATTAGTAAATAAAGCTAGTTTATTCTTTTCACTATCACTCATCGGATGTGAAGTTCTGCAAACCAACACGTCTGGTTGTATTCCAATACCTCTTAGAGTCATAACACTGTGTTGTGCCGGTTTTGTCTTTAATTCTTCAGTGGTCTCTAAAAACGGTACCAAAACAGTGTGTAAAAATAATGTATTATCCTCACCAACATCAAGCCTAAATTGTCTTATGGCTTCATAAAAATATAAACCCTCTATATCACCAACCGTTCCACCAACTTCAACTATGACAAAATCCGGATTATTATTTTTCGCTACACCTTCCCTTATAAAATTTTTTATCTCATCTGTTATGTGTGGTACTATCTGTAGTGTTTTACCCAAATATTCCCCTCGCCTCTCTTTTGTTATCACGCTTAAATAAACCTTACCAGATGTCAATGTGCTATACTTATTCAAACTCACATTTGAAAATCTTTCATAATGTCCCAAATCCAAATCAGCCTCTGTTCCATCATCTGTTATAAATACTTCACCATGTTCTATCGGATTCATTGTACCAGGATCTACATTTATATACTGATCAAATTTTTGATGAAATACCGAATATCCACGAGATTTTAATAATTTACCTATTGAACTTGCTATTATTCCCTTTCCCAGTGAACTCACAACCCCACCGGTAATAAATATGTATTTTGTCATTATTTTCAAATTGTGTATAGTTTCATATTACAGTCTTCAAAAATAAAAGCAAGAAAATAATTATTATTGTGTTAGTTAAACAAAAAAAGTAGCGACTCATTTGAATCGCCACCTATTATATATATTTTAAATTAACGAAATTAAAAGATTGAATCTCCGGCGTAATCTGCCTCTTCATCCAAATCTTCTTCAATTCTCATTAATTCATTGTATTTACAGATTCTATCTGTTCTTGACATGGAACCGGTCTTAATTTGTCCAGCATTTGTAGCAACAACAACATGTGCTATTGTTGTATCTTCTGTTTCACCGGATCTGTGAGAAACTATTGTATTATAACCGTTTCTGTGTGCCAATTGTATTGTATCTAATGTTTCGGTCAATGTTCCAATTTGATTTAATTTAATCAAAATAGCATTTCCCATACCCATTTCAATACCTTTTTCCAATAGTTTTGGGTTTGTAACAAACAGGTCATCACCAACAAATTGTATCTTGTCACCAAGAGCTTCTGTAGCATTTACCCAACCTTCATAGTCATCCTCTTGAAGAGCATCTTCTATTGAGAATATTGGATATTCTTTTACTAAACCCTCATAGAAAGAAATCAATTGGTCAGAATTCAACAATTGCTTTTCAATCTTGTATTTTCCATCCTTGTAGAATTCACTTGCAGCACAGTCCAAAGCAAATCTAAAATCTGTTCCCAGACTGTAGCCTGCCATTTGTACCGCTTCACACATGAAGTCTAATGCTTCTTTAGCTGATTTTAAAGCCGGAGCAAATCCACCTTCATCACCAACACTAACGGCATAGTTGCTATTTTTCAATATTTTTTTCAAGTTGTGGAATACCTCGGCACCCATTCTAACAGCTTCTTTAATGCTAGTGGCACCAACCGGTGCAATCATAAATTCTTGTATATCATTACACCAATTAGCATGTGCTCCACCATTTATAACATTCATCATCGGAACTGGTAAAACGTGAGCATTTACGCCACCGATGTATCTGTATAATGGAATATTTAAAAAGTCCGCAGCAGCGTGAGCGGTTGCCAATGATACCGCCAGAATGGCATTAGCACCCAATTTAGTTTTGTTTTCTGTACCGTCCAAATCTATCATTGTATGGTCTATATCTCTTTGACACAGAGCATCCATACCTATCAACTCATCTGCTATTATTGTGTTTACGTTTTCAACAGCTTTTAGTACACCTTTACCTAAAAATCTGTCCTTATCACCATCTCTTAATTCACAGGCCTCATGACTTCCGGTTGAAGCTCCTGACGGAACTGCCGCTGAACCAAATGACCCATCTTCTAGATAAACCTCAGCTTCAACGGTTGGGTTACCTCTAGAATCAAGAATTTCTCTTGCTTTAATGTCTGCTATTATTGACATAAAAATCAGTTATTATTTTTCACTGCATGTAGTGTATTATTCACCATTTTAATTTTCAAGAAAATTTTTATGAAAAAAGTTCTTGACTTTGTCTAAAAAATTGATACACAATTATTAGATTAAAAAATTATCAATAAGGTAAAAAAAACATGGAAAATATGCAAAATAACCAGGGAAATAATCAAATAAAACAAGTAATATTATTTGAGGATAACTCTCATACACCAGAGAAGTATTAGTAAGAGAGTTACAACAAAGGTACAGAATGGTGGTTACGGCTGTTGGCAAAGTAGATGAATTAAAAAATAGGTTAAGTCAACAAAGGTATGATCTAATAATAAGTGACGGTTCAGAAATTACAGTTGATGGAAGGAGTCTTGAAGATATTACGTTAAGAGGTGAAAATCATCTGTATATGTGGGTCGAGCCTGAGATTAAACAATCTAGAAAAAGACGAGATATGATGAATGAGGATAATCCATATAATGGAAAAACACCAATTACTTTTCTATGTAGAAGACCAAATAACGCACCAAATGACCCGAACAGTTATTATTCACCGGTGACTTATCAGTTTTCTCCTAGGAAAGGCAGAGATGTAGACTATTATGATGAAAAAAAGAACAGTGTAAATTATTTTGATGAATTACACATCAAAACATTAACTAAGTTGGAAGCGGCCATAAAATATTTTGATACAATATTCCCGAATCAACAACTGCAGAGAAGTTAAACACACAAGTTGTAAATTTTGTTTAATTCTTCCAATGAAAACTGCCCCGATGCGGAAATATTTTTTTTAACGGAGGCAAAGGTTAAATAACCACCCAATAGCGGTGATATAATTCTTGTTATTTTTCCTTTGTCTCCCATTCCGATAGCTATAATATTTTCTTTTGTTTTACTTATTAACAATTTAACCAGCTCAATATTATCATCGTCATTCACAACATTTGTGGCTATTTTTACAATATCGACAATTTTATGTTTTTTTATTGTATCGTAAATATTTACCAGTTCATCATAGCTAGGCGTTTCACGAAAATTATGGTAGGAGCCTATAATTTTACTAAATTTCTCACTAAAGTCCACCTCATCAAGCATAGACAACTCCACATCCACATGATCAAATTTCAGTTCGTTTGCCCTTTTGATTATTTCTGCTAACGATTTTTTATTTCCAGAAAATTTACCACCTTCAGCAACAGATCTACAGGTAAATATACTTTCCTTTATGGTATTTTTTCTAATTATATCTAGATAATCAATGGAAAAATTTTCAATATAATCAACTCTCAATTCAACAAAATTTGATACCTCTTGAACCATATCTAAATTTTTTAAAAATTCCTCTAGGGTATCACCCACAACCACACTACAAATCTTTATCATAAAACACTCTTCATACTTTCAATATCTGGTTTTTTACTGGTATATATTTCAAACTGCCTAACCCCCTGATAAAGTAGCATCTCCCATCCAAAAATAACCGTAGAGTTAGCATTTATAGCATTTTTAACAAGCAACGTATGTTTTGGGTTATAGATACATTCAAAAACAATATGTTCTCTATTTAAAATAATAACATCAATGGGCGATTGTCCCTCTAGGTTTCCCATACCGACACTGGTGGTATTTATTATAATATCATTCTGTTTAATTTTATTTGAATTATCTAACATAAACGAATTGCAATCAAATTCCCTTGCCAACAAATCCGCTTTTTCCTTTGTTCTATTAAAAATACTAATTTTACAATCATTCTTTTTAAAAGCATATACCGCCGACCTTGCGGCACCACCAGCACCAATAACTGCAACGTTTTTATACTTTAAATCTATATTTCTTTCAACAAATGGTCTTTCAATACCATACCAATCGGTATTATAACCTATATAATTTTTTCCATCATAAAAAACGGAATTTACAGCTTCTATAGTTCTTGCCTCCTCTTTTAACTCATCAAGATATTTTATTATATTTTGCTTATGTGGCATGGTACAGGTCAACCCAACAAATGATCCAGTTTGTTTGTTGATATCCTTTAAATCAAAAACAAATTCCTCTAAATCCTCCTGCTTTACAGTAATCTTATCATAGATAAAATCATTTTCCATAGCCATTGACCTATAGGCACTATTATGCATAGCTGGAGATAAAGAATGTTGAACCGGATCACCAATTATCAAACATATCTTTTTATTGTTGTTTTTATCCCTAAATTCCTCTAACTCTTTTTTAAATCTCATACAATTTAAACCTATTTTAATATACTTTTAATCGCCATTTTAACAATATTTTCGTCAACATCCACATCAAAAACACTATTTCCAATCGTCTTAGGCAAAACCCATTTAACTTTACCAGACACATTTTTCTTATCCTTAAATATTCCCTCATACACCTGCTCAAAATTACCATTGTATTTTGTTGGTAATCCATACATATTAATTGTTTTTTCTATTTTTTTCATTTCCTCATCATTTATAAATCCCAATTCTCTGGCAATTAAGCTTTCCGCAACCATACCAATAGCAACAGCTTCGCCGTGTAGTAAAGGATTTTCGGTTTTAAGAGAGCAACTTTCTACAGAGTGACCTATGGTGTGACCAAAATTTAATATTTTTCTTATGCCACCCTCTTTTGGATCATTTAAAACCACCTTTTCCTTTATCTCGCAAGATTTTGTTATAATATAATTGTTGTCTATACCATCTATATTATTTTCAAAATAATCAAAAAACTGTTTATCGTATATAATTCCGTATTTTATCACCTCCGCAAGTCCCGAAACATACTCTCTTTTTGGTAATGTATCAAGAGTATTTGAATCTATTAAAACTCTATATGGTTCAGTAAAAGAGCCAATTAAATTTTTTACACCCATAAAATCAAAACCTGTTTTGCCACCGACGGAAGCGTCAACCTGACTCAAAAGAGTTGTTGGAATTTGAATAAATTTTATTCCTCTCATATAGGTGGAGGCACAAAAACCACCTAAATCACAAACAACACCGCCACCAAGGTTAATTAACAGTGATTTTCTATCCATTTTATAGGTATTCATTTTTTCCCATATATATGAAACGGTATTCAAATTTTTGTTAATTTCTCCCGATTTAATTTCTATAAACTCACCTATTGATATTTTTTTCAGCCAACCACTTTTTATTAAATTTTCATCAGTTAAAACAACAATCTTTGAAAAATTTGAAAAATCTACATATTCACCGATATTATTTATTATATTTTTTTCTATAAAAACGTTGCCACTCATAAATCCTCCCATATATTAAAAACAATAAATTAAAATTCTCTAAATTCGCTTATTTTTTCAGCAAGTTGCTTCAGTTCCTTTACGGTTATGTGTTGTTTTGTATCGGTGGAAGATGTGCCACACTCTACCAATATTCCATCATAGAGAAAATCACCATTTAAATCTTTAATTTTCATGGCTTCCACTGTACCATCAACTATTTCATCTCTAAGCTGTGGACCAAAAGAATGACTTGGATCAAAAAATAATTTTATACCATTAACATTCATCTTAGTTCTCATAGCAGTCTTATGCACCGGATCACTTCTGAAAAGACTTTTCACTTCAGAATCAATCCCTCTGTGAATCAAAATTTTTCTTTCATTTGGTAATTGTGAATAGGTCGTTAAACCAATCCAACTTCTCTCCATAGGAGCAGAACAATTATTTTCTTCACTATCTTTTACAGAAATGCCAAGATTTTTAGGATTTTTGAACCCCAACAGCCAATTTTTATTTTTTTCACAATATTTTGACATGTGCAATATTGACCAACCCAATTGATTAACCGTAGAATTCCACAGCAAAACAGGTCCCTTCAATTGTCTACTAAACAGTGGCATCTGAATATACGGATTCACAACCTCCGTTGCCACTATACAATTAAATTTATCTTGGATCTTTTTTGCCATAGTTACTGATGGTAAATCCTCAAGTTCATCAAAGGACCTACCCTCCATCAACAGCCGTAAATTATGATTGAAAACTTCAAAATCCATTCCCATACCATCACCATCACTATTATAGAATGTTCTTGACTTCAAGCCTACAATTCTTGTTCCATTGACTACCCTTCTACCATTAACCTCAATACTTAAAATTTCTTCTATTTCATCTATACTATTTTCGTTGACAGAACAGGGACCAGCTATTATATTAACATAATCTCCATCTGTCATTTTTATTCTCCTTTTAACTATTTTTCAGCCGTATTATAAATTTTTGCTACGTCTTCAGGCTGGTCAGGGTAATCGGACTTGAACCGACGACCTATTGCTCCCGAAGCAATCGCGCTACCAACTGCGCTATACCCTGACAACTTATGAGTTAATGGTATATTTTTTTTTCTAAAAATCAATATTTATATTAATTAAAATCATTGATATTTCTAAAATTACAATTAATATTTACATACCGTTAACAACATTATAATAGCATGAATTGGGATGAATACTATATGTCAATAGCATGGACAGTATCAGAAAAATCTAAAGATCCATCAACAAAGGTTGGTTGTGTTATAGTTTCCGCTGACAATGAGCCAATTTCCTTTGGCTACAACGGTTTTGTGGCTGGCTGTGATGAAAACTATATGACCTTTGAACGACCATATAAAGATATGATGAGTATTCACGCGGAAATGAACGCGTTGATATTTGCTAAAAGATCACTAAAGGGAGCACGAGTTTATTGTACCCATATATCATGCGAAAACTGTATGAAACATCTTTTGCAGGCCGGAATTAAAGAAATAATATACGACAAGTGCGACACCAACGGTGGATTCATAAACGATGACAGAAAAAAAGTCATAACCAGTTTAATAAAATCTACAGGTTTAATTGTTAGAAACGTCAACAATGGCAAGACATTTCTAGAAGAAATAAACGTGGATGCCTAACAAATTACTATAGGTTGATTAATCTTGTAATTTGTTTATCCAAGGAGTACTGTCCTATTTTATTATAGGCATTCTCACTGGCTTTTTTCATCGTTTCATAGTTATTAATGGCAAAATCCATTTTTTCAGCTAAAAGATTTGCATCCAATGGTTGTGTTTCAAATCTATAATTTGTTTTAACCTGCCACCATATTTTATCACTATCCTTAGCTGGCCATATTTTTTCAACATCTTCTAGGTCTTTAGCCTCCACCATCAAATATTCATTTTCCGTTAAAATATCGCTCAAAAAACCAATTCTATTACCCATAATTGGAACTCTGTAGGAAATTGCCTCCGGTATAACCATACCTATATCTTCCTTGTAGGTGGAAAATACAAAAACATCTAGTTTATTGTAAAATGTATCCTTATCACTAACTTTACCAACAAATTTAACATAATCGCCTAATTTTAAATCATTAACCAGCTGTTTTAACTCCTCTTCTTTGCTACCACCTCCACCAATAAAAACCTGAAAATTTGTGTATTTTTTTCTTAAAATATCACTTGCCAGTATAACCTGCCTAAACCCTTTTGTTTCTATGAAAGCACCAAGACAACCAAAGGTAAATTTTTCTTGTTTTTGTTTATTGATTCTATTTTCATCAAGCTCCACCATATAGGGGAAATACATTATCTTATTATTTGGATAATCAACCTTAAGATTATCATAATGATATTTTTTTGCCGGTAAAATACCCTGCAACCATCTTTTTGACTTGTATAATTTTTTTGCACCTTCACCAAATATTGATACATAACTTTTTATACCAAGTACTTTAGTAATAGCCAACTGTATTCTGTGTATATCGTGTATTATAGCTATTGCATTTTTCCTATTGAACATGTAAATAAACGAATATTGAAAAAATGCTAATAGTCTATTATTGGAAACCGTTTTTATTCTAATTTTATCATCATTAATGTTGTTTAATACTCTATAAAGCTCTAGATTTCTTTTATTTATTATACACAACACATCATGTTGCTGCTTTAATGACTCTTTAGTTATATTTATGAAAAAACTTGTTGTACCGTTTATATTCAAATGCATATTAGAATTTATGATTAACATATCACATAATATATTATTACTTTTTATGTGAAATTACGCTATTTTTTCAAAAAAAGCAATAATTTTCTACATCAAGGGGTTTATTTTACCAATTAACTGAAGTAAAAATGGCGCACACGAGGAGGTTCGAACTCCCAACCGCCAGATTCGCGGTCTGGTACTCTATCCAATTGAGCTACGTGTGCCTATGGCTACATTATAAATTAAAAAAATATTGTTTTCAATAAGTTTTTACTTACATCTATAAAATTTTTATACCGGTATAGAACAAAAAAACACCCGAAATACTCGAGTGTTCCAGATAAAAATAATCTTATATCCTATTCACTAAAAACGTCTCCAAATTTCTTCTTAAATTTAGATACTCTATCATTGTTAACGTTTAAAAATGTACCCTGCCCTGTTTTCCATGCTGGGTGATTAAGTGGATCAACATCTAATTTGATTGAGTCCGATTTGCAGGAACTCATTACAGTGAAGCTCGTCCCATCACTCAAAATAACCTTCACCTCGTGTTCCACTGGATGTATTTCTTTTTTCATTTTTTTTGATTTTACTGTTTTTAAAAAAATAATTACCTGTATAATAAAAGTGTTTATATAAAAAGCAAGGGAAAAATTAATAATTTTTATCAAAAAAATATCGATTTAAAACTTGGAATTTATGAAACAAATACAAATTGTTTTTGTAATTAACCATTGAACTTTAAAGCAATTTTTCCACCATCCATCATAATTTTATTTTCTAACTTAAGTTTAATTAAGGTGGAATTGATACTATTCAAATCAAAATCAAGATTATCAATAAGACTGTCAATATTTATCAACGTATAACTTAATTTTGATAGAATAACCGATTCTAGGTCCATTTCATTTTCATCTTTATTATCGTTTCCCTCTTCATCACCGTTATTTTCTTTTGTTTCATATTCAACAAATTTTGCATCCTTTAGGCTATTGTTGTTGTGTATAAAACATTCATCGGGAATAAAACTTTCCAAACAGGATATAATATCCTTTGAGTCGACAACCATAGTCGCCCCATCCTGCAGTAATTTATTTGAACCAGCACACCTTTCGTCGTACGGACTACCTGGAAATACCATAATTTCTCTGTTAAATTTTAAAGCCTGTTTAACCGTATGCATTGTACCGGATGTTTTGCCCGCCTCCACTACAAGAACACCCCTAGAAAGTCCAGCAATTATCCTATTTCTCATTATAAAATTTTCGGGTTTTGGTGCCATGTGTAGTGGAAATTCTGTTATTATAAGCCCGTTATTATTTAGTATTTCATAGTATAAATATTCATTTTCTTTTGGATAAATTACATCAATTCCAGAACCCAAAACTGCAATTGTACCATTCTCCAGTGAACCTATGTGTGCCGACGAATCTATACCCTTAGCCAACCCTGAAACCACTATGTAACCATAGTTTGATATTTCTTTTGATATTTTTTTGGAAAAATTAAATGTATTTATGGAACAATTTCTCGAACCTACTACCGCAAGAGTTTTAGTATTCTTTAATAGATCTATATTTCCTCTACAACTCAAAACAAACGGGTATGAATCTGTATTTTTTAATAGTTTTGGATACTCTTCATCTTCACATGTTATCATTTTTACGTCAAGTTTATCACATTCCTCAATTTCTTTTTTGATTTTACTCTCTTCAACCAAATTAATATTAATTTTATGCGAAACATTAATTATATCAGTAAAACTTCCATACGCTTTCAAAAGCGTGCGAATCGTGTAATTTGATAAACTTCTTGACAACCTAATTATATTAAATTTTTCCAGCTCACTATCCATTTTTTTTATCTATCAATTTCTTCCTCAAGACCCCATATCGCGGTCTTATCTATCCAACCTTTATTTTTACTTATTTTAATTTTACACCTATTAAACTTGCACTTTAAAAGTCTTCCTATTACATTTTTTTCTATCCTATATACTGGGTATGACTCTTTGTTATAGTTTGAATACAAAAGTTGATTGTCTTTAATAACTATAACAGTTCTTGCCTTTGACAATAGGTGTTCACTTATCCATCCACTATCGCCATCTTTATCAATAACTTTTAACCACTTATCATATTCACCAACAACCTTCACCGGTATGTTTTTCAATTTATAGGTAAACAATATTGGAAATTCAAGACTCGGCCCTGCCCTTAAATTAACTTCATTAAACTTTAGAGACATAAAAACTGTATTTTTGGTAGCCGAAAACACCTCTCTGATGCTTGTAATAAACAACAACAAAACCAAAATTTTTAGCCCCTTTACCAGTTTATCAATCATGCTATAACTTTTAATGAAATTAATAAAGCAATCAACGGAAACACCAAAACAAAGTTACTATAAACACTTAATATAATAACATTATAATTGTTGATGTATGATGCACCATTAATAATTTTTTCATATATAATCTTCTGAATCAAAACGGCAACAGCTAATAGAACATTAACAATTATAAATAATATCAATTTTTGTTTCAGAAAAATTGATGAAATAATACCAATAACCACCGACATAACAATAACACCAATACGTGTAAAACCTTTGTGTTCGTCATTTACTATTCCATCCAGAACATCTTCGTATACATTGGAGACAATTTTTAAGAAAAAAACAGCAAGAAACAACCATAAAAATATATCGTCACTTTTCTTTGTGTTCAGTATGTAAATGTATGAAAATGTCGGAAACACAGTATACAAATAAAACAAAATATTTTTATACTTCACTTCAATATCTACATTTTTCAAATTACTTGTTAAAACAAACAATGTATTTACAGCTAAAAACACCGATAAACTTCTACTAAAAAGACTTATTAAAAGAAACAGTGCCGACAACAAAAAAGTCACTAGACTGGATCTATTGTAAATCGTTTTGTTTGTCACGAGGTTTTTAAGATGTAAACCCACAAAACTAAATAATTTAACGATTTTATCTTTTAGCCTTTCTTTCTCCATAAGTCCTCACCCTATGTTTAAAGTCTTCAATGGCCAAATCCAGTTGTTTTTCATCAAAATCCGGCCATAAAGTGTCAGTAAAATACAGTTCCGAATAACTCATTTCCCACAAAAGGAAGTTACTCAGCCTCAAAACTCCACCGGTCCTAATTATTAAATCTGGGTATGCTATATCCGGATTATACAAATATTTTTTAAATGTATTTTCGTCTATATCATCAACACTTATGATGTTATTTTTAACATCTTCAGCAATTTTTTTTGAAGCATCAACTATTTCTCTTCTGCCACCGTAGTTAAAAGCCACATTTAAAGCGAATTTGTTATCTTTTGTTTTTTCTTCAACTTCTTTTATTTTATCCAATATATCTTTATCAATTTTATTTTCCAGACTAGCACCAATAACCTTTAACTTTATATTGCTCTTATAAAATTTATCTGCATTGGCATTCATGTAGTACTTCAACAATCGCATCAGGGCACCAATTTCACTTGGTGGCCTTTTCCAATTTTCAGTAGAAAAAGCAAACACGGTTAAAGATTCAACACCTATCTTGAGACAGTAGTTCACGATTCTAATGAAACTCTCAGCACCCCTTTTGTGTCCGTATCTTATCTTAAAATCCTGCCTCTGAGCCCATCTACCATTTCCATCCATTATTATTGCTATATTTTTTGGAAAATTACCCTCCATTTTGCCTCCTGATACTATAAAGTTAATAAATCCTTCTCTTTAATGGATACTAAATCATCTACCATTTTACAATATTTATCCGTAAATTCCTGAATTTTACCTTCATTATCTCTAACCAAATCTTCACTAAACTCCTTTGCAACTTTTTTTATACTTTCAAGCCCATCCTTTCTGGCATTTCTTATGGCAATTTTTTTGTCTTCACCATAACGTTTTACTATTTTACAAAGTTCCTTTCTTCTCTCTTCGCTCAATTTCGGTATATTAATTCTTATCAACATACCATCAACCATTGGATTTAAACCCAAATTGGCAGCAATTATAGCCTTTTCTATGTGCGAAACCGTACCCTTGTCCCATGCCTGAACAACTATTGTTGACGAATCACTCACCGACACACTGGCAACCTGCTTCAGTGGCATATAGGAACCGTAGGACTCTACCTTTACCGTATCCAATAAACTTGGATTTGCACGACCAGTACTAACCGTTCCTAAGTCTCGTTTCAACGATTCTATTGCCTTTTCCATTAAACTCTTTGTACTGTTTAAAATATTTTCCATAATTTACCTATTTATTTATTATTGTATATTTCATATAATTTATTTTTGTAAACGTATATGTATTCAAGAAAATCATCAAGTATTCTCACTATTTCTTTTTTTATTGAACTGTCATCATTTTTCAACAGAATAACATATTTCTCCATCAATACATCAGCCGTCTCTTTTATTTTGTTAACAATTGGCATAAGGACATCAAACTTCACACCACTATCAACATCCTCAAGTTTCAAGATTTCAACCTTAATTTTCTCAGATAGATCGTAGTATGCTATTATCTTATTGTAAATGTCCTCCTTGTAATTTGTCATTAACAACTTATGTAACACAAAGCTAGCATCAATAATATATTTAAAATATTATAAATCAACAGAAAAATTACAACAACTTACAATTCAGATGGCAACTAATATCCGTAAATAAAACTTGACTATAAAATTAATCTTTAATAAGATTGCGGTGTAAATTAGTACATCAAGATAAAGGGGTCTTGCTGAGAATACTGTTTACAATATTATTAACTTCCCCTAAAAGAAAATAAAATGGATCTATTTGAAGATTTTGAAACACTCTTAAAAGAATATGACAAAGAGTTACCGGTTTATGCAGAAGGCGACATAGTTAGCGGTGTAGTAATAGGCATAGATAACAAAACCGTTACAGTTGACGTTGGTGGAAAGACCGTTGGTTATGTTCCAACCTCTGAATTTGCCGGTGAAAACGTAGAAATTGGTAGTCCAGTTGATGTTTATATTGAAAAAATAGAAAACAAAAAAGGTGAATTGATAATAAGCAGAGAAAGTGCTAAAAAGTATCAAAACTGGAATTATCTAAAGAAATGTCTAAACGAAGGCAAAACCGTTGATGGAAAAATCCTTGGAAAGGTTAAAGGTGGTTTCGCTATTGAATTAGATAGTGTTATAGCATTTTTACCAAGAAGTCAAGTGGACACTGCTGTTTTAGCAAACATGGATGATTTTATAGGTAAAACAGAACAATTCATGGTTCTAAAAATTGATGATGTTCGAGGAAATGTCGTAGTTTCCAGAAGAGCAATTCTAGAAGAACAACGAAGCAAAGAAAGAGAAGAAATTCTATCCAAGATTAAGGTTGGCGATGTTCTGAAGGGTATAGTTAAGAACATAACTGATTACGGTGCATTCATAGACTTTGGAAGCTTTGATGGTTTACTGCACTTAACCGATATTTCTTGGTGCAGAGTTAGACATCCGTCTGAAATATTAAAAGTTGGTCAAGAAATCGATGTTCAGGTTATAAAATACGACGAAGAAACCAAAAAAGTTTCTTTGGGTATGAAACAACTCCAAGAAAATCCTTGGGAAACAATTGAAACCAAATACCCAGTAAATTCCATCGTAAAAGGAAAAGTTACAAACATAGCACAATATGGTGTGTTTGTGGAAATAGAAAATGGAATCGAGGGTCTGGTTCACGTTTCAGAAATGTCTTGGTTGAAGAACAATATTTCTCCATCAAAAGTATTAAGTTTGGGTCAAGATGTCAACGTTATGATTCTTGACATTGACACAGAACACCACAGAATTTCACTTGGTATTAAACAATGTAGTGAAAACCCATGGAAAAAATTCTCTGAAAAATACGAAGTTGGTGATGTTTTAGAGGGAACAATTAAAAATATTACCGAATTTGGTCTATTTGTAGAATTTGAAAATGGAGTTGATGGTCTAGTTCACACATCAGATCTTGATTGGGAAGACTACGAAGGTAAAGAAGCCATTAAGAAATTCAAGAAAAATGAAAAAATTCAAGTTGTTCTTTTGGGTAGCAACTATGAACAGGAAAGAATTTCTCTTGGTGTTAAACAACTTTCTAACGAAAACTTTAAAAAAGAGGCAAACGAACTCAATAAAGGACAAAAAGTTTCCTGCATAGTCAGAAACATAAGAAAAGACTTTATGGAAGTTGAAATTGACCTCGGATTAAAGGGTATAATTAAAAAAGTTGATGTATCTTCCGACGAAAAAGAGCAAAAAACAGACAAGTTTACGGTTGGTGAAAAACTTGACGCCAATGTTATAGTTTTCGACAACAAAACCGGAAAACTGATGTTAGCTTTGAAAAATCTTGAAGATGTTAACGAAGGTGCATCTCAGGATGGTGAAGAGGAAGACTTTGACATTGAACAATACATGAACACAAACACAAATACAACGCTTGGAAGTGTATTCGGAAACGTGTTCAACAACATGAAATAAATAATATAAACTAGCCCGTAGAAATACGGGCACTTTTAAAAGTAAAAAGAAAACTATGAAAAAAGAAACTTTTATATTTATACAGGAATTAAAAAAAAGAGTACTACGCTGGAGAGTGGTAGCATTTATCTGTATCTTTTGCCTTGTAATATCATCCAGCGGAAACATATTAAACGAAAAAACAAACAAAGATATTATAGCAAGAGTCAAGATTGAAGGGGTAATAAACGATGGTGTTTTTTCCTATGATTCAATTAAAGAATTAAAGAATGACAATGTTAAGGGTATTATATTAGATATAAATTCCGGCGGTGGAGATGTGGTTGAAAGTGAAAAATTATATTACGCTTTTAGAAATTTATCAAAAATAAAACCAGTTGTGTCCGTTATAAACAGCGTAGGCGCATCCGGAGCGTACATGGTTGCCATGGCCAGTGACTACATAATATCCTATAACACCAGCACGGTCGGTTCCATAGGTGTTTTACTACAGACATACGAAATAACAGAATTAGCAAAAAAAATTGGTGTAACTTTAGTCAATTACAAAAGTTCACCCCTAAAGGCAGCGCCAAACCCAATGGAAAAAGTAAATCCCGATGTTGATATGGTGATGTCACAGCAAATCAATGATATATACGACTATTTTATAAATATTTTTGTAGAAAGAAGAAAAATAAAGATAACAGAAGCGCAGGAAATAGCAAACGGACAGGTTTACACGGGTAGACAGGCATTAGAATACGGTTTAGTTGACAAGGTAGGTACAGAAGACGACGCTCTAGACTACTTTAAAGACAACAACATTAACGTTAATGAACTCGAAGTGGTTGACTACGATATACGTAATCACGAAAAGTTTAGTATATCCAATGTTCTCAATAGCTTTATTGGCTCGAAATTATACAACAATGCTTTTGGTGGGTTCAAGGCCACACTAAAATAGTTGTAATGTAAATGAATACAAAAGCAGACAAAACATTGATTTTTCCACAAAGTCTGCAGGAAGGGGTCATAGTAAAAAGACCAAACAGATTTCTAATGGATGTCATAGTGAACAATAAAGTTGAAACGTGTCATTGCCCCTGCACCGGAAAAATTGGGAATATAGTTTTTGACACAGAAATACCATGCTTATTGTCATTTGACGACACCAACAAAAACAGAAAGACAAAATACACCGTTGAGGCAATAAGTCTAAATAATGTGGACGATAAAAGCAAAAAATGGATCGGCATAAACCAAGTGAAGGCAAATGGTTATGTGGAATTTTTTCTGAAAACAAATCAATTAAAAAATATCGTATCCGTCGATAAAAACACAATAATTCAAAGGGAAAAGTATCTGGGCAATTCAAAAATAGATTTTTTAATAAATGACAGTTTTCTAGAGGTCAAAAGTCCACTGGTGAAACTGGAGTTAAACGACGACTACTACACCAATAAAAAAGTTAAAATCAGGAACAACAACGATTTTCATTCAACGGATAGGTTTATGAAACATCTGGTGGAGCTAACACAATCAATACAGACGCACCAAAAAGCATACCTGATAACATTTTTTATGTTTGAGTTCAACACCTTCGACCCACCACACAGCAAAAATTTTGACGAAGTCTATAAAACTGTAAAAAAGGCACAAGAGGCCGGAGTTGAGCTATGGAAAGTCAACTGCATTTTTGAAAAAGATGGAATAAACCTAAGCAACTACAGTAGAATATTTTTTTAGATCCCTAACAATTTCACCGGTAATTTTTAGCAATCATTTAGGAATTTTTATTTGACTTTTTAAAACAATATTGTATAATTTTGATTATCAATGATTCTTGGGCTGTAGCCAAGCGGTAAGGCAATAGGTTTTGATCCTATCATGCGCAGGTTCGAATCCTGCCAGCCCAACCATTGATTTCATTTAAAAAATAGCTCTTTTATAGATTTTTAATTACAGCATACCTGTGCATTTTGATGACAAAATAAATAAAATGCAGAATAAATAACAATTGACAAAAAAATAATATTTGTTATAATTGAGGAAAATAATTTATGAGAGTGTGAAATGAGCGACAGTGACAAACATAAAAGCAGGCAACGGAATATTAATAGTGGTAGTACAACAAGACTTCAAGGTGTCGTACCGTTAGAAAACATTAATATTGATAAAAAAAAACGATTAAATGATACACGATCACCTGTTGATAATGGCCATAATATACAAACATTTGAACCAAATGCCGTTAGAGACACCAGATTAACTCAACGAAAAAAAGTACTGGAGAATCAACAAACAACAAAAGTTATACCAAGTACTACGCGGCTAGACAAAATGGATCAAAAAGAAAAACAAGAACATAAAAAATCGCAAACAAGTTATAATCTAACTGCTAGCCAAAAAATAAGCAAGGCGTTTGGTGGAAGTGGTATTGGAACAAGTTCACGATATAGCACACTTTTAAAACAATTTGACAGTACAGGAAAAAGTTCTGAACAAAATACGGAACAACAGAATAATGAAGAAACAATAACAAAATATACAAAGAAAGTTAAAGAGGCTCATGAAGTAGGTATAATAAACGATATAATCAGACTAATTAATCAGACTATAAACAATAAATCTTATGATGATAAACAAGACCTCCAAAAACTGTTAAAATTAAAAAAACAATTGGAATTGAATAAAGGACAATCTGATCCGAATAAACTAAACAATATTGTGGGGTTACTGAATATTTTACCAAAAACTAAAGCTAGGGAAGTACGATGCAATACTGATAATGCTTTGAGTGAATCTAAAGGTAAGGAAGAAGTATATATACCATTAAATAATAAAGCTAATGGTATTTATGGTAGTACTTTTGGTGGACATTTATGGGCTAAATACGATGGTAAAAATATTACCGGTCTTTTCCTTAACGGTAATGATTATAACGGAGATAAGGCGACATATATGATCCCTTTGGAAGATTATATGAAATATTATGTTGCTAATAAAAAAAACATAAGCAAATTGAGCAATTTAACTACTCGTGGCTTCACTGGTCATAGTGATCTTGATAAAATAGCCACACAAATCAAAGCAGAGGAAGAAGCTCTAAACAACCCAAAGCAGCCCGCTCAAGTTGAAATTATTACGCCAACAGAAGAGTTTAAAATACAGCCACAAGCTTCAATCAGTGTAAATGCACCGGTTAAAATAAACACACAATTAGATAATAACCCGAATTACTTTACAACCGTTAAACAAGGTCAAAATCAAGTCGATGAAACGATTGACACCAAGGGAACAACTGATGAAGAACCGAGACAGGGTGGTACAAAAAAACCAGAGGAACAATCAGAGGAACAAAGTACTCAATTACGAGAAATATTGCAAACAAAAATAGATGCTACACAACATACTGTTACTGATCTAAAAAATATAGACACTCCAGATACAAAACTAACGTCGGTCAACATACAAGGCATAGACGAAAATATGTCTATAGACCAATTAGATATACCAAAACCAGAGGCAGAAGATAAATCCAAAACAAATGATAACCCCCCTTCTCCTCCAGAGGATGAACCCCCTTCAAGCGGTGAAGACGATGGAGATCCAGAGGAAGAAGAAGATATAGAAGAAATTACAGGTCTAGTTGAGCACAATGACACGGATACAGTAGAAGTAGACACAAAAGAAACAGAAATAACAAGCACATACAAGTTGGAAATTGATCCCAATGTTGGACTGGAACAAAATCAAGCGGTTTTATCTCTAGACGCCTCCTCAATAGTATCAAGCCAAGAGGGAGAAGAGGACGAAGATGAAGGTGAAGGTGAAGATGGAGACGGAGACGAAAAAGCAAAACAAAAGGTACAGGAACAATCATTAAAACAATACAACAATGTACTTGTGGCATCAACCGTAGTTCGTGATATAAGAAACATATACATGACGGAAAGAGCAAGAAGAAATCAAGCGGTTGATGAAGAAATATTGCAATATGATGAAGCTTGTTACAGCACAGCTTCGGAATTGATGGAATTGGAGGCCAAAGGTCTGAGTAAAGAAGAGTACGAGGCAGAAAAGAAAAAAATACTAGAAAATAGACTGAATGAGCTAAAAGAAAGTGAACAAATCGAAGGTTTAACTAATCCAAAAACATTTGAAGAAAATGTTGAAAAAAGAAAAAAGATACTGCAGGAGATGGCGGCCGAGTATCTGGCGAAAAGCTTAGAAACTGAAGGCGTTACGGTTTCAAACACGATTGACATACAAAGTATTTTGGGGGGAACAAACCAAGGTGGTGTGGTAACCGTAAATGGAGCACCGGTACCGCAGGGCGGAGTATCCATTCAGGGAGTAATTCCAAATCAAGGCGGTATGTTTCCACAGGATTTTGTACCAAACTCAATGGGAAATCCGGAGCTAAACCCAGAACTGCTGAATGAGCTTATTCCTGTTCCAAATTCAACCGACGATCAGGCTACAAACGAGGAAATACAAAAGGTAAAAGACAGTCTAACTCCACAGGACAAATCAACTATCGAATCTATGGAGCGTATAGGAATACATCCACAATATGCATTGATACCGATAAACACTGTGGCATTTTTGGTTGCTGCTCTGGTACCGGGCGTAGGTTTTCTGGCGATGACCGGAGCATTGATAGCTGACCTTAAAATATTACCAAAATTTCCAAAAGTTAGCACCAGACCTATAGTAAAACAAGCTACAAACCCAAAATCTAAAGACGAACAAGATCCAGAAGCTAAAAATCCAAAAGATCAACCATTAGATCAACAACAGCCGCAGCAACAGTCACAAAATGCAGTACCTGCTGCTAATCAATTTCCTAATCCAGATTTAGCTGCGCAATTCGCTCAGTATTATGGTCAAGGAATGGGTTTACAACAGGGGATGCAATACGGTATGGGAGTTGCACCAGTCATAAACAATTTTATCAACATAAACATCGGTGCAAACGCACTTAAAACCGTAAAGAAAAATAAAAAACAAACCGAAGTAATTGCCTTTAAACAAACCAAAGAGACAAAAAATAAGACAAAATACAATTTTAAATACAAAACGCTAGGAGAAGGCGACAATAAAAGGGTATTTATAGACTATATACCGGGATCTGGTTTTACGAAAGACTTTAAGGATGCTAAGGGAAACTATTTAACTGAGTTAAAACCTGGTAACATAGGAAAGTTGGCAGAATTGTTGGCCGCACAAACTGGAGAAAAACCGGAAGATGTGCTTAACTTTCTGCAGGAAAAAACTGGAATAAAGTACGATGTGGAAGCAGAAAAGAAATTAGAAGAAGAGCAAAAACAAAAAGAAGAAGCAGAAAAACAAAAACAAAAGGAAGAACAACAGAAACAAGATGATCCAAATAAGGAAATAGATGAATGTAAGAAAGAAATACAAAAAAAGATAAAAATATTACAGGGAAGAATTAATGAGAAAACCAGAGCCTTGAATACAGATCTTGAAAACGTTATAAAACCCAATGGTATTAAAACAGATGGTAATAGCATCACTGATGTAGAACATGATTCATTAGTACAAATTGCCATGGATAAAATAGAAGCTAAACTGACAGGTTTTGAAGAAGTATTAGAAACAGAAACGAATCCTAAAAAATTAGACGAAATATATACCCAACTGCTTAATATAGAATACAATAATAAATATGGTCTTAATGATGGTCTTAAGGACAAAACAAAAATAGATGAATTAAATAAAAAGCTTGCAGAACAAGGAGAAAAGGTAAAAAAATGGAATGAACAAATAACAGAACAAACTGGGACGATTGCTGAAGCACAAAAGAAGTTAGATAAAGAAGTAAATAATAAGACAGAAAAAATAAGGGATTATGAAATAAATTTAAACAAGCAAAAAGAAGATATAGAAAACCAAATAAAAACTTTGACAGCAACAATTGAAGCACAAACTGAACAACAAGGAAAAGTTACGAAACAAGTAACAGATAAAACAAGAGAGATAAAAGAACAAAAAACAGCATTACAAAGTAAATTAAATGAGTTATATAGTAGTAATTATCAGAAGAAATCATTCAAGCCAAGCACGATAACAGTTGGTAATGGAACATTTGAATTGAATGAAGGTAATAAACAACAAATAATTGACGCTATAATAGAGAAAGAAACACTAGGTCTCGACACAAAGATAAAAGAAGATGCTAAAACAGCAGTTAATGCAGAAACTGATGCTAAATTACAAGAGGTTACAAATAGAATATTGGCAGAAAGAAAAAAAATAGATGAACAAAGTAAACCTGAAAATTATTACAGTTATGTTGCAGTTAGCATTAATGATATAAAAAAAGAAGAACGAGGTAATTTTGAAGTAAAGAACGAATTTATTCTTATAAAAAATAATGAAGATTTAGAAAAGGTCAAAAAAGCACTTGAAGATAATAGAAAATTAGAAGGAATAGAAGAACAATTAGAAGACCAAAAACGTAAAAATACACAAACACAAACAACTATAGGAGACAACATAAAAAAAGCAAAAGAAGATATAGAAGGTAAAATAACAATAAACGGCAAAGATTTCATAGTAAAATTAGATGAAAAAGGAGACATAATTAATCGAGAACACTTTGAGAAGTTCAAACAAGGATTAATTAATGTCTTAGCTACTAGCAAATTAAACGAATTGACACAAACGTTAAGGCAAGACGTAGAAGATAAAGTAAATAGACAACTTGAAGAAGAGAAACAAAACAAAGAGAAATTTAATTTAGAACAGACAAAAAATGAGAATGCATTTAATGGTGAAAAATCACAACAACGAAAAGATTTACAAGACAAAATAACTAAGTTAGATGAACAATTAAATCAACTTAATCCACTAACTCAACAATTAGGACAACAAAAAACTATATTAGATAAAAACAAGGAAAAACTTAGTAAGTTACAAGAGGAAATAGGTGAGGTAAATACTAAACTAGAAAATATACCAACACTAATGCAAAATTTAAAAGAAAAACAAAAAGAAGAACAAAAAAAAATAGATGATGCAAGATCTAGTTTACAAGGAAAACAAGAGCAGTTAGCAAAAGCAAAAGAACAGATGGAAGAAAATAGAAGGAAGATAGGGCAATATATAACGCAGGCAATGGAGCAGGAAAAACAGAAACAAATAGAGGATATGCAAGCAAAATTAGAAAAAGCAGAAGAAGAAAAAAGAAAAAAGGAAGAAAGAATAAAAAAAGAACAAGAGAAAGAAAGAAAAAAACAAGAAGAACAGAATATAAAACAAGAAACAATAAATAAAGCAATAGATAAAGTGTTTAATACTAAAAAGACGACAGAAGTTGTAGAACCAGAACAATCGGTTCTACTGTCAAAACAGATGGAGGTTGTAGGTAGTATAGATAAAGATCAAGAAGATATAAAGGAGAAGTATGAGGCGTTTAAGTCTGTTACAGTAGTCCTTGAAGAAGTTGAAAATCAAAGTAAACAATTCATTCAACAAGTTCGGGGTATTGATAAAAAGGTAACACAGGTCGGTCAGTAATACCACTATGACAAAAAGTGTTTTTATATGTCAAAGTTGCGGGGCAATCCATAAAAAATGGAGCGGGAAGTGTAGCGAATGCGGTGAATGGAACACCATCACAGAGGAAAAGGAAGAAGGTGGCTTGATTACGCAAAACGCCGACATAACAAAAACACTATCAAATGCAAGTGAAATAAAATTTGAAAGTCTAGATGCCGGCATTAGCGACACACCAAGATACAACACCGGAATAGAGGAATTAAATAGAGTTTTAGGCGGTGGACTTGTAAAGGGTTCCGCCGTGTTGATAGGTGGTGACCCAGGAATTGGTAAGTCAACACTACTGTTGCAAACTTTGTGTAGCATAGCCAACAATGGCTGTAATGCCATTTATATTTCGGGAGAGGAATCCACAAATCAGGTCAGAATAAGAGCACAGAGGTTACAGTTGGAAAAGTCAAGACTAAAACTGGCCTCCGCCACATGCATAAATGACATAATAAAAGCGATATTGACGGAACAACCACAGGTTGTGGTTATAGACTCCATACAAACAATTTTTAATCCGGATATAGCCTCAGCCGCCGGCACAGTTTCACAGGTAAGAGTTTGTGGAAATGAATTAATAAATATAGCAAAAACTAAAAATATAGCACTTCTAATAGTAAGTCACGTAAATAAAGATGGACAAATAGCTGGTCCAAAGGTTCTTGAACATATGGTTGATACGGTACTGTATTTTGAGGGTGACAAAGATTACCAATTTAGAATATTGCGAAGTATAAAAAATAGATTTGGAGCAGCAAATGAAATTGGAATTTTTGAAATGCATGATTTTGGGCTTCAGGAAATATCGAATCCATCTGAATTGTTTTTGTCATCTAGAGAGGATTTAGTCAGCGGTTCTGCTGTTTTTGGTGGTATTGAAGGCACAAGACCATTGTTAGCGGAAATACAAGCACTTTTATCGCCATCCTATATGGCGAGTCCTAGACGAGCGGTTGTTGGTTGGGATCAAAACAGATTGGCAATGGTGATAGCGGTTGTTAGCACCAGATTTGGTATAAATTTGTATGATAAAGAGGTATATTTAAATGTTGTTGGAGGTCTAAAAATAAGCGAACCTGCAGTTGACTTGGCGGTTGCTGTTGCTCTAATTTCAGCCTTTAAGGATATTGCTATACCAAGAAATTGGGTGTTTATGGGAGAAATAGGTTTATCTGGTGAAGTTAGAATGGTGTCGCAGATAGAATATAGATTAAAAGAAGCAGAAAAATTAGGCTTTTCCAGAGCAATAGTTCCGGATGGTATAAATAAATTAAAGTCCTTTAAAAAAGATAAATTCAAACTTGAAATTATAACCGTAAAGCACATAAGAGATTTATCAATATTTTTCAAAAACAAATGAAAACTATAGTAAATACACAGCAAGATATGGTAAAATTTGCCGAAAATATAGCAAGCAAAACAAACGTTGGCGATATAATATTGCTAAATGGTGATTTGGGTGCCGGAAAAACTTTTTTTTCAAATGCTTTTATAAATTATTTTAATAAAATTGAAGGTAAAAAAAATATTTCGGTTGTAAGTCCTACATTTAATATAGTTAAAACCTACAGCACAAAAAATTTTGACATCTATCATTTTGATCTGTACCGAATAAAAAAAACTGAAGAGTTGTACGAATTAGATTTAGAAGATGCCTTTAACAATGTGTCGCTTATAGAGTGGCCGAACATCATCCTTGATTTATTACCAAAACAAAGAACCATCGATATAAATATAAATATCATAAATGATGATAAAAGAGAGATTATTATCAGTGAATAGGCAAATGTAACAATATTTATCTAAATATACAAATACTTTTGATAAACATCAACATATTATTTATAGTACCGCTGTAAATTAACTTTTTTTATGATGTTTTCAGAATTAAAAAACGCTAAACAACAGCCAATACAAAACATAGAGGATGACAAATTAAACAGAAGATATTTTGTTAGCTATGTTTCAAATATAATCAAAGACACGTCGGTCGAAGATAGATCTTTTACAATAGCCATAAATGGTAAGTGGGGAGAAGGTAAGACCTCCACAAAGAACCTGATAATAGAAAAACTACTGCACAGCAGCAGGAGAAAAGAAAGAGTAATACTGGATTTCAATTCCATAGTTTTCCAAAGTCAAAAGGATTTAAATAAAGTATTTTTAAATAGTCTAACCGATGTGGTGAAGGAAAAGAAAAAAAGCGATAGTGTACTTAATTTTGTAAAAAATAACAAATCGCCGGTATTATTTATATTTATATTTGCAATGTTGGTGATTGGTTTTTTCTACCAGAGTATTTTTCTTAGGCTACCGTCAATGATGTTTTCGATATTTTTCGTCATCGGAGTTCAGATGGGAAAGGTAAGTTTGTCAGTACTTATGGATGTTTTAGCAAAAATCACATCAAAAATTGATGCCATGCGTTATATTTTGTACTACAGCGAAATAGGAAGCTATGACTATTCAAAAATGAAATTACAAAAGTACATAAATAGAAACTGTCCCTACAGCAAAATAGTAGTTTTTTTCGATAACTTCGACATATTAGATACAAATCAAATTAAACTTCTGATGCAGTTTATCAATAATAATTCTAGTCTTAACAAATTCGTATTTGTTTTGTTCTATGACAAAAATATTGTAAGTAATTTACTAAATACAAATTTGTATAAAGGAACAGATTTTATTGATAATTGTGTAAATATCCAGCTTGATTTACCACCAATAACTGATGATATTCTAACAATTTTTGTACAGGATGAGCTACAGGATAGGTACAATATAGATATTGGATTTTTTGATTCCTTCAAATATATAAAAAGCTATTTTATGTCGCTGAATAAAATATACACATTTCTTGACAGCTTCGGTGTCAACTACACTTTAGCGGTTAAAAATCTTGGAAAAAATAACTTTGATTTCAATAGAAAAGACTTCTTTTTTCTTGAAGTTTTGAGGTTTTTCGAAAACGATTTATATAGAGAAATTAGAAAAAGCAAGAGATTTTTGACGAGAAACAACCTGAAGATTGATTACAATAGCGACCTGTTTTCAAAACTTTTAGGTTTAGTAAAAAATAACAGCGAAGAAAACATAAAACATCTTTTGAGTGATATGTTCCCCTATGTATTAACACACTTAGACAACAATTATAAATACGATGAAGACACGCTAAAGGAGTCATATGGTGTTGGCTACTTCGATTATTTCAATTACTATTTCAACTATGATTTAAACGGTAATATCATAGGTGAAAACAGCTTTAAAAACTTGTTTAGTAGCATAAACAATTATGAGTTATTTACTAAAAACTTCACAACAACACTGTTAAGTGGTAATAAAACAGATATTTACAAAACAGCGGAAAGCTTCCTGTTGAAGCTAAACAATAGAGTTGACTCAGTTAACATACAATCAGTTTTTGGTACAGATTTTCTAAAAAGTATTGTATGGTTATATGCCTACAGTAGTCTACGACATAGCACCAGAGGTTACGTTGTAAACATTCTGTTGGAATGTTTAAAGTACAACGATATATATCGTGTTGTTGGTACATTCTGTTCCATATTGGATGAAAAAGATTACTTCAATTATTTTTATATCATAAAAATAATCAGTTTCATGAAATGGTCTCTCTTTGATATGACTAAGAACAAAAATGATACTGATAAATATAAGGAATATATAAATAAAGTTATTTATGACTACATAGATAAAATAATAGGTGATAAAAAATTGTTAGATTATCTCATGGGGAACACCCTGGATTCTAAATTACAAATTTACAATATTTTTAGATATATAAATGAAAAAATAGCAGCAACAAAAAACAATAAATTTAGGCACAGCAACACGGTTGATGATTACATAAAAACCAATAAATTTATGGATTTCAAAAGAGATATTTTTGATAAATATTTTTCATTGCTGTATATATTTTGCGAATACCGCATGATTAAAAGATATATCAATGGTGATATTGTGTCATTTATAAATCCCAATACCCTATATCCACTGGAAATTAATGAAATAATACAAGCGTTCAAAAAGAAAAATATTAACAAAAAAGATAAAGTTTACTCGGCGCTTTTACGCAGTAAACAAAATTAAAATTAATACTGTTTATTATTTGTATCGTTTATTTTAATTGACTTACTAAAATAAGGCGGTAGCATTGCCAGCAGTTAAACAATGAGTTTTTGATATGATACAAGCAGTTAGAGGCACCAGAGATATGTTTGGTGATGATATTAATAAATTTAATTTCATAGTTAACACAGCAAGAGAAATATCAAAAATTCATAACTTCAGAGAAATATCGACGCCGATTTTTGAATTCAGCGACGTATTTGAAAGAAATTTAGGTGACACATCCGACGTGGTAACCAAAGAAATATATAAATTTAAAGACAGAAGTGATAATTCCTTAAGTCTAAGGCCAGAATTTACGGCTGGAATAGTTAGAGCGATTTTAAGTAATCCGGAACTGACAAATAATTTTCCAATGAAACTGTTTTCCTACGGACCACTTTTTAGATACGAGAGACCGCAAAAGGGTAGATACAGACAATTTAACCAAATAAATTTTGAATATTTTGGTAATGGTAGCTACCTCGCCGACGTAGATGTTTTGCAAATGGCAAACAATATACTAAAATCAATAGGTTTAAAGAATATATCTCTTGAAATTAATTCACTGGGTTGTGCTGAAAGCAGAACTAAATATGAAGATGTTCTGAGAACGTATTTTAACAAATACAAAAACGACCTATCGGATGACAGCAAAATTAGGCTAGAAAACAATATTTTAAGAATATTGGATTCGAAGGAGGAGTGTGACAAAAAGTTACTAAAGGATGCACCGGTTATAAATAATTTCTACACTGACGACGACAGAGCGTTTTTTGATAATATATTAGAAAAATTAGCACTTTTAGGTATTAATTTTAAGGTTAACGTAAATCTAGTTAGAGGGCTCGACTACTACACATCAACCGTGTTTGAGTTTACCACAAATGATTTGGGAGCACAGGGAACGGTTTTTGCTGGTGGTAGATATGACAAATTGATGAGACAAATGGGAGGACAGGATACGCCAGCCGTTGGTCTTGCTGCCGGAGTGGAAAGATTAATACTTCTTACAAATAAGGAATTGAAAGAAAATAGACCAATCTCCATAATTCCGGTTGACGAAAGCGAAATTGACTATTGTTTAAAATTAAAAAGTGAATTTTTAAAAAATAACGTGACTGTTGAATTGGTTTATGCCAACAACATGAAAAAAAAGATGAACATTGCCAACAAGATCGACAGTAAATATACAATTATAGTTGGAGATGAGGAAGTTAACAGCGGCGTTTTGACCGTAAAAAACATGGATAAAGGTATTGAAAGTAAAGTTACAGTTGAAAAAATATTTGATTTTGTAAATGGGTAAATAAATACACCTGTGGTGCGGCCAAGAGGACTTGAACCTCCACCCCTCGCGGGACAACGACCTCAACATTGCGCGTCTACCAGTTCCGCCATGACCGCACTAACAGTGACATTATAGTTTTATCTTTCATAATTTTCAATAAAAAAATAATATTGTTTTTATTTTGATTAGTCCAGTAATATTGTGGCTATTGTATTAACTATTAAATTGACTTTATGCAAAAAAATGGTATAATATATATATAAATAATTAACTATGTTAGTATGAAAAAAATTTATTATGATGTAAATAAAAATGTAACATATACCAGTGACACCGGTCCATTATCAACAGAAAATGATATTAATAATAAAATCGACCTCAGTCAATTTTCGGGAAATGCTGAGTTCTATATAGTTTATACAACAGGCAATGGCGAACAAATGTGTGAAAAAATGTATAAAGGCAATTTTGTAAATGGTGAACCTTATGATGACAAAGGAACATTATATTCCCCTCAATTAAAATTTATAGGAAAATTTAATAGAAGTGAAATGATATCCGGAACATCATATTTAAATGAAGCTCATGGAAATAAAAAATGTTACAAATTAGATAGAAAATATGACGGTAAAACAATAATAGAATATTTTTTAGATGGAGAAGTTGTAACTCTAACCATTGACAAAAATGGAAAATTACAATGGAGCAACATTACAGAAAATACAAAAGAAAAAGTAAAACAACTGTTTAGTTCTTTTAATGAAAAGGAAAGCTGGAGTTATGATAAATTATTAGCAAATTTAGCGTTAATCAATACTAATGATAACATTATACAATATAGTAACTATCAAGATTTTGCCTATTGGAATATCCTATTCAAAGACCAGTTTGAAGACTTTAAAAAGTTTGTCGAAAAATATAAAAATACAGATAAGGTTATAACATCAGAGTTATGTCCTAAAGGTCATGCCGTTGGCATTATATATAAAGACGGTAAATTCGTAATTATTGATACTTCTGGTGGTAATATATATGATGATAAAGAAGCTGTCGAAGTACTAAAAAAAATGATATTGATGTATTAGCTTATGGTGGTCAAACAATTGGTAATTGTGTCTTAGCATCAAGAGTAGTAACTAATGAACTTGCCAATGATATATCAGACGGAAGAATTGCAATAGATAATCTTATTTTATACAATAAACTAAAAAAACAAGCAGAAGATATACAAACAAAAGAAGAAAGGTTACGTAAAGTCATCAGTAAGCTAAATAGTATTAAAAACGTCATTAGTAAGCTAGATAGTATTAAAAACAAACATGAATATCTAAAACTATTATCATATAATAGTGGAAAAGTAACTATTGCTTGTGAGAATAGTTATAATGGTAAAGGAAAAATTCTTTTCCCAAACGGTGACTCATATGAAGGTCAGCTTGAAGATGGTAAATTTAATGGCGAAGGAACACTCGTTTTTGCAAATGGTGATATACACAAAGGTGAATTTAAAAATGGCAGAATATTTAATGGTTATGAAGAACTCACTCACCCAGTAAGTGGTAATGTATACAAATACACAGTTACACTTGGAAAAATACTTGAAATACGGTATATTCGTCATAATGATACTGGGTATGAATATGATATAGAAAATCGTCTAGAAAAAGCAATTAAAAAAATAACACAACAAACCATCAAACCTGGTACTGTTAAAAGTGATTTTCCATATTAAGAAATTATGGAAGTAAACTTGATTTATGTAAAAATTTTGATATAATGTGCATGAATAATTAGCTGCGTTGGTATGATAACAAAAATTTATTACGATAAAGATAAAGGTGTAAGATATATCAGCGACACTGGTCCATTGCCACCAGAAAATAATCTTAATAATAATGAATTCAGCTTCAGTCGATTTTCAGGAAATGCTGAGTACTACATAGTTCACACAGAAAATGGTAGACAAATATGTGAAAAAAGATACGAAGGTAGATTTGAAAACGGTAAATATAATGGTCAAGGAAAACTCACTTACGCAAGTGGTGCCGTATATAATGGTAATTTTGAAAATGGTAAACCAAACGGTTTTGGAAAACTCACCGGTGCAAATGGTAATGTGTGCAAAGGTAGATTTGAAGATGGTAAAATAGTTGAAGGAAAAGTTATTTATAAAAATGGTAGTGTACACAAAGAATACGAAGGTGAATTTAACGATAATAAATTTAATGGTCAAGGAACATTATATGGCAATCAATTAAGATTTAGAGGGCAATTTAATAACGGTAAGAAAATGTCCGGAATATCATATTAAATAAAACTCCTGAAAACCCATTTTACATATTAAGTAGAACAGATGACGGTAGTAAAAAGTTAGCATATTTTTTAGATAGAGAAGTTATAACTCTAACCATTGACAACGATGGAAAATTACAGTGGAACAAGAATACTACAGAAAATACAAAAGAAAAAGTAAAAACACTATTTAGTTCTTTCAGCGAAGAGGAAAGCGATGGTTATGATGAATTATTAGCAAATTTAGCATTAATCAATACTAATGATAACATTGTACAATATAGTAATGATCAAGATTTTGACCCTTATCCTATCCGATTCGAAGACCAGCTTGAAAACTTTAAAAAGTTTGCCAAACAATATGAAAATACAGATAAAATTATAACATCAGAATTATATACTGAAGATCATGTTGTTGGCATTATATATAAAGATGGTAAGTTCGTAATCATTGACACTTCTGATGCTATATATGATAATGAAAAAGTTGTTGAAGTACTAAAAAATAATAATATTGATATATTAGCTTATAATGGTCAAAAAATTGGTAATTGTGTTTTAGCATCAAGGGTAGTAACTAACGAACTTGCCAATGATATATTGGATAAAAGAATCACAATGGATGATTTTATTTTATATAATAAAGAGAATGAAGAGAATGAACAACAAACGGAATATGAACTAAAGCAAAAAGCAGAAAATATACGAATAAAAGAAGAAAGATTACGTAAAGTTACTAGTAGATTAGATAACATTAAAAACAAACATGAATATCTAAACCTATTATCATGTAGTGATGACAAAATAACTATTACCTATGATAATTGTTGTAACGGTAAAGGAACACTCGTTTTCCCAAATGGTGACTCATACGAAGGTCCACTTAAAAATGGTATAGCTAGTGGTAATGGAACAATTATTTATAAAAACGGTGATGAATACAAAGGTGATGTAATAAATGGTGAACCAAACGGTAAAGGAACATTCACTTACAAAAATGGTAGTGTATGCGAATGTCAGTTTAGAAGTGGTATGGCTAATGGTAAAGGGAAAGTTATTTATAAAAGTGGTGGTGTATGCAAAGAATACGAAGGTGAATTTAAATTTGGTAAAATAACTATCGGTAACAGAAATTTTATTTATCAGGACGGTACTACATATGAGGGTGATGTAAAAAATGGTGAACCAAACGGTGAAGGAACACTCGTTTACGCAAATGGTGACGTATACAAAGGTGAATTTAAAGATGGTAAAATAGTTGATGGTAAAGGAAAGTTTATAGTAAAAAAAACAAAAACAAACTCAAAAAACGAAACACAACAAATGGAAGAAAGAATAAAAGCGTTAGGACAAGCAAGCAAGGATCTTGATGAACATACCAAAAATGAAGAAGTGTCCCTTATACAACCCCAGAAATAACAAACAACAAGATATTTTCTAAATTCCAAGGCACTACTGATGCAAGCCTCTCTGTCATTCGCTATTATTACTACTTTCATCATCAGTTTCTTCAAATTTACTCAAAAATATTTCGCACTTCCTACCTCCATAATTTCCACATAATAAGTTACGGAGGTAAGCTTGACTTTATGCAAAAAAATGGTATAATATGCATAAATAATTAACTGTGTTAGTATGGAACAAATTTATTATGATATAGATAAAAAAGTAGCATATACCAGTAATAGTGGTCCGTTATCAACAGAAGATGATATTAATAAAAATAAAATCGATTTCAGTCAATTTTCGGGAGATGCTGAGTTCTATATAGTTCATATAACAGGCAATGGCGAACAAATATGCAAAAAAAGATATGAAGGTGGATTTGAAAATGGTGAATTTGATGGTGAAGGAAAACTGTTTTCTAAAGATGGTAATGTATACGAAGGTGAATTTAAAGATGGTAAAATGGTTGATGGTGAAGGAATAATTGTTTATAAAAACGGTGATGAATATAAAGGTGATATAAAAAACAAAGAACCAAACGGCTCAGGAACATTCACTTACGCAAACGGTAACATATACAAAGAATACAATGGTGAATTTAAGGATGGTGAATTTAATGGTCAAGGAACACTCATTTTCG
>JAFVEQ010000033.1 GCA_017475895.1 Rickettsiales bacterium
CCGGTACCACATTTGATGCTAGTGCTTTAAGTGAATACTCCTATACCAATACAAATCATATATCATCCACACTATTATCCAACAGTAGTTATATCTTTGCCAATGGAACCAAGATAGAGGCAACCTGTGGTACGGGGTATACGGAATATGCTGACACCACCGGATCCCATTATTTTCAATGCGTAAATGGTACATGGACGGCTGTTGGAGGATGTAGATTTACCGGTTGTACCGCACTAAGTCCAGTGTATGATAAAAATAATAACAAGATTAGTGATAGACTATTTCAAATGACCTTTGGTAGTGGAAACACCAGCACAACCGTATATCCTATACTATACTGCAGTAATGTCAGTGGTGCTTCCACAGAGTTGTCAAACAGCAGTAGCAGTCTTGTGACACCGGTGGGAACCACTGCCACCTGTGGTGATCACTCCGGAACCCCAACGGATACTGACAATTCAAATAGACACTATGTATGTACAAATCCGAATAGTACGGCTAATGGTGGCTACTGGAAGATGAAGGTGGCTTCCTGTGATTTAAGTACCATAAAGAGTGCCACCGGATATACAGCTTATTTGTCTACGTCCAGCATGTCAACTATAGTTACTTTAGCTAATAAGTCCACTCAATATAGATATCCTAGTACAAGTAATTGGAGTAAATTATATCATGTATTTAACTCAGCTGCCGAAGGTTCCACCACCAGAAGTTCCACAATAACCTGTACCAGCAGTGGGACGTGGTCTTTAAGTGGAAGTATTCGATACAACTATACCGGAAGTATGCAATATTTTACAGTTAGTAAATATGTTCCACTTGGTACAAGTGTAACTTTACAATTATATGGTGGTGCCGGAGGATATTACTATGGTGAAACCTACAAAGAAAAAGGAGGAAATGGTGGTTATGCCACGGGAACTCTAAAAACAAGTAGTAGTGTAGCAAGTATATCAATTGGTGTTGGTTCTGGTGCAACCAGAACAACTGGTGCCGCAGCATCAACAGCCGGAACTAGTCCCTGCTCCTGTAACGGTGGTTCCGGTGGATCTCCTAAGGGTAAAAATGTGTATTATGGTTCCAGTGGTGGTGCCTGTACCTGTGCCATCGTAAACAGTACCAAAATTTTAATTGCCGGAGGTGGAGGCGGTGCCACCAGAGCTGGTGCCGGTGGTGCTGGAGGTGGATCCAGTGGTGGTGATGGTTCCGGTGGAGGTAGTACGGTTGGTGGTGGAACTCAATCCGGAAGGGGTGCTTGTAACTACGATTCGTGTTCCTGTGACAGTAACACCAGCTATGGTTATAATGGACAGACCTACAACAAAACTACTTTGACTGAAGGTGGTCAAGGCGGAGGTGGAGGCGGAGGCTACTACGGCGGAGGTGGTGAAAAAGGTTCCGGTAGTAAAAACTCCAAGAGTGGAGGTGGTGGAAGTGGTTATGCTGCAAGTAACAGCTACTTCTCCGGTTCAACTACGCAGGGTGGCGGACCTAGCAGCCCTACCAGCGGTAAGTCTGATGGTTATGCTATAGTTAGTTGGTAAAAAACAGTAGAAAAACTTTAAAAAAACATAACCCATTATCTCAACAACGGGTTATGTTTTTTTATTTATTGTAATTTTTTAAAAATTCAAATTGTAGTTCGTTAAACTTTATCAATGAATTAAAATCTAACCACTCGTTTTCACTGTGGTAGTTGCCACCAATGGCTTGATGACTAATTATACTGTCGCATTTACCTGAAAAAAATCTTGAATCTGTGGTGGTTCTGCTGGTTATATACTTAACATCGATGTTCAGCAGTTCTTTCAATAGGTTTTTATATAAAATTTGACATTTATCATTTATGTTATTTTTTATATAATTGTTAAACATTAAAACATCAATTTTAGTATCATTTCTCATGCATTTTTCCAAGTTTTCTTTTATGTTTTCATCGTTGAATAGTATATCAATTTCGTTTTCTACAACATCACAGTAAAATTCACTAAACTGTCGCTTTATCAGGTCTATGGTTTCCGCATCAAGTTTTGATAATTTTATGGTTATCGCTCCCAAATTATCTTTTACTATGCTATTAATGTCGCCGTTTCCGCTGTCGCTATCTAAAACAACTTTTGTTTTTATTATATTGCTCCAGTGTTTGGTGTCACTTTCGGTGGCCGTTTCCTCATTGGATACTATTAGAACGCCATATTTTGTTTTTATGTTTTGTACTACCGCTTTTTTTAGGTTGTGTATTGCACTAACAAGAAATCCTTTCATATCAAATACTCCACGACCGCATATTATGTTGTTGTTACGTTTTGTAACATCGTATATGTTACTTTGCATTGGTACAACATCCATGTGGCAAATGCTTAAAACATCCACATTGAAATCATTCGCATTTGATATGAAAATTGACTTGTTTTTGTCTATTGTTTTTTCAACCGTAAATATTTTTAATTCACCAAAGTAGCCGAGACAACACGCAATTGCGTCGTCTATTTCTTTGTAATTACCTTCTGTGGTCTTATATTTTACAAGTTTTTCCAGTAGATCAAACATTATAAATTATTTGAAATTAGTGTATATTTACCAACTCCATTTATGACATTTAATATTGAATCCTCTTCGGATATTTTAAATACAACTATAGGTAGGTTTGTATCTCTGGCCAGTGTAAATGCCGTTGGGTCCATAACCTTGAGGTTTTTTTGTATAACTTCGTCATAGGTTATTTTATCATATCTTTTGGCATCATCGAATTTCTTTGGGTCCTTATCATATACACCATCAACCTGCGTACCCTTGAAAATGGCATCACAATTCACTTCGGAAGCCCTTAAAACCGATGCTGTGTCTGTGGTAAAAAATGGATTTCCTGTGCCAGCTACAAATATGACAACCCTGCCTTTCTCTAGGTGTCTTATAGCTCTTCTTCTTATGTATGGCTCACATACATTATCAATTTTTAATGCGGATTGCATTCTTGTTGGTATTCCTAATTTTTCTAAAGCACTCTGTAGAGCAATACCATTCATTATTGTTGCTAACATACCCATTTGATCCGCACTTGCCCTATCCATGAATTCATTGGAGACGGAAACGCCTCTACATATATTTCCCCCACCTACAACCAATGCTATTTGTATTCCTAATTTATAGATTTTTTCTATTTCTTTGGATATTTTTTTTATAGCCTCCAGATCATGACCAAACTGTTTGTCACCCATCATTGACTCACCTGATATTTTAAATAGAACCCTTTGAAATTTCATATTTTACCTAAACGATATTAAAAATAAAAAAATAAAACAAAAAAAATATCCCAATGATTCAATTGAGATATTTAAATATTTTGTAGAATAAATACTATTCATACTGACCTAGCTTAATTTTGCCTCTTTAAAAAGAACATGTTTCTTAACAACTGGATCATACTTCAGAAATTCCATTTTGTTTGGTCTTTTTTTAGGATTTCTTCTGGCTGTGTAGTAGTAACCAGTTCCAGCTGTGCTAACCAGTTTAAACAAAATCGCAGGTCTCTTCTTTTTTGCTGTTTTTTCTGCCATGTTATATTAATTTTTTTACTTAACACTTGTATTTATATAATATTTTTTTTAAAAAACAATAGAAAATAAAATATTGTGTTATTTTTTATTATTAGGATATATTCGCGAAGTTTCCGTAAACCGGACCAAATACTGCCGCTATAATCCAACACATTAAACCACCCATGAAAAACAGAATCATTGGTTGTATTGAACCAACTATTTTGTCGATGGAATCATTAATTTCCGTGTTGTAGAAGTATTGAATATTTTCCATAGCGCTTTCAATATTTCCACTTTCTTCACCAACCTTAAACATTCTTTTAACCACAAACGGAAAAACTTCGGAATCTTCAATACACTTTGACATAGTTTTACCTTCGGAAACCTTTGTTTTTATGTATTCTATTTCGTTTTTTAAATATCTATTTACAACAACGTTGTTGGCGATATCTATACATTGTAAAACTGGAATACCCGCCGAAAATGTTATACCAAAGAATTTTGTAAACCTTGATATGTCAAGTTTTACCATGATTTGACCAAGTAGCGGTAGTTTTAATTTTAAGTTATCGAATTTTATTCTGAATTCTTTATTTGTTAACCCTATCCTTATTAGAACGAATATTGTGGCAAATATTGTAACTATCTTAAAAAAGTTTTCTTGAACAAAATTTGATGTATTTATCAATGCGGTTGTGTAGGGTGGAATTTCTATATCCTGTTCCAGAATAAAACTTAACACTTTTGGAACAACAAATTTTAACAGTACCACCGCAACACCGAGTAGTAGTCCCAGCGAAAATAGTGGACTTTTTACAGCCTTGACTGTTTTTCTTTTCATTTCAGCATTCCACTTGAGGTTTTCAGCAATGTTTTTAAACGCTGTATCAAGATTACCTGTTTTCTCACCCATGGCCACAAGGCTTATTGACACCTCATCAAATACTTTTGGAAATTTTTCCATTGCTGCAGACAATAATTCACCACCCTTTACAGATTCGTAAATGTTTTGCATCATACTTTTCATCTTAGGATTTTCAGAAAAACTTGCTAAATCTTTTAGTGAGTCCAGAAGCGGAACTCCAGCATGTTCAAATTGTTCAAGTGTTATGAACAGAGTTATCATTTCCTTAGTGGTTATTTTACCACCTCCTGTAAGGATATTCAATAGAAATGATTCTTTTATTTCGGTGGTGGAGATCAAAATTAAATTTGATTCCGCTAAGATTTGCTCCACAGCTATATCGCTGGGCGCCTCTATCTTACCCGTAATCATTTTATTGTTTTTAGAATCTAGTGCCTTATAGGAAAATCTCTTATTCATTGTCTTCTAAATATTTTTTTACCTTTTTAATGATAAAGTCTCTCTTGATTTTTGATAGATAGTCTATGTACACTTTGCCCTTTAGGTGATCTGTTTCATGTTGAATACATATTGCCAACAGATTGTCGGCATCCATTACATTTTTCTTGCCGTTTTTATCTAGGTACTCCAGTGTTATGGTTTTATGTCTCTTTACTTTTGCTCTGGCATCCGGTACGGATAAACAACCCTCCTCACTCTCAATCATTTCATCCGAATACTTTGTTATTTTGGGATTTATTAGGAATAGTGGTTTTTTAACTCCGTTTTCCTGTAGATCGATAACAACCATATTTTTTGTTAAACCTATTTGGTTTGCCGCTAAACCGATTCCGTGCATGTCATACATCATCTGTAGCATCTCATCAAGTGTATTTTTTACATCGTCGTTGATGACTTCGACATCTTCACAAACTGTTCTTAAAATACCAATATCTTCTATAATATTTTTTATTTTTCTATCGTTTGTTATTTGTTTTATTATCTCATTTTTTCTATTTTCCGGTAGATAGTCAATAAACAATTTTCCATCCAAATAGTCAATTTCGTGCTGTAGACATATTGACATTAACCCATCAACTTCTAGAGTTTTTTCATTAAAGTTTTCATCAAAATACTTAACCTTTACGGTTTTAAATCTTTTTATGGTTTCTTTTACATTATTTATTGATATGCTACCCTCTTGGCTATCTACGGTTTCGCTGGAATGTTCTAAAATTTCAGGATTTATCATTACCAATGGACTTTTTCTGTTGTTTTCCTGTAGGTCAATAACTACAACTCTTTTGTGAACTCCGGCCATGACACCAGCCATACCTATGCCTTCATTTTTATACATAATGTCAAACATTCTTTTAATCAGAACATTCAACTCCCCGTCATTTTTTTCGACCGGTTCACTGGGTTTTCTGAAAAACTCTAAGTCTCCACTTGTTTTGATCTTCCTTAAAGAATATGACATATTAACCTTCTATTTTATTCATAATTTCGTCCGGAATTTCATAGTTACCAACAACCTGTTGCACATCGTCATCATCCTCTAGTTTTTCAACGAGTTTCAATAGTTTTTCTGCCTTTTCCACATCATCAACCACTACAGTATTCTGCGGCTTCCAGGTTATTTTTGCCTCATCCGGATCGCCTAATTTTTCCATTATTTTATCTCTCACAGAAGCAAAATTACTTGGACTTGTGGTTATTTCATGCCATTCTTCACTACTTTCTACGTTATCGGCACCGGCATTTATAGCCAATTCAAACATTTCCTCTTCAGATATTTTATTCCCCTCATAGCCGATTATACCGACCTTATCAAACATATAGGATACACTGCCACTTTCCCCTATTGCTCCACCACTCTTTGTAAAGTAGGATCTGATATTGGATACCGTTCTGTTCCTGTTATCTGTTAGTGTCTCCACTATCAGAGCAACGGACCCTGGTGCATAACCTTCATATTTAATTTCTTCATAGTTTTCGGTATTTCCCGCCGTAGAAGCTCTTTTAATTGCCGCCTCTATTTTGTCTTTAGGCATGTTTTCTGATTTTGCCAATATAATAGCATTTCTTAATCTAGGGTTAAATTCTGGGTTAGCATCACCCATCTTCACAGCCACCGTTATTTCCTTCTGTATTTTTGTAAAAGTTTTAGACCTTTTGGCATCCACTATTGCCTTTTGGTGTTTAGTTGTGGCCCATTTTGAATGTCCTGACATAAATTATACATTTTAAATTATAAAACTGTTTAAATCATAAAATATTCTTTTGAAAAAACAATATAAAAATGAAAATAATTTATTTAAATTCCATCATTTTATTCAATCTATTAGCGAAATCGGATGGATTTTTAACAGGTTCACCTTCCAAAATACATGCCTCATCAAATAAAGTTTGTATTATACTCTTGATGTCGTTGAGCTTTTCTTTATTTGTTATGTTTTTCTTTATGGATTGCCATATAGCATGACTTGGATTTATTTCAAGTATTTTTGGCAGTGGTGCCATTATTTGCTTTTGTTCCAGTAAAAACCTTTCTAGTTTTATGTCCATTCCCCTTTCATCAGCCACTAAACATACTGGACTTGTGGTTAATTTTTTTGACACTTTAACATCTTTAAGATTGCAATTTTCCAGTGTTTCTTTCACAAGTTTAATCAATCCCTCGTTTTCCGATTCGGTTATGTTTTTTATTTTTTCCTTTTCTTCCCTTTCTTTTTTTTCCTCCTCAAATTCAATTTCACTTTTGTTTTCTTCTGTAGGATTTAAATTGTCTAGATCTATATCTGTTCTTGATATTGATTTAAACTGATAGTCTTTATATTTATTTGTGGCGGTTACCCAAAAATCATCAACCGTGTCAAACAGATATAATACCTCTATATCCTTAGACTTAAAACCTTCAACCTGTGGACTTGTGTCAATGTTATCAATGGATGTACCAGTTATATAGTAGATATCTTTTTGTTCCGGCTTCATTCGGTCAACATATTCCTTTAAACTTATGGGTTTATCCTTTGCCTTACTGGTGTAAAATTTACATATATCCAATAGGTCGTCATTGTTTACATTGTGTTCGCATAGACCCTCTTTTATTACTGGTCCAAAATTCTCCCAAAATTTCAAATACTCCTCAGGTTCCTTTTGATCTTTCTTCTCCAATTCTGTGAATATTTTTTTAACTAATGCCTTTTTAATTTTTTCGACTGTACTGTTATACTGTAGCGTTTCCCTATTTATATTTAAAGGTAAGTCTTGACTATCCACAACACCCTGTATAAACCTCAAAAATCTAGGCAGAAGCTGAACACTTTCCTCAGTTATAAATACTCTTTTTATATAAAGTTTTACTCTTGTTCTCATTTCCGGATTGAATAGATCAAATGTTCGTCTATCCGGTATGAAAAGTAGATTTGTAAATTCAATATTTCCCTCAACCTTGTTGTGCAAAATCATCCACGGCTCTCCGGGCATGTGAACTATATATTTATAAAAATCATTATACTCCTGTTGTGTTATATCTTTTTTATCCTTTGTCCATAGAGCGGTACCAGTATTTATTGTTTCAATACTATTTTCAGTAGTTCCCATTTTTAGTTGTATAGGAAATACTATGTGGTCAGAGTAGGACTTTATTATATGTTTTATATGAAATCTATCCAAAAAATCATCTTCTCCATCCTTCAGATATAATATTACTTTTGTACCTCTAGTGAATTCTTCTTCGTATTTTTTTACTTTAAATTCGCCCTCTCCATCAGATTCCCATATATATGTTTCATCACTATCAACTTTTTTAGATATAACCTGAACCTTTTTCGCTATCATAAAAGATGAATAAAAACCAACACCAAATTGACCTATTAGGTCTATAGCATCGTGCTCCTTGTTTTTAGATATTTGCTCCATGAAGGCTTCTGTACCGGATTTTGCTATAACTCCCAATTGATTTATTAAATCATCCCTGTTCATACCAATTCCACTGTCTCTTATGGAGAGAGTTTTGTTGTTTTCATCTATCTCAACAGTAATTTTTAACTCCGTTTCGTTACCTAAGATATCAGGATTTAATGTTGTTTGATATCTTAGTTTATCACAGGCATCGGAGGCGTTGGAAATTAATTCTCTGACAACAATATCTTTATTTGTGTAAAGGGAGTGTATCATCAATTTCAACATTTTTTTAGTTTCAACACCGAATTCAAAATTTTGTTTTTCTGGCATAACTTAAGTATTGTTATTCATCAACTGTTTAGTATATAGTAATTTATTTTTGAATTACAAGAATCAATCTATTCCGTATATGAATAGATTGTATTTATTTGCCAGATCAATTACTTTATTTACAGACAACACTATACAATTTTTGTAGTCCACAGCAATGCCAGCATATCCGGCAGTATGCACCTGCTCTATTGTATCAACACCAATTGTTGGCAGGTCAATTTTTCTTGTCTGATTTGTTTTTTTAATTTTGACTAAAACCGGTTTTCTGCCGGAATTGTACTTTAGTTTGCCGCATCTTAAAATTAATTCCTTTGTACCCTCAAAGCACTCAATACCTATAATATTTTTCTGTTGAACAACCGCCGATTGTCCCACGTCAAAATTACTGATGGTTTTCAACATATTGTTGCCGATCTCTACGTCCTCCAAATACTCTTCACTGCAGGTTATGCTTGTGTTGTTTCCAGCCGATAACTTGATATTATCTAGTATTGAATCTATCTCGATTATATTCAAATCATACTTTTTTAGAAAATTCACAACAGTTTCCAAAATTGTATTATCCCCGAATACCTTATTTTTTAAAATATCTCTCAGCAACAAAAACCCTTTAAAATCCATTATCATCAATCCGAAATGTGGCTTCTTTACATTTCCGGCGAAAACTACATCCCTTACACCATTATTTCTAAAATATTTTATTGCTTTACCGACCTGTCCTATTTTTATCTCCACAGCATTTTGATTTATGTAGTTATTTTTGTTAGCAAAACCACCAACAAGAACACAATATAATTCCACATTGTTATTTTTACAATATTTAACCACTTCCAATGGCAACTCACCGCCACCGGCAACTAAACCAAGTTTTTTCATACAAAAAAGACTATCATCTGGTTAAATGATAGTCTTTTAAAGTTAATATTCAAGGAATTTTACGCTCTGTTATTTGAACCAAAAACAGTTTCATTTTTCTTCATGTACATTTCCATTAATGCCTTTCTAGCTTCGCCTAAATATTTTCTAGGGTCAAATTCAGCTGGATTTTCGGTTAAATATTTTCTCACCATTGCCGTCATCCAGAGTCTACCATCGGAGTCCACGTTTATTTTACAAACTGCTGATTTTGCTGCTTTTCTCAACTGTTCCTCCGGAACACCAAAGGCTTTTTCCAATTTTCCTCCAAAGTTGTTTATTATTTTAACTGCATCCTGTGGTACCGACGAAGCTCCGTGTAAAACTATTGGAAAGTTTGGTAACCTTTTAGATACTTCTTCCAAAATATCAAATCTTAATGGTGGTATTTCACTTTCGCTGTTTACTTTGAACTTGTAGGCACCGTGCGACGTTCCTATGGATATAGCCAACGAATCAACGCCTGTTTTTTTAACAAAATCCTCAACTTCCTCCGGTTTGGTGTAGTGGGACGCGGTGGCTGATACTTCATCTTCTATTCCTGCCAATACTCCCAATTCTCCCTCAACCGTAACATCATATTTGTGAGCGAATTCCACAACTTTTCTTGTTAATTCGACATTTTCATCATACGGTAGGTGGGAACCATCAATCATAACAGAGGAAAAACCATTTTCTATACAGTCTTTACAAATGGCAAAATCTGCTCCGTGATCCAAATGTAGAGCAACCTGTATTTCCTTTAAATTTTGTTCCTTTGCCATTCTTTTCATCATATCCATAGCGCCTTTTGCCATACCTCTCAGAAGATCACTATCAGCATATTTTCTAGCACCGGCGGAAACCTGTAAAATGACCGGAGATTGAGTTTTTAAACAGGCAGTAATTATTGCCTGTATCTGTTCCATGTTATTAAAGTTGTAGGCCGGTACAGCATAACCACCTTTATAGGCGTCGTTTAGCATTTTTTTTGTGTTTGAAAAACCCAAATCTTTATAGTTTATCATAAGTTACCTTTTTTGTTGTTAATAATATAATCTAAAACCTTCTACCAAGATTATCAATTCTTTTGGTGGTATTCTTTTCGTTTGATTGTGCTTTTATCATGTCTGTATACATTTTTTTCTTTATTTCAGCTTCTCTTGCCTGTTTGTACCTTTTAAGAATCATCTTTTTTCTTTTTTGTATCATCCTAAGTTTTGCTGAAAGTATTTCAACTTTTTTTATGTTTACTCTCCTTTTTGATAACTCTTTTAACAACGATTGTTTTATTAATACATTAGCAAAAGCTCCCATTATCCTCATTTTAAACTTTTTTCTCTTTGCTAGATATGCCATGTGTGAGCCAATAAGAAATTTCAGACCTTTTATGTACTTTATTATACGTCGTTTTTTATTTAACATTCTTCTCATTCTTCTTTTTTTGCTTCTGAAAACTCTTTGCTTTTGTTTAATTTCTTTTGTTACTGTAAATATAAAATGAGATTCGTTACCTAGATTTCTATCGCTTGTTACTGTATAATTACCTTTGCTTTTTTTGCTTTTTTTACCACTACCTTTGTCGCTATCTTTATCACTCTTTTTATTCTTCTTATTCTCCTGCTGTTTTTTTGCTTCTTTATCTTTATCTCTTACATTCGCATCATCATTATTACTGTCACTATTTTCTTCCTCCTCTTCCTCTTCGTCAATGTATTCATCAAAAAAGTCTTCCAGTATCTGTTTTATAATTTTATCACGTTCTTCAACATTTTTCTTTGTTTTTTTCAGTTGCTTTATTAACTTAATTTTTTTTATCTCATCGGCATCATCTATATCTTCATCTTTTTGTTCGTTTAATAAAAACTGCAAAAAACTCCTTATTATTGACATTTGACTAAATTAACATTAATAATATACCTAAAATAATTCTATAATATATAAAAATATATAGGTTGTTCTTCTTTAAGAAATCAATTATTCCCCTACAAAATAAAATTGTAAATATAAAACTTAAAATTACACAAAACAACATAATACCGTAGTTATTCAAAACCACATCTAGGTTCTTATATAAACTAAGTAGAGAGCCTGCTAAACTAACAGGTATAGATAGAAAAAATGACATAGCAACAGCATTTTGTCTTGAAAAATTTGACAATAAACAACCACTTATGGTGCTGCCGGATCTTGAAAAACCTGTAAACAACGATAGACTTTGTAAAATACCAATTTTTAAGGCCGATTTAAAATCCAGATTATAGAAATCCGTTTTATTTTGTTCATCATTATTTCTGTTGTTCTTATATATTTTTTCAGCAACCAACATTAACACTGACCCCATAAATAGAGCAATTGCTATGGATACATTAGAACCGCACCATTTTTTAATAAAACTATACAATGTAAGACCAACAAGAAAAGTTGGCAATGTTGCCACAATCACATTTAAACAAAATAAAAAATACTTCTTATCCCTTTTGAACAAATTAATAATAATATCCTTTATGGTGTTTCTGAAGTAAACACAAACACCAATTGTTATACCGATCTGTGCTGTTGCTAAAATTACATCCAGATTAAAGTTTGAATTAATAAATTCATTTTCAAGTACAAGGTGTGTCGTTAATGACACTGGCAAAAACTCCAAGGATGTGTTAAATACATCCAAATTAGAGTATGAACTAATAAGTTTACTTACAAGTATAAAGTGCGCCGTTGATGACACCGGCAAAAACTCCACAAATGTATTAAAAACAATTAAAAAAAATAAAATAACATAGGTCATTACTAATCCTCACAAAGTTCTCTCATTCTCTTGTAGGCTCTGCCTAAACCATCCGTAGAAAATGTATCAACGGTATACTCTCCGTTTATTGTTTCTCCTCTGGTTCTTATTTCTTTTGCCTTCAATAGTTCTTTGATCATGTTTTTATCTTCCTGTGTGCTTTTTGTCCAAGCCATTTTGTCTTTTGTAAACATTCTGTATTGTTTATTGTCTATACCAACATATATGCTACTTTTTAGTTTATAGTCATAGTCAGCAAAAACACTTAACTCTTCCACCTCTTTGACCTTGAAATATGCTATCATTATGTATGGGTGTCTTTCTTTTTTATAGTTTCCTATTGATTTTTTAGCAAAACTTGCGATGTAACATTTTTTTTCTCCGCTTAGATCATCTATATAATACACATTCCAATCATAGTATTGTCCATCAACAACAACCTTAGTGTTATTCTCGGTTGCCAGTAGATTGAAAGAAATAAACAGCGCTATGATAAATAATATTTTTTTCATTTTTTCATTCTCTAAAATAGCCATTGCCATATTATGTTACATCATTTTTTTATATTTTCAATTAATTTTTACTGTTGATTTTAATAGGTAAAATGTGAACTTTTATCAAAAATATTAGTTGAATTATAAAATCGAACATTTATAATCATCCTGTTTTTATTTTATAATAAGGTTGTTCTTTTGAACACTTATTCTTATTAATTAATGAAAAAATAGGAAGATTGGCCATGCCTTTTTATGAACTAGTTTATATTGCCAGACAAGATTTGTCTGCAAACGAAGTTGACAGTTTGACTGACAGTTTTAAAAAAATATTAGAAGAAAACGGTGGAAAATTAGCCTCAAAGGAGTATTGGGGTTTAAGAACATTAGCCTACAAGATTAACAAAAATTCAAGAGGTCACTATGTTCTTATGAATATAGATTCACCTTACTCAGCAGTCAAAGAGCTTGAGAGAATTATGGGTTTTAATGAAAATATCATAAGAAAAGGAATTTTCAAAATAGATTCTTTACCAACCAAAAAAAGTGAATTAATGGTTTCTGTGAACGCTAGAGATACCAAAAAGAATTAATTAACGAAATAAAAATGAATAAATTGAGGTTAACATGTTAGAAAATCTAAACAATAACACAAATGAAGTTGATAGCGAGGGTTTTTTAAAGATATCGCTGGTCAACCAAGGAATGCTTGCTAGAAAGCGAAGAGTTTGTCCACTAAAGGATGTTCCAGATGAAGAAATAAACTACAAGAACATAAAGTTATTGACAAAATATATTTCTGAAAGAGGAAAGATACTATCCAGTAGAATCACAGGTGTATCCGCTAAAAAACAAAGAAAGTTGTCAAAAGCAATTAAAAGAGCAAGAAATCTAGCACTTCTCTCTTTTATAGCAAGAAACGAAAATAATTAGGAGGGGATATATGAAAGTAATTTTGACTTCTAGAATCAAAACTTTAGGAAATATAGGTGATGTTAAAGTTGTAGCGGACGGTTACGGAAGGAACTATCTATTACCAAAAAAACTTGCTTTGATATATTCAGAAAAAAATTATAAAGCTTTTGAAGAACGAAGAAAAGCAATTGAAGAAGAAGATGCAAAAAGAAAAGCAACAGCATTGGATGTTATGAGTAAACTGGAAAATAAAGAACTTATTTTGATTGAAAGTGCTGGTGATAATGACAGATTATATGGTTCCATAAGCTCCACAAAGTTGGCAAATTTTGTTAATACACTTTTGAAAAACAAAGTTGTGGATAAAAACAGCATCTACATAAAGGAACCAATAAAAACTTTAGGTAAGTTTACCATTACCTTTGATTTACATCCAGAGGTATCTCTCGATAAGGATATCATAGTTGCCAGATCAAAGGAAGAGGCAGAAAAGATTAAAAAAGGTGAATTTGTAAGAAAAGACGAAAAAAAGAAAATAGTTGACGAAGCTGAAAATGTTAAGAAAGAAGATAACACCGAAGCTGACGCAAAGAAAAAAGATAAAAAAACAGAAAAAGAAGAAACTAAGTAAACATAGTAGTTTATAAGGTACTAAATTTTCGAGACCCGTTTGATGTTTAAAGAATCAACGGGTCTTTTTATGTTGGTTGTTTGGTTTGTGTTGTAGTGTGTTATGTACCCAGAAAATCAACTGGTTTTCTTTATATACTACCGTAAAAACAATAATGTTGTACAGTGTTTATAATTGTAAACATCGAGCATTGGTGCTATGACAACATTTATATTCACACAGGCAATAAATTCAATAAATACAGCTAAAAATAGAGCCATAAACAGTATAAATACAACCGCATTAGGACAGTTGTATTATGGGAACGGTACAAAAACAAAAAAAGATAAAATAACCGGTAAGTTGTCCGAATTATCGATACAGGTGTCCAGTTACAACAAAATAATTCCGATGGTGTACGGAACTAATCGTTTGGCTGGTAACATAATTTGGGTTGGTGACGTAAAAGAAACGTATAACACTAACACCACTACGGTAAAAATAGGAAAAGGTCAAAAGATAAAACAAACAAGTATAGAATATTTCTATCATTTAAGTTTTGCAATAGCAATATGTAAGGGCGAAATAGAAAAAATTGAAAATGTTTGGGCAGATACAAACCTATTGGATTTAACACAGTATAAATATAGATTTTATAGCGGAACAGACACACAGGAAGTTGATCCACTAATTGAGGCCATAGAGGGAATTGGACATGTTAGTGCCTATAAAGGTTTGTGTTATGTTGTTTTTGAAAATTTTCCCATAAGTGAGTTTAATAATAGAATTCCAAATTTTATATTCGAAATAACAAGGACAAATAATAAAAATAACGATGAAACATCACTTGAATACTGTGTTAATGGTATCAACCTAATGCCAGCAAATGGTAGCTGTATTCTAAGTACTGAGGTTCAATATAGGGCTGAGAAGCAATTTTTGGAATCAGCAGTAAATGAAGGAGTTGGTACATGGACAATTTTAAATCAGAATAATAATAGTAAAGTCGCCGATGCTTTATGTTCTTTAAATCAATTAACTGAAGATTTTAAAAACTGTGAATGGTTTGTGATGCATAATGCTTTCTTTGGAGATAGCCTAAATATAGCAAATTGTAGCTTAAAACCTCGTGTTGAATTCAATGTATTTACAGAACAGACCTATAACTATGGCTATCCAATATATACAAGACCAGATGTTTTTGCCGTTGGTAGCAAATGGAATAGGTATAACACACCCATTTTAGGTAAAGACGAAAATGGAAATTTTAGGTTTAGCGGTGGAACCAACAGCGATGGTAGTATTTTAAGTTTTTTTAAGGAGTTAAAAAATAGAAACAAAAAAACTGTTTTTTGTCCGGAAATTCTTATGGATATTGATAGTACACCTTCGCAAACTCTATTAACCGGTACTACGGATGATGTGAATGATTTTTTTGTAAAAGAAAATGGTTACAATGAATTTATTCTGCACTATGCCGAATTGCTTAAAGATTATGTCGATGTGTTTCTGATAGGAAATGAATTGACAGGTTTAACAGTTCTACAGGATGAAAATGGTAATTTTCCAGCAGTGGATAATTTAATTAATCTAGCGGAGCAGGTAAAGGATATTTTGGGAAATGATGTAAAGGTTAGTTATGTGGCTGGCTATAAAGAATATCACAGTAACAACTACTGGTATAACTTGGATAATCTTTGGGGTTGCGATTATATTGATTTTGTTGGTATAAATGCATTTTTTCCATTGACCAATGCACCACAGACGGAAATAACAAAAAACGCAATAAAGAATGGCTGGAGTAGTGGTGAAGGTTACAACTACATAACCGAGAATAACATACAAAATGAAATATCAAGTGAATATGCCTATAAAAATATTAAATATTGGTGGGAGAATGTACATATAAATCCAGATGGAGTGGAAACCAATTGGATTCCGCGATCTAAAAAAATATGGTTTATTGAATATGGTTTCAGATCTATAGATGGGGCAACAAACGAACCCTATAAAAGAGTTGGTGAACTGCCAAAATATTCCGGCGGAGATAGTAACTTTTACGCTCAAAGAAACGCCATAGAGGCAACAAATGAATTTTTTAAGAATAGTGAATATGTGGAAAATATGTTTGTTTACTATTGGGATTTAAGGCCATATCCATTTTTTCCAAATAAAACTGATATATGGGCAGATGGTGTCAACTGGGAATATGACTATTGTTTAAATGGTAAAACCGGTATTTCTAATGCCAAAGTATCCATAAATCAACTGTTTAATGATGCTGATTTAAATGCTGATTTAATAGAAGATATTGATGTTGACGAATTTGTGGACGGGTTTGTTATAAATAACAGTATGACAGTGATGGATGTGATACAAATACTACAAAAGGTTTACTTTTTTGATTGTGTTGAAAATGATGGAAAAATATCTTTTATATCAAATAGATCTAGTGGTTTAGACAACGATGATACCGTAACCATATACGAAGGTGAACTGTTACCAATGGATGATAATAATTATATTGTTGTAAACACAATAAACAACAGTGAGTTACCAAAGAGGATAGATTTAATATTTCTAGATAAAAATAATGATTACGATGCCAAATCTGTGTACGCTGAAAGAACTGGAATTGTGAGTGATAGGAGAGAAATTGAAACTTTACCAGTGGTGTTGGATGAAAGTAGAGCTAGAAATATAGTTGAAACATTATTGTATTCCACTTGGCTAGAGAAAAATACATTTAACTTTATAATTCCAATGAAATATGTTTATATAAATCCAGCGGACGTAGTAAAACTACAGATACAAAACAACGTTTATACATTAAAAATTATTAATTTAAAAATTGAAGATAATACAATTAAGGTTGTTGCTACAATTTTTGACAATACTATATACCATTATCAAAGTACAATAACACTAAATAATAATATTACCTTAGTGCAGGATGTGGGAAAAACAAAATTTGAAATATTGGAAATTCCAGCAATAAACCACAATATGTTGGAAAGTATACACTTATTTTTCCTGATCACAAATGAATTAAACAGTTGGAATGGTGCAACATTGTACTTTTCAAATAACAATAAAAAATCATATAAATTTTTTAATGAAACAAAGGTATTGTCCACCGTAGGTGTCGTATTAAACGAACCGGAAATTGTAAAACCATATTATTTTGACATTAAAAATGTACTGAAGGTTAAATTTAATAACAACATTAATACTGATTTATTAATAAACGTTGATGATTATGAACTATTAAATGGTGCAAATATTGCCATATACGGAAACGAGATTATACAGTTTAAATATGTGATTTTAAATGAAGATGGTACATATTCAATATATGGATTATTAAGGGGATTGTTTAATACGGAAACAGAAATAAACAAACATAGTATTTATGATAGATTTGCGATTATAAATGATAACATACCAACTCATGAACTGGATTATAATAGTATTGATCTTATACATGATTATAAAGTGGTTAGTGTTGGAGACAATTTTAGTAACTCAAATGATTGTAATTATAAGATAACAGGAACAAATCTAAAACCATTCAAACCCTGCCACGTACACTATAAGATTTTCAACAATTATATACATTTTGAATGGTGCGAAAAAGGTAGAGGCTACATAAATTGGATTAGTGGTAGAGATTTTGTATCTTTTGAGAGGGTTGAAAAGTATTATCTACAAATATTTGTAAATGGTACAAATATATTTTCCACCTATGTTTACGGTAAGGAATACGACTATGAATTTGATAGCACACAATTACAGTTTCCAGTTATTCTAAAATTGTGTCAGGTCAATGATTTGTATGGATTTGGTGACGCCATTGAGGTTAATATTGAATAATTTTTCTGTTGAAAAAAAAATAACACAACAGTAAACTTCAGTTAAGTTAATGATTTAAGATAGTAACTTAATGACATACGTATACTATGAAGACGACTTACCGGACGGTTTAGATTTAGGAAAAGAGGTAGCCATTGATACAGAAGCACTGGGATTAAACAATTTTAGAGACAGATTGTGTTTAATACAATTTTGTTCCGGTGATGGTGTAGCACATTTAGTTCATTTCAACAGCAAAAGTAGCTATGAAGCGCCAAATGTTAAAAAATTACTTCAGGATAAAGATGTATTGAAAATTTTTCATTTTGCTAGATTCGATTTAGCAATTCTGCAAAAAACCTTCAATATAGAAATTGAAAATATATATTGCACTAAAATTGCCTCAAAAATTGCTAGAACATACACAGATACGCACGGATTAAAGGTTCTAATTAAGGAATTTTTTAACATTGATATTTCTAAAAAGGAACAGAGCTCCTATTGGGGTGATAACATCACCGAAGAGCAATTAAAGTATGCTTCGAATGACGTTCTCTTTCTACATAAAATAAAAGAAAAGCTAGATAAAATTTTGGAGAATGAAGGTAGAAAACAACTGGCGGTTGACTGTTTTAAATTTTTGCCCACAAGAGTAAGGCTTGATCTGATGGGTTGGCTCGACGTGGATATTTTTAGTCATCAATAGCTATAATTATGAAAGAGGATTTGGTTGTACTGTTAGAGTGGCTCAATGCCAATGGTGTAAGCGATATATTCAATGAACAGGTTGCAGATGATACAGTAAATACAGCCAACAGGCCCAAGACCCTAAATGGTTTTGTGAAAGCATTGGCGGAACAACAGAAGGAAATAAAACATCTAAATCCTATATTCTGTGAAATTAATAAAATAAGAGGTTACGCCGACCAAATAAACGATATAGATTCCATAACTGAATTCATTAAAAATTCAGACATCTACGATAACTTTAGAAAAAGTGCCACAAATACGGTTATTTTAAACGGCAATAAAAAATCGAAAATATTGGTAATAAACGATTTACCTAACGATGACGACGATATAAACGGAGAAGTTGTTAGCGGTGACGGTGGATTATTACTGCAGAGTATGTTGAAGTCAATAGATATCAGTGGCAATGACTATTGTCTATTAAATAGTTTTTTTTGGAGATTACCAGGTAACAGAACACCAATAAAAGAGGAATTGGAAGTATGTAAACCATTTGTGGAAAAACTTATTCACCTAATAGATCCGAAATTAATCATATTCACCGGCAACTATTCCATATCTACCATTTTTGAAAACAATAAAACTTTAATAAGCCTAAGAGGAAAGTTTGCCGACTATACAAATTGTTACATGAGAAATAGTATAAAAATAACAGCAACATACGGGGCAAATTTTCTTCTCAAAAATAAAGCTAAAAAAAGAGATGTATGGCACGATCTGCTGGAAATAAGAAACTTTCTGGATCAGATTGAATAGTAGTCAATATTTTTTGCTATAATCAATAGTGCAATCGGCACGGCTATAAAGTAAGTATAGTGGACTGATATTAATAACACAATCGATACTACACACATTGTATTAAAATTACTCCATCTGGAGTACACAAGATATTCATTAAAAAAAGGCACTCTTTTTAATGTAAATGTTTTGTGGATTCGTAATTTATATAAAATAAACGATGTAACAAAAATTATTAAACTTATTATTACAATAATTACAGACAAAAAACGCAGTTTTCGTATAATTAAAAACTTATTATTGATACTTTTGTCAAATTCCACTAAAATAAAGTCATCATAGGGCACGATTTTTTTATCCTTCACGGCACCCAATGCCAGCACATTTTTTGGATTAAATACCCTGTATTTGATGATGTTATCACAAATTTCTGGCTTTTCTATATCCTTACTATTTGTTAATATGTTATTGTAGGCGATAAACTTATCTCTACTTTTAACTACTGTGCTTTTGTTCATCGATGAAACATAATAATCTAGATCAATGTGACCACTATCATCATTTTCCTGTTCCACATTTATCTTTTTTACTTTCTTCTTTATAATTGTGCCATAAATAACGGTTCCATCTTTAAATTCAACATCCTTGAAGTGTATTTTGTTGGAAAAATACTTTTTATCCAGAAAATAGCCATTTTGTTTTGTTACTATTTTATCGACTAGAAAATATTTATTTTGGTAAGTGTTTTTTTCACCACAACTATTGTTTTTTGATCTATCATAAAAAGCAGTTGAATCCACTGGCTCCTCAACCCACTTCTTGAAGTAACTGTAAACATACCTGTTTTTATCCTCTAAAAATTCTTTATTTTCCACCCACTGGTATATCTTAACTTGTCTTTCTACTCCCAAAACATCGTTAAAGCCTGTTAGCTCATCTTTATAGTTGGTAACGTTTGCTATTTTGTCGCTAATGATTCCATTTTCCATTATGTACATTTCAGTTTCCGCTCTGTCAATGGTTACCCTCAGACACATCTCTAATAGTGGTATTAGGGCAATTAAAAAAAACATTGATAGGGCAAAAACTATTTTTTTAATCTTCTAAACACTTGTTGGCACTGTGGCTACAGTAACTATTTTTCCCAATCAAATCAATAAAAACGGATTTAATAATAAATATGAATTATGCTTTGTTTAAAAGTTTTAATAATTCATTCTTCAGTTGTAAATATTTCTCCTCTGAACCATAACCCATTTCTATTTTATAGGATTCCTTATCTAAATTTATTCTCGCTCTGTCAACATCCGAAATGTTATTGGATTTTCTAGCGACAACCAATTCTTTTAAATTATCCTTAAGGAACTTTTTGTTATAACCGGTAAAATCGTCGAAAGGAATTTTTACAATCATTTCAAGTCCGGAATTAACTTCTCTTAATTCCTCATCGTTTTCAGAGTTCACAAGCTTTGTAACCGTAAGTTTTATATTTTCACCAGCTGGTGTTATAAATTCCAACTCATCCCCCAAAACAGTTTTATTTTTTACTAGGTAATATACAAAATTATCATCTGTTTTCGTTATATAGCCAGCAAATTCAAACTCACTTGTGGATTTTGTACTATCATAGTTGTTGGCAAAATGCTCAAGATCTCCATCAGCAAAAGCTAAACTGAAGCCACGATTTGATATTGTGTACAGTTCACTTAAATAATCTTCTGCTTTCCAGTTTTTAGGATCGCTAATATAGTCATCTATTGCCCTTCTATAGGTTTTTGCCACCAAAGCTACATAATATTGGGTTTTGTTCCTGCCCTCTACTTTTAGACAATCAATTCCAGCATTCACAAAGTCTGGTATTTTTGGTAATAAACACAAGTCTTTTGAATTTAAAATATTGGCCATATGCTCCGTTTCAACCACCTCCAGCAGATCCCCCGGTCTGTGTTCCTCTTCTATTAGAAACTCAAATAGATCCCTATTGTTCTCATTTATTTCTATTTCCTTTAGTGTTCCATCCTTAAGTTTTATGTGTAATTTGTACAGCCATCTGCAACAGTGGGCACATTTTCCCTGATTTGCCCCCCTATTCGCTAAAAAATTTGATAGTAAACACCTACCAGAGTAGGACATGCACATAGAACCATGCAAAAATGTCTCAATTTTAACATCGGGACATTTTTCCTTTATTATCTTCATATCTTCAATAGAAACCTCTCTGGCCAAAACTGTCATTTTTGCTCCAAGATTTTTCCAAAATTCTACAGCCTTCCAAGATGTTATACTGGACTGTGTGGATGCATGTAGATTCAATTCTGGCGCATTTTCTCTAAGATACATAAAAATTGCCGGATCAGCCACAATAACACCATGCGGTTGTATCTCCCTTAAGGTTTTAACAAATTCTGGCAATCTTTCTAGATCTTTATTGTGAGCAAACAGATTTAATGTTAAATAAACTCTTTTACCCAGCTGTTTAGCAAGCTCCACACCTTCTTTGACCTCCTCGATGGTAAATTGTGATTTTGCTCGCAAAGACATACTTGGAGTTCCACAATATACAGCATCTGCCCCATATAGAAAGGCCGTTTTCATTCTTTCAAAAGATCCAGCTGGCAATAGCAGTTCCGGTTTTTTCATGTGTGTGTTTCTGTTATTATAGTTGTTAATATGCTATAATACCGTATATTTTTTTCAAGTTTTATATTGAAAAAAACAATTTAATTGATACCATTTTAAAAAATAATGTGTGTTTTATGAAGTTAGGTTTTGCAAGACTTTATGTAAAAAACGGCGACGTTGAATATAATTATAGTAACATAGAAAAGTTTTACAGAAAAGCATTAGGAAAAGATCTTGATATGGTTATTTTTCCCAGATTATCGTTGAGTGGATTAAATGTGGGTGATAATTTTTTAGATATAAATTTTTTGGAAAAAAATATTGATTATCTCGCTAAAATAATAGATTTAACTATTGGTGAAAGAACAAAAATTACAATGGGTGAACTATACTATGAAAAGGAGTATCAGGAAAACAATAATATTTACAAAAATTTGCTGATGGATTCTGTATTTTTCATTGACAATGGTTATGTGGATACAATCTCCTCTAGAAAGGTAATAGATAAATTGAATATACTGAATGACTATAGATATTTTGATAAAGATACAGTGCTAAAACAAATAAACTACAACAAAAAGAAATTTGCTGTGTTAATATCGGATGATATATTTTCTAACTTTAATGTTTTTTTAACAAGTGACAATAGACCAAATTATATTTTATGTTTTGATACATCCATCAGAGATATTGATTTTGTTAAAAAACACCTGATAAAACTTGCTAAATTTGCAAATAGTCCAGTTTTCTACATTAATACATCAGGTGCATATAAAAACATATATTTTAGAGGTGATGTTATTCTGATAAACGAAGATTTTGAGATTGTTTATCATGATATATATAAAAAAGATGAAATACTACAATTTGATATAGATTGCGAGGATGGTAGCGAGTTGTTTATACCAAAATTAGAAAATACGTCTAAAAAAAATTATGACATTTCACATCTACTGCAAAAAATTGGTGAAAATGTTAATATCGATGATTTTACTAAGGATGATATAAAAAATATTTTAAAAAATAAAAATTTAAAATGTTTCACATTTAATAGCAACAATAGTTACGACGTTAATTACATTGATGTCGGTAAACATATTGATGGTGCTTTATATGATAAATTAAATGATGAAGAAAAAAGCAATTTGAAATGTCACATTTTAAATTTAGATCTATAGCTATCATAAAAATAGGTAAAATTAAAAATCTATTGACATATTTATAGCAAAAATCTAACATTATACAAGATAACCATATTGCATATAACATGTTTATTTCAATATTAATACTTTTCATAGTAATATTCTCCAATTCAACCTATGGATATACCGTAAAATCAAATATAGAACTACAATTTTACAAAGATTATGTATTTTCAAACAAATTAAATTTAAATATCAACACTGATGTATTTGACAGCTACAACATCGGTGGAAACATTTCAAAAAATTCAATGGATGGCGATACAGTGGTGGATATATTGAATAACATAAATAACTATAAAATGCACCTAAATTCAATACAAACAGACAATGACAACTATTTTTACAATATATATATCACAAAATATTTTAATATGAAGGACAATATGTTAGCTTTAACACTGTTATACAGAAATGTAATTGAATACAATGAACTGTTAAAGTTTACGTACGCTGATGTATATAAATCAATTATGTTTGGATTTAACTATTTTAAAAATGATATACCAGTACCCATTAACGTATTTACTTATTTTTCAAAAAATATCAACGGCATCAAGGATAATTTACTTATGGGAATTGGTACAAACTATAAATTTAATGATACATTATCGTTTTACTTTGAATACAGTTATTTTAGAGATATAAGTGATAAAGATACCGTCGCATTAATTTTACAAGACATATATCTATATTTTGTAGATGTGGATGTATTGTTATATAAAGCACATAATTTTAAATTAGTCACCACCGTTGATTTCAACAAAGTAACAAAAGTTGATTTAACTCTCGGCTATTCTATAGCTGATAGATACAGTAATAACGCATATTTTAATGTAAGTATAAAACTATAAACTAAATTAAAAGTCCGTCATCATTCCACAAACCAAACATCTTGTTTTGCTCGGAATTTTCTATAAGTTTGGCTATGCGTTTTTCAAAAACTTCCCTACTAATCTTTTTCTTATCACGTTGGACTGTGTCAATACGAACACGTTGATATAAAGGTGGAAATTTACAAAAGTTGTTCCATGCGGTTGGATTGTTATGAAAAGCTAAAACAATATCTTCATCAATAGTAAACTGTTTAGCATTGGACAACGCTTCTTCACCAGCCTCCGTCATAAGTCCCAACTCTTTAAGTCGTTTTGCTCTGGCCTTATTTAGTTCTGACCAGGGGCTATTTCTTTTACGCTTTGAAAGTCTTTGAAGATGTTGTCCATTTTTATATGTTCTACATGTGCTATCAATCCAACCAAAACATAGCGCTTCCTCCACCACATCCAAATAGGATAGCTCACCTTCTGAATTTATTTTTCCCCTCCGACAAACAACCCAGCAAACATCTTCGGTTTTTGCATATTGTTTAAACCACAAACGAAGTTCAGCCCTGTTTTTGACCTCTATTGGTTGTGCATTAACAGATTGTTTTCTTAACATAAAGGTGTAATACTAAAAAAACGCAACAAAACTTGGCTGCCGTACCAGGACTCGAACCTAGATAAACAGAATCAGAATCTGTTGTCCTACCATTAGACGATACGGCACTATAATTTGATCTTCACCTTGTTTCCGATAGCATCTTTTATAGCTCGTTTGTTGACAGGTTTTATAGCACCTGATGGCAACCTACCAAGATGAAATGGACCAAATGAAGTTCTAATTAATCTAATAACTTTTAAATTAAAATGTTCCATAATTTTTCGAACCTCTCTATTTTTACCTTCCGTTATAACAACTCTCAACCACGTGTTAGTCGTGTTACTTTCCTTCTCGATGGATATCTTAACAGGAGCGTACTTCATGCCATCAATTACAACTCCCTTTTGGGCCAGTTTTTCAAAGTCAATCCTATCAAGAAAACCATGGACTTTAACTCTATATTGTCTAGACCATGCAGTTGATGGATGTGATATGTATCTAGCCACATCCCCATTATTTGTCAGAATCAACAGACCCTCAGTATCCATATCAAGTCTACCAACCGTTATAACACGAGGTAGGGACTTTGGTAAAATATCATAGATGGTTTTTCTATTTTTCGGATCGCTATTGGTAACAATGTAACCCTTCGGCTTGTTAAAAAGCCATATTCTGGTTTCTTTTTGTCTACTCAATAGCTTATTATGGATTTTTATGGACTGATCGGTTATGTTTATAGCTGGGGTCGTTATGACCTCACCATTAACCTTGACCTCTCCGGCAAGTATCAACCTTTCGGCATCCCGTCTGGAGCAGTAGCCACTGTTTGCTATAACCTTCGCGATTCTTTCCCCTTTGTTTTCCATTTTAAAATAAAAATTACCGATTAGATTTTAATACTAAAATATATTTTGTCAACCTAAATCAAGCCAATTAATTCGAAAAATGTAATCTTTCTCAGCTAAATAAGCATAAATATTCTAAACTAGTCTCTAAAATTTATAAACTGTAGTGGAACCGTTAGATTTAATCCCTTAATTTCTTGTATCGCGATCTGTAAATCGTCCCGAGATTTTCCAGAAACTCGAACTTCGTCCCCCTGAATACTTGCCTGAACCTTCAATTTTGATTGTTTAAAATATTTTGTTATCTGCTTAGCATTTTCCTGATCTATTCCCTCTTTTATTTTTACAACCTGTCTTAGAGAATTTCCCGTTGCCTTTTCAGTTTTTTGAAAATCAAGAGCAATGGGATCTAGTTTTCTTTTAACAAAAGCACCCTTCAGTGATGTTTGTATCTGTTCCAGACAATAGTCACTTTCGGCGGTAATTGTAATAGTTTTTTCCTTTTTATCCAATTCCAGAGACCATTTCACGCTTTTAAAATCATATCTGTTACCTATTTCTCTTAAAACTGTATTTGTAGCATTATCAACTTCCTGTAAATCAATTTTAGAAACTACATCAAAACTTGGCATAAATAAAAAAATTTTATTAACTTTGATGACATATTAACAAAAATGTTTTTGTTTTACAAGAAAATTATCTGGTATAAAAAATTTTAATTTACATTAATTTTTTAAATTGTATTCTAAACGCATGTTATAAAATTAAGTTGAACATATGGTTAGAAAATATTTTGGTACAGATGGTGTAAGAGCAAGAGCAAATACTTTTCCAATGACAAGTGATTTTGCTTTAAAATTAGGCTTAGCAATTGCAAAAATTACAAGACAAAATAGCAAAAACAAAAAACACAGCGTGGTTATAGGTAAAGACACAAGACTATCGTGCTACATGTTAGAGTCCGCATTAACTGCTGGTTTAACGGCTGGCGGGATAGATGAAGTTTTTTTAATTGGTCCAATTCCCACCCCTGGAATTGCAATGTTAACAAGATCCATGAGATGTGATTTAGGAATAATGATTTCCGCTTCGCATAATCCTTACTATGATAATGGCATTAAACTCTTTGATTCAAGAGGAGTAAAATTTCCTGACGATATAGAAGAAAAAATTGAAGGCGCGATTGATGGTGACCTTTTCAGCAATTTACCGATTGATGACAAACTTGGTAGAGCTTGGAGATCAGATAACTACATATATCAACAGAGGTATATAGAACATGTAAAAAGTAGTTTTCCAAAAAATATGGATCTGCAAGGATTGAAAATCGTTGTGGACTGTGCCAACGGTGCCAGCTATAAGATTGCTCCAACGGTATTTTGGGAATTGGGAGCAAATGTCGTTAAAATAGGTTGTGATCCAAGTGGAACAAATATAAACGACGGTTGTGGATCCACCAAGCCACAAATGTTACAGAAAGCGGTTGTGGACCACAGAGCTGACATTGGTATAGCGCTGGATGGTGATGCCGACAGGGTTATAATAGTCGACGAAAGAGGTGAAATTGTGGATGGTGACAAAATAATAGCCATGATAGCAAAAAAGATGTTAAATGACGGTAAATTAAAAAACAATACGGTTGTTATAACTCAAATGTCTAATCTTGGACTCGAACTATTTTTAAACAATCTTGGGATACAAACGATTAGAACAAAAGTTGGTGACAGGTATGTGGTGGAGGAAATGAGAAAAAATGGCTACAATCTAGGAGGAGAACAGTCGGGGCACATTATTTTGGGCGATTTTTCCACCACCGGTGATGGAATTTGTAGCGCCTTGCAGGTTATGGCTATTTTAAAGAAACAAAAAGAAGAGGACAAAGATTGTAAATTAAGCGATATCGCTAATTTGTATGAAACCGTACCACAAAAACTGGAAAATATAAGATTTGATGGCGCCATGAAAAATCCGCTAGAAAATGATGCTGTTGCTAATTTTATACAGCAGAAAAGTAAAGAGCTGGAGGGTATCGGTAGAATTTTGGTTAGAAAATCCGGTACAGAACCACTGTTGAGGGTTATGGTGGAGTGCAGAGATGAAAATAAACTTAATAAAGTTTTGGATGAAATCTGTAACAAAATAAAAGAGTATTTGTAATTTTTTTCAAATGGAATACTCCATCATAAGATCTAAAAAAAGAAAAAGATACCTAGAATTTAGAATTGTAAATAACAAAATAGTAGCATATGCACCAGAAAAAATGGATGTTGCTACCATTTCTAAATTCTATGAAAAACACAGAGATGTTCTACAAAGTAAAATAAATAAAGAAAACAACGATTTTGTCGAATATCTTGGCGAAAAATACAAAATAAATGTGGTTAAATCAAAACTACTAAGAAGCTCCCATTGTGAAATAAATGGAGATGATTTTAATATATTCACGCCGGATAAGGATGTAGACATTATGGATATAATTAACCAATGGAAAAAACAACGTGCCGGTGAAATAATACCTAAAAGAATTGAAATCTATTTGAATAAATATAAATTTCAGTTTAATTTCGAGAAAAATAATATAAAGTATAAAAACCAAAAAACCAGATGGGGCAGTTGTAGCTATAACAACAATCTAAACTTCAATTATAATGTCATCAGTAAAAGCATTGAGGTTATTGATTACCTAGTTGTCCACGAATTAACGCACACCATAATAAAAAATCACTCACAAAAATTTTGGAATGTATTAAAAACGATTATACCAGATTTTGACATATTAAGAAAACAACTAAAATGATACAAAATTAAATAATTATAATTAATAGCGTTCAAGAATTTTATATATTCAACTTTTCGGTGTAAAATTTGATTCGTGTTAGTATTCGTTGTATAATACGAACCAAGCAAAAACAAATTTATTTAAAAATATGACCGATAAAGTAAAAAGTATTAAGGAGATAAAAAATATTGCTAAATTATATGGTGTTACTCTAAACGTTAATGAAGAAACGTTAGAGAAACTACTGCTAAATATAAAAAGCGTTGAAGAAGTAAAACAGATACCATTATTTGTTGCCAATGTTATAAAAGCAGACACACTTATGAAATTTTTTAAACAGCAAAAATCAGAAATTACAGCAGCTCTCGATAAAGAGTTCATTAAAAATTGTGCCCGCATATCTGATTTAGATAAAGAAACATTTAGCAAATTTACTCCAGAACAGGTCGAATCTATCAACAAGAAAGTATTAAGCAATAGAATAATGGATCTAAATGATAATTCACTACTACACGTTATAAACAGTACCGATAATCTCCCCAATATACCGGATGAAGATGTATATAAAGCTTTCAGTAGATTAAACGACGCTAAACAATTAAGCAAAATATCAGACGAGGCCATAAGCTATTATAGTGAATTCATAGCAGATATGGATGATAGTATATTAAGTAATCTAAACAATCCACAGTTGAAAGAGTTAGATATAGAAAGATTACTTAATAGAGCCGAAACTTTAACTCCAAAACTTATCGTTAATCTAATTAATATAAATGCTGATAAAATCACAAAAATACCTGAAAAAACGATTAACGCCTTAAATATGATAGCCGAACCTAATGAGGTGAAAAACGTATCTCCAGAGGTAATAGCTACACTTAAAGGTAAAATATCAGATTTAGACCAAAAAATAATGGGTAAACTTACACCAGAACAAGTTGAAAATATTGATGAAGTGTCCGTTGACAATCTAATAATTTCCGGTAAGTTAAGCGATCTGCAGGACGATACTTTATCGGCACTTGGTGACAAAATCAATCTTGGCGGAACATACAATATACTCAAGAAACTTGGCTATAAAACAGATAATAATGTATCAAATGAAATCAAGCTACTGCAGGAAAAAGGTAAAATTAAATTACTAACGCCAAAAACCCTATCAACCATAAACGACCAAACGTTTAAAGATGAAAATGTTATAACCAAAGAATTTATAAGCAATTTGAATTTAGAGCAAATCAATGGCATCGGTTACAAAATAAAATTTCTCAATGCGAAAGGTTTCAGCGGTATCAATAAAGGCATACTTCAAAATGCAAACGAAGAAATTATAAGAAACATCAGCACCAAACAGATACAAGAGGCAACCAGAGAACAACAAATAGAATTGTTTACAAATACCAATGTAGATCAACTGAACAAATGGTATGCAAAACCAGAATTATTTAAACATATCGATAATGGATTTTTAGAAAAAATTGAAGAAAATACCCTAGCAAGACAAATAAACTCTTTAAAAACAGATTTTTTCAAACTGTTAGATCCAGATGCCATTGTGGGTTTAAGTGGTAAAGTAATACAAAACATTGATAGAGAATGTTTCGAAAGCATCACCGCTAAACAATTAAATAAACTATGCTTTGATGATGAAAATAAAATTAAAAACCTACCGGATGACATATTTAATATTATCAGTATGGATAAGTTTAAAGAACTTGACGATAGAGTATTAAAATTAATTGACAAAAAGAATTTAGTCGTTGGAAAAACAATTAGCCAAGAAAGACTTGATGAAATTGTTTCGTATTTAGTTAAGGAAAATAAAGTATCACAGCTTAACAATGGAGCTATACAAATTCTCAACAATAAAATTGAACTGGAAAAACTTAAAGTGGAGGAACTGCAAGCTCTAGCCAATGACGATAAGCTAAAAAACTTTTCAGCTAAGAATCTCGTTTCTCTAAAGGACAAAAAACTTGACAGTTTAGAGGAAAAACAGTTGAAAAATATAGCATCCTTAAACACCTCCACCCCAACACATGACACCGAAGGAATAGAAATATTCAAAGACACCTTAGGTGATATTGAAAATGAACCAGTTGAGTACGACATTAGAGACAATATAGAGGCAAAAATAACCGCATTTATAGATGAGGAAGCTTACGAAGGGCTGGCAAAATACTGCATGTATATCTACAGAAAAGATGAAGACGCCAGAAATACAGTCACAGACGTATTGCAAAGGAAACATGAACAATTATCAAAATCCACAAGATTCTACGATAAAATAGATGATTTTGAAGTGTTAAAAATAATGACTCTATTGACAAAGGAAAAACAAAAAAGTGAAGAGTACTATAAAAATATGGAAGATGTAATCAATGAAATAAATGAAATGGATTTGATTAACATTGACGAATACATGACCAGAATAAACAAATTTTCCGAAATAGTTAAAGATGGTGATTTTAACATTGATTTCATCGAAAAATTAGCGGAGCAAAATGTAGCAAATACGGAAAATTTCATACATTCCTACTACTCCGGAAGAACAAAAAATTCCGTTGATACCATACTAAAGGATAAATATGCCGATGTTTTACTTGATTATGCCAATGTTATAGCAAAGAAATATGACGTAGATGAAGAAAAAATTATGAAAAACCTGAATGACATTGACAAAAAAGGTATTGAAGAAAGAAAGTCTATAATTATTTCCAGACTAAGCAAAGAAGAACAATTATATATAAATCTTCTCAATAAAGCAATGGCAAATAAGCCAGACCTGAAGTCCAAAGTAAAAGCATGGACAACGCCAATATTTCAAACCGTCATGGACTGTGCCGGAACACTCTTTACCACAAAACTTATCGCCACATCCACAAACTCAGCAATAGCAACAGTTGGTGTTGGTACCGTTGGGGCAATAAAAACCATAAAAGACATTAGCGAAGAAGTTAATAAAAAGAGCTATTTTGCCGTTAGTGACGAAGAGAGACGAAACATCCACACAAGACAAAGAGGAGAAATCGAGGGAAGATTTGCTCTATTCAAAAGATTAATGAAACGTACCGCAAGAAAATATATATATAAACCATTTTCATCGTTTATGGGTTTCATTGACAAGCACGTTTTTGGTGTTGTTAGGAAGAAAGTTGGTTTGGAAGCATTCAACCGAAACAACAAATCAACCGAATTCTTAACAAATAACTTCAAAAAGACTGCTGTTAGCAACCGTATAAACAAAGAGCTAGAAAGCCTAAAGAAGAAAAGCAACAAACGATATGGAAAGTTTAACGACAAACTACAAACCATACAGACCAGAGAAGCCGACCTAATAAAAAACTTTATAGCCATGAAAAAAAAGGCTATAGATCTAATTAAGAAAAAACAAATGGAAAAACTGTATGAAGAATATCCACAATTTAGAGAAAGAGGATTTTTTGGTAGAATGTTCAATTCCTGTAAAGAACTTATTAGCTCAATCGCCAGCATTGGTAGTGGTATAATTTCGAGTGCCGGAGATATGGTTACATTCGGTAATTTCGATAAAATCTACAACACTTTGATAAGTGACAGAGGACTGATGGAAAAAATAAAAGACGAAAGAAAAAGAAAATTATTCGTCAAAAAAGTTCTGAAAATCGAACTGGAGCACCGCGCCAAAAAAGAAGAACTTAAAAAGGAAGAAGTCAGAAGACTAGCAGCACTAAACGCAAAAGACAAACAAGTTGTTGACAATTATGAACAAGAATATCAGGCAGAATTTAATAGCATCAAAAAAGATTTCAATTCTCTATTGCCAAGAGCGAATGAAATAAAAGACAAGCTATTTGATTTCTGCAATTTAGCCGGCATCGGGGATAAGGAAATTGCCAAATACGACGACATAGAAAAAAAGCTAAATGAAAACGGCATTCTGGAGGGTGTCAACAATCTAGAAAAATTGAACAGCAATCCATTAAAAAAGCAATTTGGAGAACAATTCAACGAAGCCTTCAAGCAGGTTGTTAGTTTAGCTAGCATTGAAAATGTCAACAAAAACACAATATCCAAAAATGTTGGCCTTCTACTGGACATAGCTTATAAAACAATTGATGAAGGTAGAATGAACATCAAAGATGTAGAAACATCCCTAGTTCCACTATTAGCCATTGACAACATCTGCAAACAAAGCAAAAATCAAATGCCACAGTTAATAAACAACGATCACAACAAAGTGGAGGAAAAAGTTAAGGAAAAGGTTAATAGAAAATATATTAATCTTATAGAAAGGCAATCTCAAGAAGCAGATCTCCAAAAGTCAATCTACTAAACAAAGAAGAGTACAAATAAAAAAATAAACCCGTCGGCAATCCGGCGGGTTTACTCATTGAATTCACAACCAATTAATTAGAAGTCCAATTTTACCACAATGCTGTGATCTCTTGTTGTGTTGTCTGTACCGTAGCTACTTACAGTTGAAGCTGTACTTTCAGCGTATTTAACACCTCTAACTATACCTTGATTAGCTTTACCGTCATCAACCTTGTCATCGATTTGTCCTGCTTCACTTGCTGTCAAAACTCCCTTAGAGAAATCTATTTCTCCGGAAAGAATCAAAACGTTCATGCTAGCAAAATCAGATACTGTGAAGGAAGTTCCTGCATTTTTCAGGTACCATCTTGAACTCTTACCAAATTTTGAATCAACATATTCCTTATTGCTACCTTCTTCCGTTACAACAGTTGGTTTTTTATCAATTATACCTTCATCGGATAAAGCACTCCATGCACCTGAAGATATAACGGTTGGATCACTGCTGTCATCTGCACCAGGAACCTTACCGAATTGAGCATAGTATGTGTTGTATGCTGTTCTGTAGCTGGATACTTCCGTAGCCACTGATCTCAATTGTGCTGATTTAATCAAGCTGGCACCACTGGATACACCAGCAATTAATAGACCCATTATTATCAATACTATTGATAGTTCTATTAATGAAAATCCTTTGTTGTTTTTTCTCATATTATTTACAATTAGTTAATTAACACCTATAATTATAATTTATCTTTTATAAAAAACAATAAAAAAAATTGATTTTTGTGGCACTGGATCTCCGCAGGTTTTTCTGGTGTCGGATCCCCCTTTTGTGTGGTATTGTATCTCCGTCCCCAACACCACGTTGAAAAAAGTAGTTGCCGTGTGTGTAAAAATAAGTTGACATTGTACAAAAATTTGTTATACTTATGACAAAATAATAAATATGTGTGGGAAATGGAGCAGAAAATACAGGAACAGAGCGTAGAACAAATAAAACAACAATTAAATGCAATTGACGATAATAATTTTGACGTAAGTAACATATTAAAAAAACTAAATCTATATGTTCAATATATTAATGCACTTGTTAAAGATCATAATGAAAAAGTTACTGCAAATATTGGACAATTATCTAGCATTAATGAAAGCGGTAAAGCAATAAGTCAAGTAGTAAAGTTAATTAATGCTGTTATGGATTTGACGAATCGAGTAAAAGCGTTTATTAATAAAAAAAACAGTGGTGACCACAATACTTTATATATGCAACGTAACAGGGTCTTTGATAAAAGATATGATACCATGTCAAGAGTTGGTAACACAAATAAAGAAGGAACATTAAAGCACACAGAGTATCATTTAAAAAACAAACTATCAAGCTATAATTATAACAGTGCAGATTATAATAATATAGCAGAAACACTAAAAATAGTAACAAGTACTATAGAAATGTGTAATTATATCAATGAATACATTACACCAGTAACCGATGAGGAACAACTGAGTAAAAATTGTAATATAAACAAAGGTGATAATACTAGATCTTCTGGCGGAATAGGAAATATAAATAAAATAAAGTTAGACGATGCAACAATAGATAAAAATGTAGATTATAGTGTATATATTAATAATCTGCAAAATGATATGCAATCATTGAAAAATAATGCAGAAAATAATACAAGAGTTCAAAATAAAAATAAACAGCAGGAAAGTCAAAAAATACAATCCGCGGATAGTAAACGAGACTTGACACTCACTATATTTAATCAAACACAACAACCCCCAATCGACCAAACTCAAATAGACACTTTACAAAGTACAATCCAAGAACAACAAGTTACAATTCAAAAACAAAATACAACCTTACAAAATCTAAAAAACAGTTGTGACAATCTAGACCAAACACTTAAACAGTGGCAAGGTATTAATGAAGCCAACTATAGCACAATTAAAGGCTTAGTACAAACCTTCCTACTGGCACAAAAGGCACGTGTGGAATCGTTCGCTGATATGAAGATAAGTAATGACGAAGAATTAAAAACATTACTGAACAATATTACACAACAATTAAATAGCCTTACTTCTATAGATAGTGAAACAGACATAAATAAAAAAATAGACAACTTACAACAAATTGTACAACAAACAAACAACAATCAACAAAAAATAACAAACGACTATGAACCAAACGCAACCAAATATATAACTGGCTTACAAGAACAAATCGACAATTTAAAAAACCAGCTTGACGCTCTGACAAAAGCCAAGAATGAAAAAATCGAAAAAATTCTACAAAATCTTGGCTACGATAAAAAAACAGGGGAAGATGAATATGATAGAGCCAAAAAGAAGCTAGAAAATTCAAAGGAATCAGATTTAGACGATATTAGTGGAATTACAGACCAAAACGCAAAAGCAAAACTAAAACAGTCGCTTGATGATGGTAATAATAAAGAGTTAGATACAAAATTATTAAAAGAGTTATTAGACAAACTATCTCTGATAGAACAAATCAAAAAACTAGAATCATACGTACACGACAGAGTAAAATCTAACAAAGAAGAAAGTAACTTTGATCATGAAAGATACATATTAATAGACCATGTGACAAATCGTATCTCGAAAGTTTATGATTCACGTGAAGATGATAAAGACAGATTAAACGGAATAGTAAACAACATTAACAATAACAAGCAAAATAATGGTATAAATATCAACACAGAAAAAAAAGATTTAGACAAAAGGCTTGATGATCTGACAATTATCAACCAAATAATAGACGAATTGCTAGTTATTCAAACCTATTCAGAAATGGACGCCGAAGCCCTAAAAGGAATAATAAAGGGTATGCTTAGCCAAGATCAACAGCAAGACAAAAAAACAGATACTATCAACGGTGACAAACCAAAAACCCTAGCCGAACAGACAAAAGAAAATCTAACGGGTGACGAAGATAAAAGTTTGTTAGAGGCAGTACTAAAAAATGATACCAAAAATTTTGATAATGACCCCATAGCAGAAAAAGAAGGACTACTACGAATAATAGCGGCAATATCTATAGCGTGGGGGAAAAACGCTGCTGAAATGAAAGAGATGTTATTAAGTATCCAAAAACAACTTGATAAACAAAAAGAAAAAGAGAATGAACAATTAAAGCAAGAAAACGAAGAATTAGAAGAAGAAATAAGAAATGCGTTTGGAAGTCAAGGACAACAAACAGATGCAGGAGACGACCAAAAAGATAAAGACAAACAAGATATTACTAAACTAAGTGAAAATGATGTAAATGGTTTGCCGATAGAAGACAAACAGAAAAATTTACTTAAGAAAATATTACAACATAACAAAAATCAGAAACAAAACCAAGTGGGACAAAATCAACAAGCACAGGATCCCGCAGAACAAAACAAAAATCTTGTAGAAGAAAATAAACAGTTAAAAGTAATAATAGGTGCAATAAATAAAGCACAACACAACAAAGAAAAACAACAACTACAAGAACAAATACAACAACTACGAGCACAAGTACAACAACAAAACGATGGTGCAAATAACGGCACCAACAATACAGATATTCAAAATAGACTTCAAAGCCTAGAGCAGAAACTAGCAAACTTTGAAAAACAAGAGGCGGACAAAAAAAAGAATCTAGCTGGCCAAATCGCCAATGAAATGGGAATAAATAATGAAGAGGAGAAAAGTAAAAAGATTACTAATTTACAAAACTACGATGTTGAAGACCTGCAAAAACTTTTGAATCTTCTCAATAAATTGAAAGAATTGAATGAGGATACTGAAGAAAACAAAAAAGAAAACTTTAGACAACAAATTAGTAACCTAGTAAGTGATGAAAATAATGAAAATAAAGAAAATAAAGAAAATAAGAAAAATAAGAAAAATAAAAAAATAGATGAAGAAGTTTTCAAAAAATTAGAAGGAGAAGTAGGTGCAGAACTGGAGAAAAAAGCAAAAGCAGATAAACAGGCTGAAATAGCTAAAAAAGTAGAGGAAACAGTGAAACAAAAACTGGAAGAGTTAGAATTAACAAAACAAATACAAGACTTACAAAATCAAGTAACAGATCTACAAAACGCATTAACAAAGCTTACAGGTAATCAACTAGCACAAGCACAAGGTGAACAACAGAACAAACAACAACCAGCACAGAACGAACAGCTACAAGTCGAACAACAAAACATGGGCGGACAAAATGAACAAAAACAAAATCAACAAAAAAATAAAAAAAACAAAAAGAAAAAAGAAACAGGAGGAGAGACGCTACAGCAACAACTTGGTGATATTAATCAACAATTAGCACAACAATTATTACAGTTACAAAATGCTAATGACCAAAATAAAAAAAGCATAATTGAAAAAATTGAAGAAATAAAAACGAAATTAGGAAATATAGGACAAAATGTAAACGATTTAACAACAAAGAAACAGACTGAAGACATTAAAAACAATCTAAAAATAGATGACTTAAAAATACAAAATAAAAAACTATTAGGTGAAATAAGTGAGCTATTCAACGAAATCGAAAATAATAATATCATTAGTGAGAACAATAATACTGGTGATAATGTTAACAAACTTAAAAAACCTGATAAAACTAAAATAACAGAACAAGAAATCGATAAATTAGACAAACTTGAAGACTTACAGAAACAAAATGAAGAATTGGAAAAAAACAAAGCAGAAATGAGAGTGTACATATATAATATGTATAAAAATAAAATAAATGAATTGGCTAATATAATAGACAAACTTACACCACTGTTAAAAAAATCAGAAAAAGAGAAAAACAATTTAATTGATAACTTTTTACAAATGTATAACCAGCTAAATAAAGCTAATACAGACGATGACAAGAAAGAGAACACCGATACTCAGGAAATAACTAAAGAAAACTTAGAAGGACTTGATGAGGAACAGTTACAACAACTTAATAAGGCCATTGCAGGAATACAAAATATTAATGACGAAAACAAGCAAGAAGAATTATTAAAAAAAATAAAGAAAGAAACTCTTGCTGATGACAACACATTAAACGAAATACTTAATGAAGTAAACAATGAAAACAAAAAACAACTTACGGCATTACAAGAGCAAGTTAAAACATTACAGAAACAATCTACGCAATTAACACAACAACTTCAGCAGATACAACAAGACAAACAGAACACTAAAGGACAGAATAACGCAAATCAGCAAATACAACAATTACAACAGAACATAGACAAACAAATAAAACAACTAAATGATAAAGTCACAAAAATGACCCAAGACCAAACGCAGTTACAACAACGGGTGGTTAATAATGACAAAACGCAAAAAAATATGCAACAATTAAAAAACAAAATAAAACAATTAGAAGAAAAAAGAGAACAATCAGAAAAGAAAATAAACAAAATGCAAGAACAACTAAACCAAATGCAACAAACACAATTACGACAGGCAACAACAGGCAACGCAAAACAGCCAACAGGTGGTAAAAAAACATATAATAACCAATTCAGACAAAATTTTGCACAATGGACACAACGACAACAGCAATCACAGCAACCAAGTAATCAACAACATCACTTTACAAACAACAATTTCAAAGGACAAGGTCAATACACAGGAGGCGGCTATCCACAGCAACAATTCTATCAACAACAGCCAATGTTCCCTGTGTACCCTCAGCAGTTATACGGCGTACCAACCCAATATTATCAACAACAGCTTCCACTTGCTACTCCAGCTCCAACACAGGTACTTCCGCCACAATACTCTTATCAATCCCCATATCCAATATATCCGCAACCCTTTGATATGGCTCAAATTGAACAGGTGATAAAAAAGGCCATATATGACACACTACAACAAAACCAAATAAACACACAAACACTACCAGAACTTCAGCATGCTAGTGAGTACGGTGAACACCATGACGAACCTGCAACATATGCTGGAAAAAATAAAAAAACCAAAGGTGAAAGAATTGATATTAACGAACTAATGCAACAGATTGCTGAACAAAATAAAAAAGAACAAAAGCAAGAAATTAAACAACAGCAAGACGTTAAACAACAGCAACAGCCAAAAGAATTAACCTATTACGACGCTGCCATCAACTATAATGAGGATTTAACATTCCTACTGCTGGAAGGATTAATGGGGTATAATGCTAAAAATATAGACGAAGGAGGGAAGTATATTTTCAAGAGTTTCAATTTTAACAAAAAAGTAGGCTTAACCAGAGAAAGTTTAAGTCAAAATGAAACCGATGAAAAGAACAAAAAACTAAAGGCTGACAATAAGTACAAATATGCATCCGGAGTAATTAATAAAGTTATAGCAGACGTCATAGGTAAGAAAAATTTGGAGGCTATGGTATATTCTGGGGTATTTGACTACAACACATACCTTCAGGAATTAACCTATAATATTAATAATCACATAAAAGTTGAAAACGAAATTGCCAGAAGAACGCTTTTGGCGGAAGATGCTCAAAAATTGAAAGATATTATAACAGCGGGTATGTTCTATACTGGATTTACAAAGTTTGATGATATCTATGCACAACAGCAAATGCAAATGATGTTGAATAAAGTTGTTAAAAGTAAAGATTTTAAAAATGTTCCATATAGAGATCAGATGAAATACATGAGAAAATGTATTAATGTAATGAAATATAATAAAGACCTATTGGGGGAGAGAACTAAAACACTTGGCGAACTTGAACAAACATTCAATAGATCAGATGTAACAAAATTCAAGGGTGCCAATAACATTGAAAACCTATTAGATAACCCTGATTTTACGGATACTATAGATACATTTATAGGCAATTCTCAGCAAAATCAAATATCTTAGTTTATAATTGATTTGCTATAATTTGACAATCCGCCCAGTCGTCCATTGATGACTGGGTTTTAAAAATTTTTACTGTGACTGTTGCTTTTGTGTAAAAAAGTGCTATACTACCATAAGAAAATAAAGGAAAAATAAATGGAAGAAATCTATATAAAGAAGAAAATAAGAATAGATGTTAAAAACAAGGGCTTTTATGAAGATTATTATGTAGATGGCGAGCAGCGTGACAGAGACAAAGTATTCGCCATTAGTGGAAATGCTGACATTTATATAGATGGAAAATTAAAATATTCAGGCGAAATAGGAAACTGTATTCCGCGTGGCCGTGGAGTGCTCTATGACGATAATGGTGAGGTTGTATTTGACGGTATCTTTGTACATGGTGATCCATACGAGGGAACATACATTTACAAAGATCTTGGGATATGTAAGGGTTATTTTAAAAACCATAAGCCAAACGGAAATTGTATATTTTTCTACAATAACAAAAGTATATATAGCGGAAATTTTGAAAATGGTATACCCAATGGAAATGGAGTATTAATTCGTGATGGTAACATGTATGCAGGTGGTTTTTATAATGGTAAATATAATGGTAAGGGAATTTATAAAAACGAACAGGGAACATTTGATGGAATCTTTGAAAATAATATGGCTAAGTCAGGATCATTTATACTAAAGAATGGTGGTCAAAAAATTTATACTCTTGAAACGCAAAATGATGGTGGTAAAAAATTAACATATTTTATAGATGGACAAGAAATAGTTTTAACTATAGACGCAAACAACAAAATGGTTTGGTCTGGCAACATAACAGAAGAAACGAAAAAAGCAGCAAAACAAATACTTAATTCATTTAATGAAAAGGAAAGTGTTGGCTATAATTGTCTGTTGGGAAATTTAACATCAATTAACACGGATAAAAATATTGTTCAGTTTAGTAACAATTCTGATTTTCATGAACGTATCGATTTCAAAGATCAACTTGATAAATTCATTACATTTGCTGAACGGAGAGAAAATAAAGGTAAACTTGTAACATCAGAACTTTACACCAATGACCATGCCGTGGGAATTATATATAATGATGGAAAAATTTTGGTTGTGGACACCTCCGGCGGTGTATACTTGGATACAAATGCCGTTGATCTATTGAAAAATAAACAGGTTAAAATATTATCACAGGATATGCAAAAAGCCGGTAATTGTGTTGTAACATCAAGAATGTTTACAAATGAAATCGCTAAATGTATAGCAAATAGGGAAAATGGAATAACAATAGATAACTTCATTAAATATTGTACTTATGGTTATAAGACGGCAATAGAACCAAATGAACAAAAAAAACAAGAAAATAAATATTTTTTTGAGGGTAAACATCTTAAAGATATACTAGAACAAAAAGCTAAAGACATACATGGTAGATATGAAAAACTGCACGAAGTTGATAAAAAATTGTTGGCAATATGCATGGACAAACAAAATAAATTTGTGTATCCGAAGGATTCCTATATATCTACAATGAAAAATAGAATAGTGGAATATTCTCTTATAAGAGAAGTAGAATTGGAACAACAATTAAAACAAGCCGAGAAAGAACTTGATAATAATATGTACATAAAGAAAAATATTTTGTGAAGTAAATATGACTAAAATCTATTAACTAATTCGATAGCCAATCAGCTATTCTACTTAGGTGTTTATAATCGCTATATCCATTTCTATTGGTGGCAACATAGCCGTTGTTTTCGTCATCAAAAAAACCCAAAAGAATAGTCAATAACTTTTCTGTTTTATTTATCAACTCAACAATATCAACATCTTTGCCATTATTATCTATTGAAATGGTTTTACTATCCTTATGTTTAACACCCCAATACTGCAAAGAAGCAACGTTTAATCTATATTGTCTACTTAGAATGAGGGCTTCCACCAAAAGCTGCAGACTTTCGCCGTCCAATACACTACTTTTCCTTGGAATTGTTCCCGTTTTATAATCAACAATATTAACGGTGTTGTTACTCTGTTCAATTCTATCAATTTTTGCTGTAATCGTTTTGTTTATCCCTCTAATATAATATTCTTTTTTATTTTCGCTGTGTATATCATAGCCATTTAATCTTGAGTTATCATCCCACTCAATAAAGGACCTAATACCATCATCAAAATTATCAGAATAAAAAGCAACAGCTACATCATCATCTATAAAAGTTTTTTTAATTTTATCAATAAACAGTTGTTTTATGCTATTAAATTTACTATCTTTATACTTTTCGTAATTATTTGTATAATCCTCAATGGCACTATGCATTAATGTTCCTATTTTAGCATTTATTTTATTTTTTATTAACACATTCATCGGTCTTAATTTCAAAATATACTTGGCATATATGTCGTACGGATTTTTATTAAGTAAATCTATATTTGTTGCAGATAATTGATTGGGCCTGACTGACTTTTGTGGCTTTGGACACGGTCTAACTTTATAACTGCTATCAGCGTAAATATTGTTCAGATTTATTTTTTTATATATTTGCAGAAATGTGTCATATAAATTTGTAATCTGTAGATTATTACACTTTAGGTAAGTTTCCAGTCTCTGTAAAAATCTTGATTTAAACGTTGATACATCACCATCCGTTACGGATCTAGTTAATAACACATGTTTTTGCGATAATAGCTGAATAAAATCATAGCAACTTTTTCCCACATCTATTTCTTTTGCCGGAAGTCCAAAACTTTTCCTCATGCTTTTACTCATCCATGGATCCGTAGATATATTTAAAGGAAAAACACCATCATTTAGCTCTGTAATTACAACAAGATCGTAATTTATTAATCTAGCTTCAGCTGGAGATATTATATTAACAGCTTCATTTATGGAGTAATTATCACTGTAGGATTGTTCCGACAATATATAGGTCAAAATACTATAATATTCTTCAATATCTATAGTATCATAAAAGTCGACTTGTGGCAGCAGATCCCTATTAAAAAATTCAAATATTTTATCTTCATTAAGCCAAATACTTTGAATGTTTTGTTCCTGTGTTATTTCGTCAACTAACTTTAGATGTGAAACAATCAAATCTTTCATCAAATGTCTATCACCATTAAGCACACTAAAATAACTGTCTATCCTATCAATGAATCCCAGCAGCCTATTTTTTATTTCTTCATTAGTTACATTATATAAAATATTTTTTCTATAGGAAACTAAACCATCAGAATTATTTGTTTCACTCAAAACATATTTTTCAAAATCAACTATATATTTTACCAATTCGTCTTTTGTATAGCCAAAATATGAAAAATCACTCTTTAAAAGTGCCAGCAGGTACTCTTTACTGAAGTTGTTTATGCGGGTTTCTAACACTAACAATAGGTATTTCACCAACTTATTATTGATAAATTTTTTACCAAAGGCATTATTTGTTGGTATATTCCACATCTTTAAATACAATTCTAGTTTATCGGCTTGTTTTGGATTAGATATTATAGCAATATTTGATAGACCATTTTTTTGTATATGGTTTAATATGTAATAGGATATAAATGTAAATTCTTCATAGATATTTTTACATTCCATATATTCAAGATTATCCGGATTTTTCACATCCTCATTTCGCCAAGTGTATGTTAACTCATGTGGCAACATTGATGTATGCAATATCTTTAGTATATTATCATCCACCACCTTATATTCATCATATTCAATATTTTTTATCTGTTTTGTGTCTATTTTTATGTCATTGATAACCTGATAAAAGTAGTAGTTATTGTTTATTTCGTCAATATCTTCAATCTTATATTTAGCTTTTATATCATCAAAATCCTTAAATATAAAATATGTATTATCATACTTATTTAATGTTTTTATGAAATTAGTGGTAGCTTTTATCGAAACAAAATTGCCAGCAACTATAATTGGGTACTTTGGAGCCTGATTTTCAAAATTCTTTGTAAATAATTTTATCTTATTTATAATGTTAACACTACTGGATACTACATTGTTATCATCCAAAAATTTTTCCCACCTCTTACCAAAATCTTTTAAAAACACCAGTATTTTCTGCCAGTGAATGGCATATTCATCATCTACAATGTTGTCTAAATTGCCAAAACTCAACTCCTGTTGCTCCACTTCTTTTATAAAGGAACTCAACTCATCAGACAAATTTATAGCTTGCTTTATGTTAATATCTCTATAGTTTTCCAAAATCGCTTTAATTAGAAGCAACTTATACTTTATATTTGATACCGGTACGGTCAATTCGTGATATTCCAAAAGTGAGTCATAATCCAAGCCCGTTAGTAAAATATCATCATAATCCACATCACCAATTGCTTTTATAGTTGGCAAAATAGTTGACCGCTCCCTGCTATTTTCCAAAAATATCTTTTTTAATTCATTAACTGATCTACGACTGGGCAAAAATACACTTAAATTCGCTTTATCTAGGTCATCTTTAAATTTATCTGAAATAAAATTATATAGACTTCCTAAAAAATTATAGTTAGCAGGTATATTTAAAAAATTCATACTCAGAGCAATTTTTTGCCATTTTATGACGAAAAAACTTTAATGGAAGAGAAAAATAAAAATTATTTTTTGTTTCCACTAAATTTATTTTTCAAATAATTTATCCATTCAACCAGTTTATCTTGTAGTTTCTTGTTTATTTTTGTCAAAACCTCTATAAACTTGTCAATGTAGTATATAATATCTTTTCTATTTTTAATGTTTTCAATCTCGATGGCATCAATAACCTTTTTGTTTACAACTCTTGTTCTGGAAATTATATCACTCAGTATCAATCTATCGGTTATATAGTATATATCAAACCAGAATAACAAGAATACAATTACAACTATACCAATCAAATATATGCTTGAGACCGACGTTAGTTTAATAATCATAATGGTTCCAATATTTTTCATCGGAGCATACAGATGGAAGTTCACAAGATATAGCATCAGACAAAATACCATTACATACATTAAAATAATCGGAAATGGAACTAGAACGGATTTCATAAAAAGCTTAAAATTATTTGGTTTTTCATAGTTTGTTATATTAACAACCTTCAGAGACATACATTTTTGACCGATTGTAGACCCTTTTAAAAAAACATAACATAAAAAATTATATAAAATAGCAACTGCACAGCTCACATATAGTGACAACAAAAAATAGTCGAATACACCATTGTTGACAATAAATCTTATATGGTAATCTTGAAATTCTAACAATCTAACATTTCCAAACAATTCCTTAAATTTTGTCATTGTTTCACCAATGTTGCCAATATTTTTACTATTGAAAACAAAAATTTGTACAAAAAAAATTATTAAAAAATTAACCAAAATACTATCTATAGTAAAACCAATTATTCTTCTAAATGCTTCGGCATTACTACTAACTTTAATATTTTTTTCTTCTTTCATTTTTTAATCCACTTTATTAATAATAATCAAATCATAAACTTCTTTTTTCTTCAACAACTTCATAGCATTCTATTATATCCTTTTCCTTAATATCATCATAATTTTCTATAGCAATTCCACATTCGTAGTTGTTTTTAACCTCTTTGACATCATCCTTAAATCTTTTCAAAGTTTTAATTTTTCCATCAAAAATAACTATACCATCTCTAATTAATTTAATATTTAAATTTCGTCTTATTTCACCACTTGTTACATAGCAACCGGCAACTTTACCGGCACCAGTTATTTTAAATACATTTCTAACCTCAGCCTCACCCACAACATTTTCCTTTGTTGTTGGTTTAAGCAAACCGGATAGGATTGATTTAACTTCATCAACTATATTATATATTATCGAATAATACCTTATTTCAACACCCTTTTCCTTAATCAAATCCTTTACTGAGTTATTCGCTCTAACATTAAATGCTATTATAATAGCATTTGAAGCCACAGCTAAACTCACATCCGATTCAGTTATAGAACCTATAGCTGAGTGTATTACATCAACACCAACCTCATCGTTATTTAATTTTGATAGACTACCGTTTATGGCCTCTATGGAACCACTAACATCACACTTTAGCACTATCGGTAAAATTTTTCTATTGCTACCCTTAACCTGTTGCAACATACTTTCAGCCGTTTTGTTTGACATACTCAAACCTTTTTTATCTCTTTCTTTCATCTCTCTGTAGGCAACTATGTCTCTGGCATCCTTTTCAGTGGATACAACATTAAAAACATCACCAGCATTTGGAGCAGTATTTAAACCTAAAACTTCAACAGCCATAGATGGATATGCTTCATTTACATTGTTTTTCTTATCATCCGTCATCTTTTTAACTCGACCGTAGCTGGTTCCAACCAAAACTATATCTCCAACCTTTAATATTCCCTTCTGAACTAACATCGTGGCAACTGCACCCCTTTGGACATCCATTCTACTTTCTATTACAGCTCCACTGGCTCTACAATCAATTGGCGCCTTAAGATCTAATATTTCAGCCTGCAACAAAATTGTTTCCAATAGCTTATCAAGTCCAATTTTGCTTTTTGCTGAAACATTCACAAACATAACATCACCACCAGATTCCTCGGCCACAACATCATACTGTAGCAACTCCTGTTTAACTCTTTCCGGATCAACTCCATCTTTATCAATTTTATTTACAGCAACTATCATCGGTACTTTTGCTGCTTTTGTGTGATTGATAGCCTCTATAGTTTGATCCTTTACTCCATCATCAGCAGCAACCACCAAAACAACTATATCCGTTATGTTTGCACCTCTCATTCTCATTTCTGTGAATGCTTCGTGACCCGGTGTATCGATGAATGTTATAAACTTATCCTTACCAACATCAACTCTTGAAGCACCAATATGTTGCGTTATACCGCCAGATTCACCCTCAGCAACCTTCGTGGTTCTTAAAGCATCCAGTAACGATGTTTTTCCGTGGTCCACATGTCCCATAACAGTTACCACCGGATTTCTTGCCACAAAGTTAGTGCCTTCGTTTTCCTTTAAAATATTTTCCATATCGGAATCTGAAACTCTATTGGCATTATGTCCAAATTCAATCACGAGCAATTCAGCAGTTTCGGCGTCTATGGTTTGGTTTATGGTTGCCTTTATACCCATACTAAATAACTTTTTAACAACATCAGCCTTCTTTTCACTCATTCTATCAGCTAAATCTCCAACAGATATAAAGTCCGGAATATTAACAACCTGAACGATTTTTTGCGTATTTTGTTTCACAACATCATTACTTTTTCTATTTTTTCTTCTTGTTCCACTAAAACTATATTTTAGCTCTCTATCATCATCGTCATCATTAATTATATAGGTATGTATATTTTTTGAATACTTTTCACTTTTATCCTTAAAGACTCTTTTATTATTTTTATCACCAGAATCTTCGTAGCCATAGTCGGTATTTACCCTATCCTTCTGTTGTTTTCTAAAGTTACTATTATTTTGACTTTTATTTTCACCATTAAATTTACTTATATTATCACCATCTTTTTTTTTGCCGTTGTTAATACCTTTGCTCTCAGTTTTACTACCTTTACTTTTGTCAAAATCGCTCTCTTTTTTATCCTTTTGGTTAACACTAACATTTTGTTTTTTAAAGTCATCATGTCTATTAGAATCACCATCCTTTCTAACACCTTCAACATCAACATTGTTAACATCATCAACTTTTTGAACGGTATTTTGTATATGTTGTTTTATGTTCTGCTGTGTCTGTTGCACCTTTCTGGCAAGCTGTTCCTCCTTCAGTTTTTTCTGTCTCTCCGCTATCAGTTCCTTACTGGTGCTAGACATGTTAAAAACATTGTCTTTTTTAGTCTTAAATGAACCCAATGTTAGAATATTTCTTTTTGTATCTTTCATAGAACACCTATTTATTCGTTATCCTCTTCGTTATTCTCGTTATTTTCCTCTACAAACTCAACCGCTCTACTCTTAAGTTCAGTGGCAACATCTTCATCAAAACCTTCTATTTTTTGTAGATCTTCCACATCAGCATTTGCTATCTCTTCTATACTTGAATAACCATCAGCTGTTAACAGTTGTGCTATAACTTCTTCCACATCCAAAGCATCCATAAACAACTTAACATTATCGTTAAATTCGCTCGTTCTCTTTTCTTTTTCTTCCTCTTCTGTCATAACATTTATTCTACCAGCAACTATTCTTGAGGCTAATTTTATATTTTGTCCACTTCTACCTATAACCAAATTAAATTGATCTTGCGGAACAACAACATCTATATCATTAGTCAAATCATTTATTATCACTTTACTAATCTTTGCTGGTGACAGTAGGTTCGCTGTCAATTCTGCTCTATTTTCAGACCATTCCACAACGTCTATCTTTTCACCTCTTAATTCACTTGAAACAGCTTGTATTTTTGAACCTCTAGGACCAACACAAATACCTATCATATTATTTATATTGTCTCTGGAATAAACAGCTATTTTTGCCTTTGATCCAGGATCTCTGGCAACACCTCTTATTTCAATCAATCCATCATATATTTCAACAACTTCCTGTTTCATCAATTCCACAAGAAAATTATTATCTGTTCTAGACAAAGATATTTGATTATCATTACTTCTAACAACATCAACAACATATGCTCTGATTCTATCGTTAACTCTAAAATATTCTCCCGGAATCAAATTATTTTTGTTTAACAATGTTTTGTGTCCATCCACATCAACAACTATGTTACCAACACCAATTTTCTCAACGACACCACTTATCACTGTACCAACCTTACCTATAAATTCACTATATTCTTTTTCCTTTTCGGCTTCTTTTATCTTTCTTGTTATCTCCTGTTTTGCCACATTTACCACCAATCTATTTAAATCTATTGGAGGTAATTCAACCTCTACAAAACCACCAACCTCAATGTTTTCCTGAAACAATGCCTGTCCATTTTCAACTTTTTTTACGGCGTCACTTAGTGTTATTTGATTTTTGTAGTTCAAACTGTTGGCGTTTTTATTTTCAACCACTTCCAATACATTATATAGCGTTATACCGCCAGTTTTTCTATCTATTTTACAATCTATTTCCAAATCATGACCATATTTTTTTCTTGCTGCTGTTTTTATACCATCCTGCATTGCATCTATTATACTTTCAACCTTTATGCCCTTGTCCGAAGCCATTCTTTCAGCTACCAACAATAATTCTCTATTACCTTTAACTATATCTGACATGTTTTCCTCGACTACTATTTATAAAAAAATACCTACTTGTTCGGCAAATAGGTATCAAAAAATCTACTCTTGCCTCCAGTATAAATTTTGGTTTTTAAAATGTCAATATGTTTTAATTGAGTAACTAAATTTTCTTGATTTTTAATATCGTCAAAATAACCTCCAAAGTACATGTTGATTTTTGATTTTTTCATCCTTTTTACTACAGATCTATTAACAACATTAACTAACTATGAAACAATATTTTGTTACAGGAACCAACACAGATGTTGGAAAAACGCTTGTCAGTGCCATTCTGTGTGAAAATTTAAAGGCCGACTACTTCAAACCAATACAAACCGGATCGCATGAGATATTGGATGCAAATACCATATCTACACTAACAGATGCAAAAATACATAAAAATTCCTATTGTTTAGAAATACCAGCATCGCCAGCTTTTTCTGCAAAGCAGGAGGGTATAGAAATTAAATTTGAAAATATCAAATTACCGGACACCAACGGCAACAATTTAATTGTGGAGGGTGCCGGTGGTTGCATGGTACCAATAAATTCCACACAAACAACACTTGATCTGATAAAATATTTAAACCTACCAACAGTTATTGTGGTAAAAAATGAATTGGGTTGCGTCAGCAGTGCATTAACAACAATTTTAGCATTAAGAAGTAAAAACATCAGTATCGCCGGTGTTATATTAAATGGTGATTACGATCCATTCAATAACTATGAAGCAATAGAACAATATGGAAAAGTTGACGTGTTGGATAAAATACAACATTTTGATGTTGTAGATAAATACAACATCAAAAAATATAAACTTTGTCAAAAAGCATTAAACAAATTATTAGGAGAATAGCATTAATTATCAAGATTTTGATAATTAAATAAATATTACTTTCCCATTGAATTTCTCATATATTGAAGATCTCCATACCAGTAGGATGCTGTGGTACCTCCGTCAATTAAAAAATCAGCTCCGGTTATAAAACCAGCTTTATCACTCATTAAATAAGCCGCTAGATCACCGACTTCATCCGGAGTACCGGCACGATGAGACGGACATAAATCCAACATCTTTTTATAGTTTGCTCCTCTTGGACCATTGAGTTCATCATTAGCTAAAGGTGTAATAATAATACCGGGCGAAATGGAATTAATACGTGCATTTTTCTTTCCCCACTTTACCGCTTCGGAAGCAACACGTAACACATTACATCTTTTTGAGTATTGATAAGCCTCCAGCGTATTTTTGATATTTTTCAGCATATCTAAATTTAGCAGTTCTTCGGTTGGTGTTAATGCCAATAATTCGTTTTCCTCCTGTGTTAAAGCACCCAACCTATGTCCAGATTGTGAAGAAATAATAACGGCACTACCGCCTTCAGCAATCACTTTACCAAATTCCTCCATTAAAACAGCCGTACCATACAAATCAACCTTCAATATAGCTTCTATCGGTGCCTGACTTGGCGAAACACCGGCCGCATTAATTAAGTTTTTAATATTCCCAAATTGTTTAGCGTGATTAATTAAAGCTAAAATAGATTCTCTGGAGGACAAATCTGCTCCAATTGCGCTTGTTTCAAAACCAGCATTATTTAGTTCTTTAGCGATTTGTTCAGCATGTTCCAATTTTAAATCAGCAACCACCAAATGCTTACCATAACTCACTCGTCTGGCAATTGCCACACCGATGGAACCGGCACCTATTAAAACAACAACATCTTTCATTTTATCTCCTACATTACATTAGTTTATATTACTATTTTTATTTAAATTCATATTAAAGCTTTTCCGCCTTAAGCCAAGTTTCCACTTTTGCTTTTACTTCATCCGGATTATTTTGTGCAACATGTCCATAAACCGCTAAACCATTTGTTACGATTGCACCGGTTGCCATCTTAATTTTATCCGGAATGCCGGCTAGACCGCTACCCTCATGTGTAATAAACGGTGCAACGGTTTTACCGTTCCAATCATATTGTTCTATAAAAGTATAAAGAGCCATCGGCATGTCAGACCACCACACCGGCGAACCAATAAATACAACATCATAATCGGCAAAATTTTCGATTTTTCCAACGATTGCCGGCCTAATATTTTTCCTTCTTTCCTCGGAGGCAACTTCCGTTAAAGCTCTATACTCAGTCGGATATGTATCGTTCTGTAGTTTCACTTCAAAAACATCAGCTCCCGCAACACCGGCAATAATATCAGCAACAATAGCTGTATTACCTCGTTTAATTTTGCCAACGCTGTACTGCTCGCCAGTTTTTGAAAAATATACAACCAACTTTTTCATATTCTTCTCCTTTGCCATTAAACTATTACTAATTACAATAAATAATAAAATTAACAGAAACTTTTTCATAATTTACTCCGCATTCTAATTATCTATTTATATTTTGTATCCAATCAAATACTCAACCGCATCAGCAGAATGGTGATTAATAAAAAGACTTTCGCTCATATCCAATTTATGTATTTTTTCCATATCATCGGCGGATAATTTAAAGTCAAATACATCAAAATTTTGAACCATTCTCTCCGGTTTTACAGATTTAGGTATTACAATAACATTTTCATCAATTAAAAAACGAAGGGCAACCTGTGATGCCACTTTATTGTACTTTTTACCAATTTCAGTCAATATTTCATTAGTAAATAAATTGTTTTTACCTTCAGCAAATGGTCCCCAAGACATGATTTGACAGTTATATTTTTTCATAATCTCATTGGCCCTGTGCTGTTGATTAAACACATGGGTTTCAACCTGATTAACCATCGGCTTAACCTCAACAAAATGACAAAGATCCACGAATCTATCAGGATAAAAATTAGAAACACCAATTGCCCTAGTTTTTCCCTCTCTGTAGGCACGTTCCAAGGCTCTATAGGTTCCATAGTAATCACCAAAAGGTTGATGAATTAACAGTAAATCAACATAATCCATCTGCAGTTTTTTAAGTGATTCCAAAATGGACCTATAGGCACGTTCTTCACCACAATTTGAAATCCACACTTTTGTAACCACAAAAAATTCTTTACGATCTATACCAGATTTTTTGATAGCATTACCAACATCGGCCTCATTACCATAGGCTTGTGCTGTATCAAATAGACGATAACCAACTTTTATAGCTTCTGAAACTGCCTTTTCACATTCAACACCGATCGGTATTTGAAAAACACCAAAACCAAGAATCGGCATTTCTACGCCATTATTCAATTTAACCATTTGCATAACCGTTCCTCCATAAGCAACTGCGTACAGTTTATTATTCTTTTCTCAAAAATCAACAGCAAAGAAATCATAAAAATTCAAAATACAAAGAAAAACCACTAGCCGGTGATTATTCCGTCCTTCTGCATATCCCACATTTTTTTAAACAAACCATTATTTGCCAACAGCTGCTCTTTTGTACCATCTTCAACTATTTTTCCTCCATCAAGAACAACTATTCTATCCATGTTGTTTAATGTTGATAACCTATGAGCCACGGCAATTACCGTTTTATTTTCCATAAGATTTACCAACGCCTACTGTATTTCCTTTTCTGTTATGCTGTCAAGAGCACTGGTGGCTTCGTCCAGTATCAAAATTTTTCCATTTTTCAGTATGGCTCTGGCTATTGCTATTCTTTGCCTTTGACCGCCGGAAAGTTTTACACCTCTTTCCCCAACAAGAGTATTAAATCCATCCTCTAGATCCATTATAAAATCGTAACAACAAGCTTTTTTGCTGGCTTCCATCATTTCTTCATCTGTGGCATTCGGTCTTCCATACTTTATATTTTCCGCTATCGTTCTATGAAACAAAATCGGATCCTGTGGAATATAAGAAATATTTTGCCTTAAACTTTCCTGAGTAACATCTCTGATATCTTGACCATCAATCTCAATGGCACCATTTCCATCTTTTATATCGAAAAATCTCAGTAAAAGACTTATTAGTGTAGATTTACCGCTACCGGAATAACCAACTAAACCAACCTTTGTTTTTGGTTCAATTTCTAGGCTAAAATTGTCAAACACATTTTTTTCGATGGTCTTATCCATTTCATACCTCATACTTTATAGTTATTAAATTATCCTCATACGTACAACATACAATCATTAATTAACCTTCTTTGTGTAGCTAAACTTTAAAATGTTGAATACTATTTTGCCGTCACCAACATTTAATTGTTTTGCGTCCTTCTTATCTTTTATCACAATATCATTGGTAATCAGCCCCAAACTATCGTCCATCGCTACAATGTCTCTAAGCGACTCTCCAAGCCAACATATTTCCCTTGAAAACCCCACCTGCATTTGAATAGCATATATTAAAAATATAAAATCTCCGACATTAATCAAACCATTTTTCAGTTGTAGCAGACTAATCAGCAAAGCTAAACTCACAAGAGAAAAATTCAAAACAAAAAAATAAAAATCAGCTATTTGCGTATATCTACATCTGGCTGTATCTCTCTTAAACTTTTCCTTTAACAAATTTTTTAACTTTCTTCTTTCAAATTTTTGATTTGAAAAAATCTTTATATTTTTAACGTTCATAAAATCATCATTAACAAGAGCTGCTATTTTATTATTACTATCCTGCACCAATACAGACTGTTTGGTTTTTTTTACCACCAAATAGTAAAAGCTAACTATGGAGTACAATACAGACCAAACTATTCCAACAATTCCAAATAAAAACCCAAAATAAAACAATATTCCATTAAATATTAACAGTAGTATAATGTTTTTCGTAATCGTCATAAAACATTCAATAACACTTGTCGTGGACTCTGTTATTAAATCAATCTTATTTACAATTTCACCACTATAATTTGTGTTGAAAAAATTCACCGTTTGACCCGTCAAATATTTAAACATCGTACACCTCATATCCTCAATCGTTCTTTTGATGGATTTAAATTCAAATGTACGTTTAAATGCATTAATCAGGTACATAGGATCAGAAAACACAATCCCAAACAACAGTAAAAAACCACTGGTCAACGTTATGGTACCATCACCTATTCTACCAAAAAACAACTTCAACAGATAAGGTCGAAGCAACACCACCGGCACATCGCTCATTATCATAACACAAAACAAATATACAAAAAAACTAAACTTATATTTTTTTAAAAAATGCCATATAAATGGCAAAAGTTTTTTTGGTAATTGGCCACTCGCAGCTGTACTCATCCTGTCTCCTTAACTATTATAACTAAAAGATACATTTTTGAATGTAATTTTACCATCATCAACATTCAATTTATCTTTAGTTCTATTTTTAACACGAATCTCCGTCATCAATAAATTCAACGAATTATTTATTGATGATACCGCACCTATCAAATCAAATAACGTTCTTATGGAATAATTTAACCAAAATACTATTCTCACAGTAAAAGTAATCACAAAAATTGTCGTTCCGGCGGAAACGTTACCGCCCATGTAGTTATAAAATACAATTCCGGATGAACCAAAAATCATTACACCCATCATAACATAGTTAAAAAGATCCATAACACTTTTATTCAACGTCATTTTACCTTCACTTTTTAAAATATTCAGACTTTGTCTTTTTATTTGTCTGTATTCCTTCTTTTCGTTTGAAAATATTTTAATATTCATGATGTTCATAAAGCAATCATTAATTATACCAAAAGATTTAGTTTTCTGTTCACTATTTTGATCAGAAACTCTAAACTGCCACTTCAGTATAAAAACCAACAATATATAGTACATTATAAACCAAACGACATTGAACACGAATAATTTTATATCTATAAATAAAAATACCATAACACCAACAATGTAAATCACAAAATTACTAATAGCATCAGAAAGATCTTTAAAAATGTGTCTTACTTTCTTTTTTACATTAAAGAGTTTTGTAGTCAATTGACCGGTCAAAATGTTTGAAAAATATTCAATATCATACTGCAGTATTTTGGAAAAATACTCAAGAGTGTAGTATTTATCAGCTTTTCTGTCAAAAATAAGTTCAATTTGCTTAGTAAAAACCCTGCTTATTGGATAAAGAGTCACAAAGAATGAATACAATATACATAGCTGAAATATATCAAAGTTACCGCCATTTAAACTATTTGTTATAATCTTCAAAATGTACCCGCTAGCAAGCATGTAGCAAGCATCGGCCGCTATAACGAAGAAGTAAAAAAATAAAATTTCATATTTAAACCTTTTTATGAAATCGACAAAAAAGTTTTTTAGGTTGCTGTTGATAACGGTAGCCATTTTAACCAAAAAGCAATAATTATTAAATTACCAGTATATTTTTAGTTTTTAGTATATATATATTTAATTGTCAAGCAATTGTCAAGTTTTTTACTCCAACAATTGTCGGTCGTGACTGGATGGTAAATATTATATTAAAAAGCAATAATTCAAATGCTAAATTGCTAATTTCTGTTAATTGTATATGTTACAGTACTAACACCACTAGGACCAAAACTACCAGTGTAACTAGCACTGTTTCGATCAGCATGACCGGTACAGCTTGAGGGCACACACGAGAAAATATCAGCAGTTGAGTCATCACCACGCTGTTGCCACCTGTGTTTACAACTACAATTAACTCCTCCATCACTTGCGGAAAAGTAAGTATACCCTGTACAAATATGCGAAACAGGATTCCACGCCGAATACCACCTATCCCATCCAGCAATACCATCTTTTTCGGATTGCCAAATAATTTGTTTAGCCGTGCCATTATCACATTCATATTTAACAATAGCATGATCAACATAACCATTTTTATAACAACTTTGGTTAGCATGGCCGGCAAAATATGCATAGAACCACTTTGAATGTCTTAAGTTTGCAAAACCAACACTTACTGTCCAATCACCGCTACCAGTTGGATTAACCCCTACACTCCAAGTGTTACCACTACACCTCTTCACACATTTAGGTTTATCCAGAACCTTCCAGCCATCAACAGTACACTGCATAACCATAAACAGACCGGAGTTATATTTACCAGATACTTTGCCATAACTCTTTTCTGCTTTAAAGTAATCTGCATA
>JAFVEQ010000034.1 GCA_017475895.1 Rickettsiales bacterium
ATACACTGCCAGTTCATTTGTAGATATAGAGGATAACAAAAATATACAGTACAAAACCATGGGTAATCCAGCTACAATATTTTTGCTAGATAATAATGAACAATTTATTAGAGAGGAAATGTCTAGAATAGCCATTAAAGAACATTCACCCATGTCCTGCTTTATAAAAAACATAAAAAATAACGATTTTGATATATTTTTCTTCAATTTAGATGGCTCACAGGCCTACATGTGCGGACATGGTATTTTGGCTACAGCTTACACTTTAAATAAGTTGTATAACATAACCGACATAAATTTTTACTATGATACCACTAAATTTAAAGAAAAAATTGTCGACAATTTAATAAATGTTAGCGTTAGTTCAGACAAAAAAGCAATGATAAAAATGAATATGTTTCATTATACAATAATTGATAAAAATAAATATGATAATGATATTCTAGAGTGTCAAAAACTACTTGGACTAAAGGATGAAGATGTTGAATGTTTAATTTGTGGTAAAGAATATTACGATTTAACTTTTATTTTAAAAGATGCTAACAAATTAAGAAATCTGAAACCAGATTTTAAAAAATTGGCTGTAATACTGGCAGAAGATAGGATGGATGTTAGAAATTTAAATGTCAGCGCTAAAAGTAAAGAAAATAATTTTGACTTTGAAACAAGAGTTTTTTGTCCACATGATAATTTAAATGAAGATGTTGCCTGTGGCAGTTCAAACTTGACAATATCAAGATATTGGGGCGACACAACCGGCAAGAATGAATTTAAAATATTGTTTCCTTTTCAGTTTATAAACGAGGGAAAAGTGGGTGGAATTCAGTTTATTAAAATTGATAAAAATAAAATATTTATTGGCGGATACTGTAGATAATTTTTTTATTGATTTTTATTTTGGAATAAATTATTATTTTTATGAGTGGGGAGATGGCCGAGCGGTCAATGGCAGCAGACTGTAAATCTGTCCTCGTTAGAGTTCGAAGGTTCGAATCCTTCTCTCCCCACCACTTTCAAAGATCTCATGAAAAGTCTACACTAAATTTTGCTTTATAGCTTAGATACTCAAATTATTTATTGTTATTTGTGTTTTTTATTTTAATATCAGAGACAGATGGAATTAGAAAATTGAAAATTTTACAAAGATTATTAGTATTTGCGTGTTTTGTAATCATCATGACCGGTGCTGTTTTTGCTAAAACAAACAGCAATAAAACATCAACACCAACAGTAATAAATGCCGATACAATAAATTCAAACAAAAACAAATCCAGTCTATCAGCAAAAGGCAATGTTCAATTAACAAGAGATATTTATAAGGTTGTTGCAGATGAGGTTGTATATAATAGTCTTGAAAATAAAATATATTTAAAGAGTAAAACAAAATTGACAGACATAAATAATAATAATATTTTTGCCGACGAAGCTGTGGTAAGTGACGATTTACTATATGGAGAATTCAAAAACGCTGGAATAATATTAAATAATGGAATAAGTATAATTTCTCCAAAGATAATTAAGGAAAATGATGATATATATTCGATAAGTAATTCCAACTATTACTTTTGTCCAAACGAAAATTTAAATATAGATCTACCATATGAAGAAATTGTAAAGGAAATTAAAAAAAATAAAAAACAACTGTTTTCAATAAGCTCAAAAAGTTCACAAATAAACAAAGAAAAAAATAAATTTTATCTAAAACATGTGTTTGTAAAGTTTTTAGGCGTTCCAATTTTTTACATACCATATATAGCAACATCAAGACCATTTTCGGACAATGTATCAGGATTTTCAAGTCCATCAATAAACAAAGATTCAAACTATGGTTACTCAATATTGATACCATACAAGATTTTTATGGAGAATGAATCGGTATTTACCATTAAACCAAAAATATATGAAGGTGGTAATTTTGTGTTGGGAACAGAATTTTGTTCAGTACCAAATAAAAACATTTCACTCCTAACAAACCTTGATTACATATATGATAAAAACAAATCACAAAATATTTTAAATGATAATAGCATAACAGAAAAAGATGAAGATGCGCACAAAAACGATAGGTTTTTGTTTGAAATGGAACTAAATGGCATTCACAATAACGATATAATATATAAAGCAGATATTAATTTAATTAGTGATAGATACCTATTAAGAGACTACTACAATGACTATACAAAAACCCTACAATCAAACATTGACATAACAAAATTAAATAAAAACAGTTATTTAAATTTTGACATTGTTAGTTTTCAGGAAATAAGAGAAAAAGAATACTCCATAAAGTTTAAACAGATACATGCGGTACCCAGCATTAACTATGGCTATAACAGTGATATAATATATGTAAACGGTAAATCATTACAGTTTGAGCTTTTCAGTGGTGCCAGAGATATAGTGAATGATAATAATACCGGTTACACAAATGTTAAAATTACCACAAAATTAAGCTATAAACAAAATATCCTTGGTGCAACATTTGAAAGCAATGTACTATTTGATGCGGATTCCTATAATTATTTTAAACATAGTTACGATATAGAAAAACACAACTACAGAATAAAACCAGAACTGGAATTAAAATTAACAACACTAATGTATCTACTGGATAATCTGTTAATTAAACCAAAAGTACAATACTTTTTAAGCGATTCAAAAAATATAGATTATGTAAATGTCGACAGTTACGATTCGGAAATAAATATAAACAATATATTTACAGATAATAGGTATAGCGGAAATGATCTAGTCGAAAATGGTAGTAGAATAAACTATGGTGTGGAAAGTAGTTTGTATACAGATTTTGGTGATTTTAATTTCATAATAGCACAGGCATACAGAAATAAAATAGATGATAAAAATATAATCAAAAACTTCGAAAACAGATTTTCAAACATACTAACACAGTTGTACTATAGCTATGGTGATACATTCATAAGTTTTTCTGAAACAATAAATAATAAAACCAATAACATAGACAGACAGGAATTACTTTTAGAAAGTAAAATTAAACAATTAACATTTGGAACAACATTTGTAAAACTGCTGGAATACAAGCCAAACAGCTATGAGATAAAAAATAAAGAAAAACAGTTGAATTTTAATATGTCGTACGAGTTTACGGATCATTTTTTTATAGATTTAGAAATAGATAAAAACTTAGAATACCACAAAACAACACTATTTAAAACCGCCCTAAGATATGAAGATGGCTGTTTCAGAATACAAGCATCAGTAAGAAAGAATGGTTATATAGATTCCATAGAGGATGACAATTTTTCCTTTAATGTTAATTTAAGACTAAAAAGTACATGGTGATGGTTGAAATAAAAATTAATGATAATCAAAGCGGCATAAGATTGGATAAGTTTTTACTATCAAAATATAGTAAAATGCGAATTGTTGGCATACAAAAATTTATAAAAAAGAAAGAAATTAAAGTAAACAATAGAAAAGTAAACAGTGATTACCTGTTAAAAAACAATGATGTTATAACATTTTCAACATTTGTAGAAAAAATACTAAATAACCCAATAAACACAGAAGAGATAGAAAAGTTTACCAGTGAAAAAATTGATGATAGGTATAACAAATTGGTAACCGACAATATAATTTATGAAGACAATAATATTTTGGTCATCAATAAACCATACAATTTACCGGTTCAGGGCGGCACTGGCATAAAAGTAAGCGTTGATAAAATATTGAAAAATTTAAACACAGAAAACACAAATCTTAAATTGGTTCACAGACTAGACAGAGATACAACCGGAGTATTACTTATAGCAAAAAATTTTGAAACGGCAAATAAATTAACAAAAATGTTCAAAACAAAAGAAGACATAAAAAAAGAATACTTACTTGTGGTATCAGGGAAAATCAATAGTAACGAAGGAACAATTAGTCTACCATTGATTAAGAAATATGAAAATAATGTTGAAAAGGTATATGTAGATAAAAACAACGGCAAAGAAGCAATAACAAAATATAAAGTTTTATTTTATTCAACAAAATATGATGTATCGGTCGTTCAGGCAAATATTTTAACCGGCAGAACACATCAGATAAGAGTTCATTTTAAAGAAATAGGACATCCAATTCTCGGAGATTTTAAATATAGTAATGGTATAAATACCACAAACAACTTAAATACAGAAGGCAAACTTCAACTACATTCCTATAAAACAACAATAAACATCAAACATGAGCGACGGGAATTTGTTGCACCAATTCCAGAACAAATGAAAAATATTTTTAAAACAATGGGGTTTAGCTTTAATTTATAGAAAATACAGCACAAAATAAAAGCCAATGCCGATCAATCGGACATCAGCTTTAAAATAAAATGTGTTACTTTAATCTCTTTGATATTCTTCCCTTTGTTAGATCGTACGGTGTCATTTCAACTTCCACGCTATCGCCCTTTAGTATTCTGATTTTGTTTTTTCTAATCTTGCCGGATATCTGAGCGGTTATTATGGTGTTATCCATCTCAGTTAATTTTACTTTAAATACCGTGTTGGGTAGTAGTTCAACCACTACACCATTTGTTGTTATTACGTCCTCTTTCGACATATAATTATTTTGTTATTGTTAATATCATTATATTTTCTATTTTTTTATTGTAAAGCGGATTATTAAATACCAATACCCATCTCACAACCTGCATTTAATTCATTTATATATTCTAAAGCACCTTTGAGATTTTCTTCCGTTATTTTATCAATATTATCTTTTATTTCTTTACTATATTCTTCATTAGGATATAAAAATTTATTCTTGTTGCAAACCGTTTCTAGTTTTTCATAAACTTCTCTAAATTTTTCGTAATTGTCAGAATTTTTACTAAAACCTATAAGTTTATCCATTGTTATTTTATCATCAGCCACAGATTTAGCCAACTCACTTGTTAATAGTCTTGACGCCAAAACACAGTTGCCAGTACTTTGTATATTTTGTTTAAACATTGCAACGTTATTTTTCTTTAATATTTCTGAAGCCTCTCTATTCCATTTATTGTCACTATCTTCACTAACAACACCTGAAGTATCAACAGTCATAACCTTACCATTCTTGTATATTATACCAATAGCATGATTTTTAGTATAAAGTTCCGATGTTACCACTTTACCTTTGTTTTCTGGTTTTTTGGCAAAATTTAAGAAATTATTTAGTTGATATTCAAATTTATAATTTATTTCATCTAGGTCTTGACGATTACAAAGTTGAACAATATTGTTATTTGTGTTAATGGATATTAAATCAGCAAGTAAATAATTGTAGGCGTCACTCTCTGTTTCGTCAAAAGAATTAAGCAATATCTTTGCTTTATTTTTGGTTTTTTCCGTAGTATTACCAATCCAATGCATCACATTATCTTGGTCAATAATTAAAGTTAAATCTGATCTTTCTCCAATATTTTTTTGTCCACTTAAAAAATATTCCACTGTTTTAGTTTTATCACCCCTACTTGTTGTTAAAGTATAAAGTGGTTTCTTTTTACCATCTTTGTTCAAGTAAAACACTCCAGACTTTTTCACATTATTTTTAAATTCACCTTCAAAAACCCCCTGTTCGGTGTATTGTTTACCATTTTTATCGTTGTATTTATCATAAACAAGTCCGCCTTTGTATTTCAGTAGACCATCACGATATATAACTCCATAACCGGTACAACTGGCACCTGTGAATCTCCCAATATACATACTACCATTAGCATAACGCTTTATTCCCGTAAAGATCTCTCCAAAAACACCACTACGTACACCATCATCCATATCACCATTGGCGTAGTAAGTTGTTCCCTTAATTAATAAATCATCTTTAAATTCACCGGTATACCTATCACCATTAGCATCAATAAACGTCCCCTCTTTTAAAGCACCATATGAATAAAATATACCCCTTTTTATACTACCATCAATATAATAACAGACACCAGTAGAGGTTTTACCATATAAATACGCAAATTCACCCAAAAAATTACCATCCAGATATAGCATCATGTTTATGGAATCCGACAACTTGTCTAGACCAAAAAGTCTGTCTATTGTATTTTTTTCCACCCTACCACCATTTTCATCTATTTTATAAACCTTCGCATCACTAATTGGTATGTTGTCCTTATATTCACACTCGATTTCATGACCATCAACATACAGATATTTTCCCCTGCCGTTTTTCTTTCCATTTACGTAACTACCTTCAAATACCTTCTTATTGCCACAATACACCTCACCGATACCAGTAAAGTTTCCTATTGGACTTCCATCTTCAAAGTGATATGTTAATTTACCAAAAAGTGTACGTTTAACCGCTCCTTTGTCATCGAGGTCAATTTGTATTCTGCGTCTATTCTCTTCCATTTTTCTTAATCAACATTATTTGTGTAAATATTATGCAAATACTATACCATATTTTACATAAATATCAAGTTCATAACAAAATTACTTATTAAAATAATTAATGATTATGGTTAGCGTTAGCAAACCATTGATTGATGTTTGTAATATATTCGTTAACATGCTGTAGACATTCGTTAAGCCACTCTTCCTTATTTGTAATAACACCCTCAGATGGCGACTTGGATTTTTCAGCCCACTTAGTCTTTGGATGTATATATCCATATTGGCCAGCCATCTGTTTCTCTATTTCAAGCATATCGAACACTGCATGTTTTAACTCTTCACTGTTTAACTCTAGCGCCAAATTTTCTAAACATTTTCTATTATTAATATAGTCCTGTAATTCAATTTGAATATTCTGCAACATCACTTGTTTTTTTTTTCGTCTTCATTTACCGTCTGCACTCCTTCCTTCAATGTATTTAACTGCCATTCTGTCTGCTGTGCGTACTTGTTGGCGGATAATATTTCATCAGCCAACTGAAAATATTCTGTGACACTGTTAATATCCATATTCCCATCAGCAATATTTTTAGCAAATTCATTTGTTACTAATTTTGACAACAAAATGCAATTACCAACTCCTTGGATCTTACGTACCAATAAATTACAATTATTTTTATTATTTAAAACATTAATCGCATCCTTATATTTGTATAATGCTCCAGAAGTATCAACAACAAAAACATTACCGTTTGTATATATAACACCTACAGAATGCCTATTTTCAATAACATTTTCAGCATTAAATTTAGTAGCGATAAGTCTAGACATTATTACCTTATCTTGTTTCTGTTCTTTGGCGAAATTAATAAATTTATCCAATTGAGTTTGAAAGTCATCAGAACAGTTAAAACATAAATCATAATTGTTAATAAATTGAACAACTTTATCATTTGTATTAATTAATGATAAATTTGCTAGTAATTTATCATAACAACAACTTATTCTATCAAATGAGTTAAGTACTGTATTTGCTTTTATTTTGACTTCATCTATTGTTTCATTAGAGCAATACCAACACAACACATGTCTGTCATCAATTGTAGCAATAAGATCCGGTATACATCCGCTATCTGACTGTTCACTTAAAAAATATCTTATCACCACAACACCATTTTCAAGTGTTTCTAACGTATAAATTAGGTTATTATCAACGGCCGAGTAAAATTCTGCACGTCTCATCACGCCATTTTCATATTCAACACCAATACCTCCTTGTTTACAAATCACTATTCCTACACCATTGGGAACTTGGCTTTCATTAAAAGGACCTGTATAATTAAACTCATTACATTCAATTTCATTAATCTTTCTCTGTAGTAGTTCTAGTATTTCTGCTTTGCTAGGTAATTTTCTGTCATATATTTTTGCCCTCACAACATCATTATTACTATTACTCTTTCTATTCATTTTGTTAGGTAATTTTTTGTCATGTATTTTTGCACTCGACAACGAATAGTTCACTCGGACAAGTGTTTTGTTATGTAATTTTTCGTTATGCACTTTTGCCATATACACCCCCAAAAACTAGAAAATACTATCTTTAGTATCATACCACATTTTAGCCAATTGTCAATGACCTTGAAACATATAGTCCACTACTCTTCACTTTATGTAATATAACAAAATTCTTGATAAAATTATTTTTCATTATATTATGTACTTAGCAGACTATGTTACAGACAACAAAACAATAATGAGTGACAAGGAAAAAATAAAATATTCTGATGTGGTGAGGGCGGTTGTTGAGGAAAAGAAATACTTTAAGGATGCAATGGACTGGTACTGTGTAAAGTATTTGAATGTAACTGCCGAAAGAACATATTTTATTTTGATTTCAGTGTTAAGTTTTCTGATACTAATATTCTTGTATTTTACAATTAAAAACATGTTACCATTAAAAGAGGAGTTTCCGGTTTTAATTAAAAGAGATAACACAGTGGATTATTATACAAAAATATCACCCATAAAACCAGAGGGATTAAACTATAACTCTAATGAAGCAATTTTAAGGTTTCTACTGATAAATTACACAAGAGAAATGTTTACCCACAACTACAAAACCGGAAGTATAGATGATTTAAATGAAAAATTAACAAAGATAAGAAATTATTCCACAAATGAGGTGTTTCAAAAGTTTAAAAATACCTTCAATCAGTTGTCCGGAAGTATGTTTAACAAAAATGTCAGCCAGAATGTATACATAAGATCATTTAGATTCATAAAACAGGATAAAAAGAGCGCTAAAGATAAAATGAAAAGTTATATCTTTAGCACCATACCAACAGAAGCAGAAATAACGTACACAACTGAATTTATAAACGAAAGTGGTGAAAGGTCACGAACAAATGGAAAAATTTTGCTGACTTTTAAATATGAGACAATAAAATATAACAGTATAAAGAATGAATTTACAAAACCGGTTTTAATAATAACAAATTATGACATTATTGGAGAAAAAAAAGATGAACCGTCTAATTAGGTATTACTTTACTATAGTACTATTGCTGGTGGCTAAAGATCTGTGGGCAGTTCAACTACCAAGGGTTATAGGAGCAGAGAAAAGATTCAGAGCATACATATACAACCCAAATGATGTATATAGGTATGTTGGACACTACTTATCACAGTCCTATATAGAATTTGAGCAAGGAGAAACGATACAAACAATATCTATGGGTGATACCATGTCTTGGCAAACGGTTGTTATGCAAAACAAATTATTTCTAAAGCCAATATTGGATTTTGCCAACACAAATATGACAGTTATGACAAATAAAAGAACATACCACTTTGAACTTGATGCTGTCGAGGCAGCTTCGGTGCAGGAGGATGATGTACTATTTTATGTAAAGTTTATGTATCCGGAAACAGAAGATAAAAATATTGTAACTTTTAACAGTACAAAAAACAGAAGTGACATGCCCGACCTCAGAAATCTCGACTTGTACAATTTCAACTACGAATTCAGTGGAAGTGATAATATAGCACCGGTTAAGGTATTTGATGATGGAGACTTCACATATATGGAATTTGGCAGCAATAACTATGAATTACCAGCCATTTATGCCGTTGATTCCAGTGGTTATGAGGGTTTAGTGAATTACAGAATAGTCGAAAATTATTTGGTTATAGAACAGGTGTCAAGTCAATTTACACTTCGTAGTGGAGCGGATATTGTCTGTGTTTACAACAACAATTTGTACAAAATAAAAAGATAGGTAAAGTATGGATTTGGAAAAAATAAAAAAAGAGTTTTTGGAAAAGATTGAGAAAGTTAAAAGTGTGGAGGACGTAAAGTCCCTAAAGGTTGAGTTTTTGGGTAAAAAAAGTGAAATCAACAGTCTAATGAAAAGTATATCAACTTTAACCCTCGAGGAGAAAAAAACAATTGGTGTAGAAATAAACAATCTTAGAAACTTTTTAACGGATGAACTAGAGAAAATCGAAAGTATTGTTTTACAAAAAAAGGTAGAAGAGGATCTAAAAAGAGAAGCTTTAGATATAACACTGCCGGTTAGAGTGGAGAATACTGGTTATATACACCCGATAGCTAGAGTTCAGCAGGAATTAAGAGAAATAATGTATTCCATGGGATTTTCTCTAACAAACGGTCCAGAAATAGAAGACGATTGGAATTGTTTTGAGGGTTTAAACATACCAAAGCACCACCCCGCAAGACAAATGCAGGATACATTTTATTTAAAAAACGACATCGAAAACAATAATGTGTTACTTCTGAGAACTCAAACGACCACAATGGAAGTAAGAGAAATGACAAATAATAAACCACCATTTAAATTTATTTGTACCGGTAAAGTGTTCAGAAGTGAAATGGATGCCACACATTGCCCCATGTTTCACCAAATGGAGGGGGTTTATGTAGACGAAGGAGTAAGTGCACAGGATCTGAAGGATTGCCTAACAACAATATTAAAAAAGTTTTTTAATCTCAACGAAGTGCCGTTAAGATTCAGGCCCAGTTATTTCCCGTTTACATCACCAAGCATAGAGATTGACATAAAGTGTAAAAAACAAGAGGGAAAAATCGTTATAAGAGAAGGAGATGATTGGATGGAGGTTGTGGGAGCCGGTATGCTACATCCAAACGTATTTAGAAATGTTGGTGTGGATACTGAAAAATATACCGGTTTTGCCTTCGGTTTTGGAATTGAAAGATTGGCGATGATGAAATATGGTATAAGAGATATGAGAAACTTGTATGATGGCGATATAAGATTTTTGAAACACTATGGTTTTAGATTGTTTGAATAAATTTATAATTAATTTAACTGTATGATAAAGTGAGGTTATATGTTTAATTTTAAAAAGAAAATATTAAAGCTAGTTCTTAGTTGTCTAAAGGTCAGTTGTAAATACAAGTTTTCAGCTAATGAATTACCTGAAAAAGCTGTATTTATATCAAACCATGTATCCTTTTTGGATCCGATTTTAATGTATGCATTCCTACCGGGTAATCCTGTCTTGGCTTTAAATAGTTATCTACTGAGAAAAAAATGGATAAGATTTTTACTTAGGGGTGCCGACATAATAGAGTTTAACCCGATAGATCCAACATCATTAAAAAAGGTTATAGCAAAAATAGAAGAAGGAAGAAGATGTTTTATATTTCCCGAAGGAAGACTCACAAAAAATGGTGGACTGATGAAAATCTACGAAGCTCCGGGTATTATAGCGGATAAAACAGATTCTAAAATCGTGCCGGTGTGGATAGATGGTGCCGAATATAGCTATTTTTCAATTCTGAAGGGAAAACTGCACCTGCGACCGCTCCCAAGAATAAGGATTACCATCGACAAACCAATGAACTTTAAGCTTGATAACAACCTAAGAAGACAAAGGGATTATTTAAGTAATAAAATCTATAGAATAATGATAGATATGAAGTTCAAAACTTTATATGATGGTAAAAAATCACTATTTAGTGCCCTAATGAAAACAGCAAAAATAAATTCAAAAGAAAGATTTTTCATGAGGCATAAATATGTTGAAGACATAAAAAGGGTTCCTTTAACCTTTAAAGATTTATTGATTAGGAGTTTTATATTAGGAAATTACTTTAAAAAACACTTTAAAAGACAAGAACATGTGGGAGTTTTACTTCCAAACTCTTGTGCTAATGTATGTACATTTTTTGGTTTAGTTGCCTATGAAATAGTACCAACAATGATAAACTTTTCAAGTGGTATAGCTAATGTCGTTTTAATGTGCAAAACCGCCATAGTGGAAAATGTTATAACATCAAGAGAATTTATAGAAACCGCTAAACTAGAGAACATGATTGACATTTTGAAAAACTCAAATGTTAAAATATATTATCTGGAAGATATAGCAAAAACATTCACTTTAAAAGATAAACTATATTCATATTTTCTATACAAAAAAAAATATATTCCATTTAAAAATAGTGCCGACCGTGAGTGTGCCGTTCTGTTTACGTCCGGCTCCGAGGGAACACCAAAAGCTGTTGTATTAACTCACAACAACATAATAGCAAATGTAATACAGTGTCACTGTTTCTTTGATCTAAATAATTCCGACATATTATTTAACATACTACCAATGTTCCATTGTTTTGGTCTAACCGTCGGAACAATTTTTCCGTTGATTTCTGGTAGCAAACTGTTTTTATACCCGTCACCACTACACTACAGAATTATTCCAGAACTGGTGTATGAAATAGGTGCAACAGCCCTAATAGCGACCGATACATTTTTCAGAGGTTACTCAAAGGTGGCACACCCATATGACTTTAACAGCATAAGATTTATTTTAGGTGGAGCAGAAGCGGTTAAACAAGATACCAGAAACATATGGTCTGAAATGTTTGGTGTCAGACTGCTGGAGGGCTACGGTGCAACAGAATGTTCACCCGTTATAACCGCAGACAATCCTGTATTCTGTAGATTTGGTTCAGTTGGTCAGATATTGCCAGGCATCGAATATAAATTTGAAAAGGTTGACGGAATAGAAAATGGCGGTATTTTATACGTCAGAGGTCCAAATGTTATGAAAGGTTACATAAAAGCAGATAATCCCGGAAAAATAGTTCCACTGGAAGATGGTTGGTATAACACCGGTGATGTAGTTGAAGTGGATAATGCCGGTTATTTTTTCATTAAGGATAGAGTAAAAAGATTTGCTAAAATAGGTGGTGAAATGGTTTCTTTAACTAATGTTGAAAACATAGCGGAAAAATGTTTTTCATGGATGAACACAGAATTTCAATACTGTGCTGTATCAGTACCACATGAGTCAAAAGGGGAACAGATTGTTTTGATAACAAATAATAAAATGGTTAATACCGATATTCTACAATCCTATATAAAAAGTAATTTTATATCGGAATTATATCTACCAAAAACAGTTATATTTAGGGAAGAATTTCCTATTCTGCCAAGTGGTAAGAGGGATAATATAGCTCTAAAGAAGGAAACTATGGTCGAGCTAGGTATTTGCTAGTTTGTTATTGTTAAAATTTATTAGGTTTTATTATGTACATGAACAAAATAAGAATATTTATGGGACAAGTTAGTGAGAAAGTAACAAAAATCTACGGAAATTTTGTCCTTCATATAAACTTTTTAAAGGAAAACAACATCGCCATAGCAATGGATTTTTTTGAAGTTGGTATGTTAGGCGAATGTAAAAACAGATTAAAAATTGCTTCAATATTGTGGCCAAATGATAAGTATATTAAGTATCTATTATCAATAGTTTATTTAATTTGTCGAGAAAGAGAAAAGGGTATTAAGTTATTGAAAACCATAAACGATTATGAAAATACTAGGGTTAAAAAATTGATAAAAATGCTAGAAAAAGACAAAATACTAAAGGTCATCAATGAATATGAAAAAACATTGAATTTACAAATGGTAGAAAATGAAATTGACAAAATGCAGATTTAGTTTAACAACATTACTTCTTTTTATAGTAATCAACAGTAGAATTACCTCCGCCACAGAGAATATAATTGAATTAAACAATAAAAAAGAAAACATTACAACTAACTACAAAGATAAAAATAAAAAAGAAGAAAGCGATGATAACTATGATGACGATGATTATGATGACGATTATGAAGAAGAAGTTGAAAAAATAAAAGATCCGCTGGAGTCGTTTAATAGAAAAATTTTTTCATTCAATATATTTATGACTGAACGCGTAGCAACTCCAATGTCAAACGTATATCACAAAATAACAAATCAATTTATAAGAGATAGAATAAACAACTTAGGAGACAGATTTTTTGATCCAATAACTCTATTAAACTCCATATTACAATTGAATTTCAAAAATTCAGCAAAAACAATAGCAACTTTTACCACAAATATGACGATTGGAATTTTTGGACTTTTTAATCCAGCAAAACATTTTGGTTTTTACAGAGACAAACAAACCTTTGGTCAAACGTTAGCGTTTTACGGAGTAAACTACGGTATATATATAATGTTACCATTTTTAGGACCAACAACTCTAAGGGATGGAACCGGTAAGTTATTTGATGCCGCCGTTGATCCGTTCACCTTCAATGTTTTAAGAGTTGGTGGAGATAATGGCGATATTACACCATCAAAATTAAAAATACCAGAAATAATTAGTATTTATGCGGGTCCTGTAGACAATGCAGTAAAGTTAAATAAAGATTTCTTGAAAAAATCTTTTGACCCTTATATATTTACCAGAGATAGCTATATGCAAAATTTAAAGTATAGGACGAAAATAAATAAAGAGGTAAAAAATGAAAATTAAATGTTTATTTACAATAGCTTTCTTGTTTCTACTAGATTTAACAACATTAACTTTTGCCACCGAAAAAAATGTAAATGTTAATAAAGAAGATTACGTGGCCATATCTAAATTTATTGAAAATTTTTCCAATAAATTAGAGGATGTAAACAAAATAACCAATGAAAAAATTAAAGAAAACAAACTCTATGACCTATCAAATGAAGTGCTTGATCTAAAGTGGATGGCCAACTTTATATTAGGCAAAAACAGAAATACAATAACTGATGAGGAAAAAAATGAGTTCATAGAGAATTATTCGAGAACATTAATAAGAAATTATATACCCGTTTTGGATGTTTACAAGAATGGTGACTATAAAATATTATCTATGGAAAGTTCTAAGGAAAATAATTTTAATGTCTCAACTATAATAAATTACAACAACAATGAAGTTAAGAATAACTTTAAGATTATAAAAAAGAATAATGGATATTTTATAAGGGATATAATAACGGAGGGTGTTAGCTTTATTTCAGCACAAAGGTCAGAGATAAACTCCATCATATCCTCAAAGGGTTTTAATAATTTTTTAACCACTTTAAAAGAAAAGAATGGTAGCAAATAGAGAAGTTTGTTTTGATACGGAGACAACTGGTTTTGATCCGCTGGAGGGTCATAGACTTGTCGAGGTTGGTTTTGTGGAGTTAATTGATGGTAAAAGAACTGATAAATACTTTCATGAAATAATTAATCCGGAAAGAGATATTCCAGAAGAAGTGGTTAAGGTACACGGAATATCAAACGATAAAGTTGTTGGTAAACCAGTTTTTAAAGACATAATTGATAAAATGATCGAATTTATTGGAGATTCACCACTGGTGGCACACAATGCCCCATTTGATATGAAATTTTTAAATTACGAACTTGAGTTAGCCGGACATGAAAAACTTAAGAACGAAGTTATAGATTCACTGATATTAGCAAAGGAAAAGTTTCCTGGACAAAAAAATAATTTGGATGCCCTTTGTAAAAGATTTAATGTGGATGCATCCGCCAGAGTATTCCACGGAGCTCTGCTGGACGCAGAACTATTAGCTGATGTTTATATAGAACTTAATGGTGGTTCTCAGAAAAAACTAATAGATGACAAACACATTACTAAAAACGCAAGTAATATCGATATAAATTCAATACTACAGGAAATTAAAAAACGACAAGTTTTAGCCAGTAGACAATTTAAAAATACCGATGAAGATACAGCAAGACACAATGCCTTCATAGAAAAATATGTTAAAGATAGTTTATGGAACGTTAAACAGGATACACAATGAATGTAAACTTCTATTGTATAAATAATGATATAATGTCGTTTATCATTGATTTTATTAGTAAATTTGTAAATAAAAACAATGAAAAATTACTATTATATTCAACATCAATGGAAAAAATTAAAAAATTTGATGAGAGTCTGTGGGTAGACTGTAAAGACTACGACTTTCTACCACACTCAATTTTTGACAAAAACAAAAAAATAAACGAACACGAAAAGCTATTATTATCAATAGAACTAATAAATGACAACAAATGCAACAATTTACTCTTGAGCAGTTTTGTTGATGATGTTAACTTTTTGAAATCCTTTAATAAAGTTTTCTATATTTTTACAAAACTAAATAATAAATCAGTAGAACAAGCCAGAAACAGTTTAAACTTTTTTAAAACCCTTGATTGTAATATAACCATAAACGAAAAAACCAAAAATAGCTGGACAGTAATTGACAGTTTTTAATTTTGACTTTTATAAAATATTTTTAAAATTAAAATATAAATATTTACTTTTAATAATTTTATATATATAATCTACAATAGAAAGACATATTTAAGATTATGACTGAAAGATTTACTTTAGCTGTTGCAGTATATCTTGTATTAATTAAAGACAATAAAATATTATTACAACAAAGAGCAGGAACGAATTACATGAATGGTTATTATGGTGTTCCATCTGGTCATTTGGAAGCAGGAGAGGGTTGTTTACATGCCTTAGTAAGAGAAGTAAAAGAGGAAACGGGGCTTGAAATTAAAAAAGAAGATTTAGTTTTTAAACAAGTAATAAATAACGTATCTAATAGAGAATATATGTGTTTGTTTTATACTGTAAATAAGTATACAGGTGTACCAAAGATAATGGAACCACATAAATGTACAGATTTAAGATTTTTTAGTTTGGACAATCTACCTGAAAATTTAGTTCCAGAATTAAAAAGATATTTGACTAATGAAAAAGTTGGAAAAGTTTATGATGAAAGTGGTTATTAGTCTTTATTGTTAGTTTATATTTTTTTGGTTTATTATTTCATTATCAATGGCATACTTTAATATATCCACAGCTACCGGAGCAGCTGCCGAAGCTCCATCACCTCCGTGTTCTATAATTACACTTATACCATAAATTGGATTGTCAAATGGAGCGAAACCTATAAAAATACTATGGTTTCTAAATTTTTCATCCAAAACATCATCATCTTTAAAACCACTTTTTAGTTTTTCCATAGTTTCAAATGAAATAACTTGTGCGGTTCCGGTTTTACCAGATATCATGTATTTTTCGTTATTCTTTCTAGGTTTGGTCCATTTTGCGGTTCCATGTTTTCCATTTATAACCATAAACATTCCTTCTTTTGTTGCATCAATACTTTCTTTTTTGAACATAGCTTCAAAATTGTACAACGCTTCATTCTGCTCTCTTATTGGACTATCATAAATAAGAAATGGTTTAACGGGATAACCGTTATTTGCTATTCTCGACACCATAACCGCCATTTGCAGTGGATTTGCCAATACATAACCCTGACCTATTGACATATTTATGGTATCACCTTTAGTCCAAGATTCTTTATAGGTTTTGAGCTTCCAAGCTCTGTTTGGTAATATACCGGAATTATATTCAGATAAATTTATATTAAACTGTTCTCCTATACCTAATTTTTTTGCTGTGTTGTAAATGTTATCCACACCAGCAAATATTCCTAAGTTAGCAAAAAATATATTACAGGACCTTTCCAGAGCCTCCAAAACATTTATTTTACCATGTCCGTGATTTTTCCAATTCCAACATTTAAACACCTGTTTCTTCGTCACATTCATAGTACCCAAACATTCTATTGTTTTTTTTCTTTCCCAGCCTTCTTCTAGGGCAGCTATTGAGACTATAGGTTTAAATGTAGAACCCATAGCATATGTAGCACTTATGGTTTTATTAAACATTGGTTTTTTTTCATCATTAATTAACACATCCCAATAATCGTCAGAAACTCCATCAATAAATCTGTTGGTATCAAAAGATGGTGTTGATATCATAGACAATATTTCACCGGTTTTCACATTCATAACAACAATACCAGCTCTTAAATCTTTTACTTTATTATAGATATATCGTTGCAGTTTTAGATCTATAGTAAGTTTGATATTTTTTCCAGTATCAGCTTCCTTTCTTTCCAATTCTCTGAGAGGAACATTGAATGCATTAACCTCCATTTTTTTATACCCAGATTTACCAGTCAACCTAGAATTAAAGGCGGACTCAAGCCCATTTTTACCTATTTTAAAACCCGGATGAAGTAGCACATCTTTTGTTAATTTGTTTGACAATTTAGCTATATCTTTTCCATTAGGGTTAGAAATATAGCCCAAGACATGAGCGAATTCTTCGCTGTATAAATACTCTCTAATGTACCCCTTATCAATGGATATGTTGTCAATTCTATAAATGTTATTTTCAATTTTTATTAGTTCGTCCCATGTTAAACTGCTTATGGCAGTAACTGTGGGTTTATTTTTATTGTTCCCCAATTGCTTTATAAGTTTATTCTTCTTATGACGATCTAGACTCAACACGTCCGATATTAATTCTATAAATTCCGCATCTTTTTGTTTTTTTGTTCTGTGTAAAATTAATTCATAACTGTCCCTATTATTCGTCAGAAAATTATTATTTCTATCAACTATATTACCCCGCAATGGCGGTATTACGGTCATTTTTATTCTGTTACTTTCAGATTTATTTTTAAAGTTATCATAGTTAATAATCTGCAAATAAAATAGTCTGCCCACCAAAACAACTATCATTATAAATTGAAGTAACAACATAAATAGTAGTCTTCTTATGGAGACTATACCTTTTACATGTTCCTCCAATAAACTAGACATCTTTTCTAAACTTTTTATAAATTAAACAGAGTAAAACACAGTAAAGTGTATTTTTAACGGTGTTGAAAAACACATAACCAAAGTTGTAAAAAACCTCATTGTAATAGGAAAATATAAACCATTTTAAAGTAAAAAACAAAAATATAAACATAGAACAATCTCTTGCGAACGATAACACGTAATAGCCATTTGATAGGAAAGATCTAATAATACTAACAACTTTATAGGTAATAAGCAACGAAAAACTGCTTAAACCAATCGGCATAAAAGTATACGTATCAAGAATCATTCCAAACAAAAATAAATTTATGTATGCCTCATTATCACTTTTTTTTTGAAACCAAAAACTACAGAGAAAACATATCACAACTGTGCTGATATCCATCCACAAACTAAACGTTCTACTACCTCTAAGACTAAAAATAACGGACAAAATAAATATAGAATATGTATAAAAATACCTTAAAACAATACCAATATTACCTTCCGTTAAAACATTTCTAGCCATTACTACACATCTATTTTTTATAATTATTTATATAGTCTGCTATCAGTTGAGTTATAACATTTATAGTTGTATCTTTATTCAAATAAGTCGTATTTACAACTATATCTGTAGTATTATAGATATCATATTTATCGTTATAAATCTGTGTCATAATTTCAGCTTTATCCTTTCCCTCCAGCAGGGGTCTATTATTCCTTCTTTCAACTCTTTTTATTAAAACATCAAGATCCACATCCAAGAAAATAGATATGGCCTTTTCTTTTATCATTTTTCTGACATCTTCATTATCGTATGCATTACCACCTATAGACAAAACCTGTGGCTTAGTTGTATTCAATATTTTTCTTATAATTTTTTTCTCAACCTCTTTATAATATTCTTCTCCATTCTTTTCAAAAATCTCAGCGGTTGTCAAGCCTTCCGCCTTTTCTATTTCCCTGTCGGAATCAATAAATTGTATTCCTAATCTTTGCGCTAAACCAAAACCAGTGGTTGTTTTGCCAGCTCCCATCATACCAATCAATACTATCGTTCTCCTCATTGAAGGATGTAATGTTTCTTCCATTTTTATTTTACACACATTTGTAATAAAAAACAAAAAATACTTGAATATTTCTTTAAAAGGAACAAAATAATCCAGTATGTCATTATGATAAATTATTTATTTGAAATAATCAATAAAAATTATGTGCAAAATTTTATCAATATCCACTATAAACAAAAAAATATTGGTTTTGCTGCAAAATGATAAAAATGTAATAGATGAAATAAACGTAGAAGAAGAAAACAAACAGGCAGAATTATTGGTGGCGAGCATCGAAAAAATACTTAATAACAACAAGATGTGGTATGATGATATCGACTGCATATCCGTCATAAATGGTCCCGGTAGTTTTATAGGTTTAAAGGTTGCCGTGGCCGTTGTGAAGGCAATAAAGACGGTTTACAGTAGCATCAAAATTATAGAAAATAATGTATTTGAATTAATTTCTTACGGAGAAAAATTTGACTACGTTATTCTGAAGGCGGATGTAAATGGTTACTATTTGTATGATAGAAACAAAAACATAAAATATATTGCAAATAGTGAACTGCAGAATTTATACAAAAATAAAGTCATTTCAAATGTAAATACCATTGAAAATTTACCCAAAGACTGTAAAATGGTTGTACGGGATGTTAAAGCTGATAATTTAATTTCACTAAACTATTTTAAATACAAAAAAAATATGTTTAGTGGTACTGTAGAAGCACTGTACATTATGGATCCAAAAATCAATAAAAGAAAAAATGAATAGTAACTATATAATAAATAACCTTATTAATGCTTTGCAAAAGATGCCAACAATAGGACAAAGGACGGCCAAAAGAATCGCTCTGAGTATGCTACAAAATAAGGATGGTCTGATAAAACCTCTGGTGGAAACCCTAAACGAAGTCTATAATAAAGTTAATAAATGTAAAGTGTGTGGAAATTTCACATCGGGTGATATATGTGACATATGTTCGAATGCAAAAAGAGACACAAAGACAATTTGTGTAGTGGAAAGTGTTTCTGACCTGTGGGCAATTGAAAATACAGGAATTTTTAACGGAATTTATCACATATTGGACGGTACACTATCGGCCATAGAGGGTAGAGGTGAAGAGGTTTTAAAAATTGAAAATTTAAAAAAACGAATAAAAGAAAACAACGTCGAAGAGGTCATAATAGCGACAAATCCAACATTGGACGGACAAACAACGGCCTTTTACATAGTGAGTCATCTGGAAGAGTTTAATGTAAAAATAACACAGCCGGCGCTGGGTGTTCCAATGGGGAGCGAATTAAATTATCTGGACGACAACACGCTAAACGTCGCCTTTAAAAACAAGAGAGATTTTTAATATGGAAAAAATAACCGAAATAACTGCCGTCATATTTGATTATCTGCAGGTTAAAATGAAAATTATGGGAATCGATGCCGACAGAAGAAGTTTCGCCGAGATACACGAAATATTAAACAAGAACACCACACTATCACCGGAAGAATTTGCCTATGAATGCTTTTATGTAGTGTGTGTTGCCGGTTTTAAGCAGGACTATGCTAAAGTAATTTGTAATAAAATAATAGATATCATAAATAAAAATCAAAACTTCACGGAACAGAATTTACTGAATGTATATAAAAACAAAGGGAAAGTAAAAGCCATAAAAAATATATGGGATAACAGAGAATCCTATAGTCAGACACTCTATAGCTTCAAAACAGTTGAAGAAAAGGTTAATTTTTTAGGAACATTACCGTACATCGGAAATATAACGAAGCATCATTTAGCCAGAAATCTTGGATTAAATTTCGTTAAATATGATATATGGATACAAAGATTGGGCGTTGCACTGTACGGAACCTACGAATTTGTGGATAAAGTTAATAACACAAAACTATTGCCGGAAATAAAATATTTTTGTGACCTTATGTTTAAAAAAATTCACGAAGAAACCGGAGAAAAGGTTGGGTTCATAGATGTTGTGTTGTGGAGGGCTTGCCAAAAGGGTTTAATAAAAATTGACGGTAAAAATGTTTTTCTCAATAAAAAAATCCAACGTTAAAGATATTTTCACCACTGAATTAAAATATTTATTTAGTATTTTAATAAAAAATGGTGATGAAGCTAGATTGGTTGGCGGTTGTGTGAGAAACTTTCTACTGAATATACCAATAAATGATTATGATATAGCAACAAAATACACTCCGGACGAGCTGGAAAATATTTTAAAACAAAATAATGTAACATATTTCACAGTTGGCAAAAGATTTGGCACCATAACGGCAGTTATTAATAACCAAAATTTTGAAATAACAACATTGAGAAAAGACATAGAAACCGACGGCAGACACACAAAGGTACAATTCACAACAGACTATGAAGAAGATGCCGAAAGACGAGATTTTACATTTAATGCGTTATATGTGGACTACGATGGTAAAATTTACGATTATTTTGACGGAATCAATGACCTGAAAAATGGTACAATAAAATTTATAGGAAATGCCGAAAATCGTATATTGGAAGACCATCTGAGAATAATGAGATTTTTCAGATTCTATAGTTTATATTGTGTTGACATGGATTACAACAACCTGTTGGACTGCATAAAACACAAAGAAACAATAAAAAAACTATCAAAGGAGAGAATTAGCGAAGAATTTTTTAAAATATTAGAATCACCCTACTCCGTCAAAACACTTGAGTTGTCACAACGTCACAACATCCTAAAGGAAATAATAGATAACAAAATTGAACTCAATTTTTACAACCTAGAGATTTTTTACTCCATAAATACCTTTATAAATTTCAACCACAATTATCTATTTATCCTATGTCTTTTGCTGTCAAAAAATAATTTTAGCACCGAGTTAATATTGAAAAACACCGACAAAAAATACATTGAAACCATTTTAAATAATACACCATGTGAATTGAATACATTCGAAATAAAAAAACTTCTCTTCCGCCTAAATGACAAAAAAATCGTCAAGGATATAATAGTTTTATACCACTGCAATAATTTCATTAACTTTAACAGCCTACAAAATGACCTAATAACATTAGAAAAACTCAATATACCCACAATGAACATCAGAGGCAAAGATTTAATGGAGGCAGGATTTACCGATCACAAAAACTTTTCTAAAATAATAGAAAAAATCAAAACAAATTTCATAGAAAGCAATTTTTCCCTAACCAAGGAAGAACTGATAAATACAATTCATTAATAATTGACATTTACAGCAATAATTCTATTATCAGGGCATGTATAAAACTAATTTTACCATGAATACAATATTAATTTTACTGATGTTTTTATTTTTTAACAGAAACCTTTTCGCCAACCCAATAGCCTGCCCCGTGTGTGCGGTGATGATAGTTTCTGGATTAAGCATTTCGAGATTACTTGGCGTAAATGACTACGTTGTTGGCATCTGGACCGGTGCCCTAATTTTAGCCATGAGCAACGGCATAACAATTTTTTTGAAAAAGAAAAATATAAACAATAAACTACTGAATGTTACAATCTACATTGCAGACTACTGCATGATTATACCACTTTATATTGGTAAAAATCCACAATTAATATTTAATTCAGAAAAAATATTATTCATTGATGCCTTTATTTTTTCAATGGCAGTTGGAAGTCTAGTTTTATTCACAACTTCAAGATTATATTATTATATGAAAAGCAAAAACAACAACAAAGCTCACTTCCCATTTGAAAAGGTCGTTTTGCCAGTTGTTGTTTTAGTTTTAGTCAGTGTTGTTTTTCAGTATATGTTTTAAATAATTTGTTTTCGCAAACAATTTAAACTATATACCTATCTCCTCCCCTACTTACCTAATCCACCTTTAAACTCATTCTGGAACTGCTGTAGTTCATCGGCACTGTTGGTTAGTAGTGTTTTAAGATCTGCAGCATCCTTTAGTTTTGTAACATTAAGACTATTGAATC